>NZ_JAEMNZ010000002.1:0-339544 GCF_016461625.1 Devosia sp. MC532 | reverse complement strand
CTATACCTACGTCCAAAAAAACAGCAGCGAGCGGTTATCTGGACCGTTTATAGCCGAAGACAGCGCCGCGTTGTTGCCCACCACATCGGTGACAAAGGCGTAGAAAGTGCGATCACGGCCTACCGCTTGGCCCTGCAGGCTGTGGGTGAGATCGGGGCCATCTTTACCGATGCCAACTCTTGTTACGCACTCGCTTTCAAGCGCAATGGCGTGACCGTGCCACACCTGGAAACAAAGGCGCAAACCCACCTGATTGAGTCCTCAAATTCCTCAATCAGGGACAATCTTGCGCGGTTCAATCGGCGGACAAAGCGCGTCTCCAAAACAATGCAGATGCTCGAGATTACGCTCAATTTGTTCTTCAACAGACACCTCATAAGGAGTCCCAAATGAACAGTCCCTCCTCAGGGGGAGGCTAGGTGGGGGTAAACGCACGCACCAAAAAAACAAAAAAGGGCCGCTCCGAAGAGCGACCCTTTCCGTATCGAAAAATTCGAAACGCGGATTAACGCGAGTAGAATTCGACGACCAGGTTTGGTTCCATCTGAACTGGATACGGAACGTCCGACAGAGCCGGAACGCGCACGTAGGTCGCAGTCATCTTGTGGTGGTCAACATCGACGTAATCTGGAACGTCGCGTTCAGCAAGCTGAACAGCTTCGAGCAGAACGGTGAGCTGCTTGGAGCGCTCACGAACTTCGATCTTGTCACCAACCTTGACCTGGTAGGAAGGAATGTTGACGCGCTTACCGTTGACCAGAATGTGGCCGTGGTTCACGAACTGACGAGCTGCGAATGGAGTAGCAACGAACTTCGCGCGATACACGATCGCGTCCAGACGGCTTTCCAGCAGACCGATTAGGTTTTCACCGGTATCGCCCTTGCGACGAGCTGCTTCGTCATAAAGACGACGGAAGCCCTTTTCGGTGATGGAAGCGTAGTAGCCCTTGAGCTTCTGCTTAGCGCGGAGCTGTAGGCCGTAGTCGGAGAGCTTGCCCTTGCGACGCTGACCATGCTGGCCTGGGCCATATGCACGGGTGTTCAGCGGGGACTTTGGGCGGCCCCAGATGTTTTCGCCAAGACGACGATCGATCTTGTACTTAACGGAATGACGCTTCGACATCGCGTATCCTTCTCGTAGAGAGTTGAAGGTTTCGCGCCCTCCTTTGCCTTGCTTGCACAAGGCCGACAGACTCCCTTGCGAGAATCCCGGGTGCGCCTATAGCCCCGAAGGGCGGGATAGGTGAGCCGGTGTTTATTGACCGACTCCCCAAGAGTCAACCCAAAGCGCCGGAAAACGCGGCAATCTTCCGCCCGCGCCGTCGCTTTTCGCACTCATGTTACACCATGCGCTTGTTGATCTGGCGCTGCTCACGCAATTGCGGAAAGACCCGGCTCCAGATCACGGCAATTGCCATGGCCCCAAACCCGCCGATCACCACCGCTGGCACAGCCCCAATGAAATGCGCCACAGTCCCGGCCCGGAACTCGCCCAGCTCATTGGACGCACCGATAAACACCGAATTCACGGCATTGACGCGACCACGCACCTCTTCGGGCGTCCACAGCTGCATGATGGTTTCGCGAATGGTCACGCTGACCATGTCCGAGGCTCCGACCAATATGAGAGCCGGGATCGAAAGCCACACGGTCGAAGACAGACCAAAAATCACCGTAAACAGGCCAAACAGCCCAACAAACAAAAACAGCAACTTCCCGGCATGATCACGGATCGGGAACCGCGTGAGGTAGAGCGCCATGGCAATGGCCCCGATCCCCGGCGACGCGCGCAGCAACCCCAGCTCCACTGGGCCCGCATGCAAAATATCCTTGGTATAGATCGGCAGCAGCGCATAGGCCCCGCCCATCAACACCGCGAACATATCGAGCGAGATCGCGCCCAACACGACCTTGTTCGAAAATATGTAGCGAAAGCCGCCGAAAATGGTCTCAAGGCTCGTCGCCTGCCCTGCCTTATGCTGCGCAGGCTTGGGGATCAGCATCACAGTGATCATACCACCGGCCAAAAGCAGGGCCGCGGTCCCGAACGCGAAGGCCGGCCCCATCCCATAGAGCAGGCCCCCCAAGGCTGGTCCGGTGATGGAGGCGAATTGCCAAGCCGAAGCGTTGACGGTGATCGCGTTCGAGAGCGCCTCAGATGGTACAAGGTTCGGCGCCAGAGACTGCGCCGCCGGTCCCCAGAACGCCCGCGCCGTGCCCAAAAACACCAGCACAACGAACATCGGCCAGACCTCGTCGCTGTTTCCCCCTGTCAGCACCAAAAAGCTCAGTGCGCATAAGAGCTCAACAGCCAAACAAATGGCCATGATACGGCGTCGACTAAACCGGTCCGCCGTCAGCCCGGTCACCAGCATCAAAACCAGCGCCGGCAAAAACAGCGCCAGCCCGACAAGCACAAGCAGCAACGCATTGCCCGTCACATCATAAATGTGCCACGCAATCGAGACCGACATGATCTGAACGGAAAAGCTGACGAGCAATGTCGTCAGCCAGAAAAAGCGGAAACCGATATAAGTAAAAGCCAGCTTGGACGGCTCAGAGGGGGCGTGCGTACTCATGAGTACACTGCATCGCACTTTGCCTCCACGCCGTCAAAGACCAAATAGAGCGAGAACTCTAGCTCACTCGTCTTTCTGCGACTTCTGCCGATTGGGGTTCGGCCGCTCATGGCGACGATCAATGGAAGAGATCACGCCCCGCAAGGTGCGGATTTCTTGGCTCGTAAAGCGACCACGCGTCAGCGCCGTACGCAGATTGGTGATCACGCTGGGCTTTTTGTCAGGCGCGGTGAAGAACCCCGACCCTTCCAAAACGGTTTCCAGATGTTCCATCAGCCCCACCAGTTCGTTGCGTGGCGCAGGCTCATGCAGCCCATCGCCAAATGGCAGGGCTTTGCCTTCTTCGCTGGTGCGACGAAACTCATAGCTCATCAGCAAGACAGCTTGGGCAATGTTGAGGGAGGCAAAAGCCGCTTCAACCGGCAGCGTCACAATGGCGTCAGCCAGCGCGACTTCATCATTGAGCAGTCCCCAACGCTCACGGCCAAACAGCAAGCCGACCTTTTCGCCCTTGCGAATATGGGTCGCCATGGTCGCTGACGCTTCTTCCGGCCCATAGACTTCTTTTTGCATATCGCGCGAACGCGCAGTGGTCGCATAGACCAGCGTCAAATCGGCAATAGCTTCTTCGAGAGTTTCATAAACCGTCACGCGTTCCAGCACGTGGTCAGCCTTCGACGCCGCAGCAATAGCCTTTTCATTGGGCCAGCCATCGCGGGGGCGGACAAGGCGCAAGTCCCACAAGCCGAAATTGGCCATGGCACGCGCGGCCGAACCGATGTTTTCTCCCAACTGAGGCTCACACAAAATGATCGCCGGAGTTGGTGCGTAGTTGATCGGTTGAGAACTGTCCGTGCCTGCCATGTGCCGCCCATCCTAGAAAGTCTGGGCGGCATATCGCAATTGCTGGCTAGGGGCAAATCAAGCGACGCGGCCACGCACCGGTAATTGCACGATTTTTGTAGCCGGACGCCAATCGCGGTCGAGCAGTGCGAAGTGCATTTCTTCGTCCCAATCGCCTTGATAAAGAGCGTGCTCACGGTAATGCGCTTCGAGGCGCATACCCAGTTTCTGCAGCAATTTCACGGTGTTGTGGGACCGTGCATCACTGCGCACCACGATACGATGCATATTGAAATGGTCGAACCCCAATTCGAACATGGTCGACAAAGCCTGCGTCAAATAACCTTGCCCACTCATGGTCGGCTCAATCGCAAATGTCATTTCGCCCTGACGCGCCATGGCATCATACCAACGCAAGCTAACCTGCCCGATCAGCCGTTCATCACCCTTGCGGCACAGCGCTAGGGTGAGCACATCACCGGGCCGCACCAGATCGGTTTGCTTACGCATCAGCTCGACCGCGTCGGCCTCGTCTCCCGCATATCGAGACGGACGCTCCAAATAGCGGGCAAGCGTTGGCAGAGCGTGATAGCGCGACACGGCCTTCACGTCCGCGCGCTCAAAGGGGCGTAAGATCAGATGAGCAGTTTCAATCGGAAAACGCAAAGTCGACATCCTCGGGTCCCTTTCAGTTGAGTGAAATATCAGCACTTGCCCGTTGAACGGCGTGAGGTGCTCGCGGTTCCCGAAATATTGTCTCCTATAATAGCGTCTTAGAGCCTTGATTTTGCGCGACCCACTCACGGCTCAGCATGGCGTAGTACAGTTCTTCATCCCAGCGCCCTTTGAACAAGCCGTGCTCGATGAAATGGGCTTCCTTCCGCATCCCCAAGCGCTCCATCAAACGCCACGATGGGGTGTTAGCAGCATCGCAACGGGCAAAAACGCGGTGCAGTTCGGCGCTTTGAAAGGCGAGAGCCAACAGCACACGGCACGCTTCGCTGGCGTAGCCCTTGCCCTGATGATCTGGATGGAAAATCCAGCCAATTTCTCCCTGACGCGCTTCAACATTACGCAGGATAAGACACACCTCCCCCACTAGGGTCCCATCGCGTGTCTCGACCGCCAGCGTCAGCCGACTATCGACCTTATCCAAATGCACATGATTTATCCTCTGCTGGATGGCCAGCGCGCATTCTTCGCGGGTCAGCGCCTCATCCATCAGATACTGCGCCACGTCCTCACGTCCGCGATACGCAAACATTGCGTCAGCGTCCCGGCGCGAAAAATGTCGCAAAACCAAACGCTCAGTCTCAAGAGGCGAGTGTAGGTGAAAATCCATGAGCTTTATCACGCCATTGGCGCCTTCCCACTGCTCAAAACATTTGGCACTTTTGGCCCCTTGCGCCACGGAATGCCAAATGCAAGCCTATCCAGATGCCACAAGATGTACAGCATAATGCCATAGTAGAAGCCAATGGACGCTGCGACTGCGGGGCTGTCACGGTCAGGGCGAGCGGTCGCATCCTTTCCATGTTCACCTGTGCCTGTCTTAACTGTCAGACAGTCACTGGCACCGGCCATAGCAGCATAGCGCTCTTGGCAGCAGACGATATTTCCTTCACCGGCGAAACCAAGCCCTATACCCGTGACGCCGCCTCAGGCGCGCGGTTCACGCGCCACTTCTGCCCGATGTGCGGCACCACGCTCCACGCTCAAAGTTCTCGCGCTCCGGGCGTCAGCATCCTACCTGTCGGTATTTTCGCAGGCAATAATCAGTGGTTTAAGCCCAAACAACTACTCTTCGGGCGCAGCCGCCAGCCTTGGGACTGGTTACCAGAAGGCCTCCACATCCACGAAACCTATCCCGAGAAAGCTGCGCCATGAGCATGGCCATGCAAGAGCTACTCGACCGCTTGGACGCAATCATTCCGCCAAGCCTTGTCTACTCGACCAAGAAAATGTTCGGCGGCACCGCCCTTATGGTCCGTGGCCACATGGCGCTTTGGGTCGGAAAAGAGGGTAATATACTCGTCCGCGTCGGAAAAAGCGGAATGGAAACAGCGCTCAAACACGCAGGCACCTCGCTCATGGAAATGACCGGACGCACCATGGGCGGCTTCGTTCTGGTGTCCGGCGATGTGCTGGAAGACGAGGAAACGCTGGCCTTCTGGTTACAAACGGGCCTCGCCTCAGTCCAAATTCTTCCGCCGAAGTGAACACAGACTTCTCGGCATGCCCCCTTGCCGAGCCTAACTTTGCTCTTTCTTTGGCCGATGTTATACGGCTTACTCACGCGCGGCTAAGATGCCGCTATCATGCTTTTAAGGGAGTTTTCGATGAGCAAGATCAAAGTCGCCAACCCGGTCGTCGACCTCGACGGCGATGAAATGACCCGCATCATCTGGCAGGCCATTAAAGACAAGCTCATTCATCCCTACCTCGACCTCGACATCGAATATTACGATCTGTCGGTCGAAAACCGCGACGCCACCAACGATCAGGTGACCATTGACGCTGCAAACGCGATCAAGAAGCACGGCGTTGGCATCAAGTGCGCGACCATCACCCCAGACGAGCAGCGCGTCGAAGAATTTGGGCTCAAGAAAATGTGGAAGTCGCCAAACGGCACCATCCGCAACATCTTGGGCGGCGTTATCTTCCGCGAACCAATCATCTGCAAGAACGTGCCACGCCTCGTTCCAGGCTGGACCCAGCCAATCATCGTTGGCCGTCACGCCTTCGGCGATCAGTACCGCGCCACCGACTTCACCTTCCCAGGCAAGGGCACGCTGACCATCAAGTTCGCGGGCGAAGACGGCACCGTCATCGAGCACGAAGTCTTCCAGGCTCCGGGTTCTGGCGTTGCTATGGCCATGTACAACCTCGACGACTCGATCCGCGATTTCGCTTACTCGAGCTTCAACTATGGTCTCGCCCGTGGCGTTCCGGTCTACCTCTCGACCAAGAACACCATCCTCAAGGCCTATGACGGTCGCTTCAAGGATATCTTCCAGGAAATCTACGACGCCGAATTCAAGCAGAAGTTTGAAGAAGCCAAGATCTGGTATGAACACCGCCTGATCGACGACATGGTCGCCTCCGCCCTCAAGTGGTCCGGTGGCTATGTTTGGGCTTGTAAGAACTACGACGGCGACGTGCAGTCCGACATCGTCGCACAGGGCTTTGGTTCGCTCGGCCTGATGACCTCGGTTCTGGCCACGCCAGATGGTAAGATTGTTGAAGCAGAAGCTGCCCACGGCACCGTGACCCGTCACTACCGCCAGCACCAGCAGGGCAAGGAAACCTCCACGAACTCGACCGCGTCAATCTTCGCTTGGACCCGTGGCCTCGCGCACCGCGCCAAGCTCGATGACAACGCAGAACTCGCCAAGTTCGCGCTGACTCTGGAAAAGGTGGTTGTCGACACCATCGAAGAAGGAAAAATGACTAAGGACTTGTCCTTACTCGTTGGTCCAGATCAGCCATGGCTCTCGACCCTCGGCTTCCTCGATGCGATCGACGAAAACCTGCAGAAGGCAATGGCTAAGACCTAATCCCTTCCAATACAAAATCAAAGAAACGGCGCCCCTGTGGCGCCGTTTTTTATTCGTAGAACCAAAGACTTACACCGTCCAAAGGCTACGCCGGCACACCACCATGTCCTGCGAACCAACCGCTACAAACGCCACCCTGCCCAAGACCCCTGTGGCCTCACTAAAGCACGGTCGAACACCAAAACGGGCCTCGACTGCCGTCCTAATCCACTCACACAGAAAACAAAAAGGGCGCCCATTGGGCGCCCTCCTCAGATTGAAACCGACCACTCTATTTCGTCTTTTTCTTGCCCTCTGTAGGCTCAGCGGCAGGGGCAGACGACGCTGGCTGATCAGCGGCGATACCGGCAGCAGCGGCGGCAGCTTCAGACACTTCCACCTCCACACGCTCACCAGCGATAACCGTGAACGGCACCTCATATTCTACGTCGTCGGCAAACTGCCCCACGGCAACATAGTCGCCCTCGGCAAAAGCGTACTGCCATTCGACGTCATACTTGGTAGTGACCTCACGGCGCGTGCCATCGATACCTAGCCCGGCTTCATAAATGGCCATGCGCTCTACGCCCGGCGCAGTGAAAGCCGCAACCCCGGCATTGAGATTGACCACAAGGTCCAGCCGCTCACCATCGACTATGGTAATAGGGGTCTCAACGCTGACAGCTTCAAAGTCAGTTTTGAGGATATAATCCCCTGGCGCTGCGTAAAATTTAGCCGACGTATCGTATTCCACGTCGATTTCTTCACGGCGTCCGTCGATGGATTTACGGGCCGACATCAAACCATACCGCAGCTGATTGCTGGTCACATCCACGCCTTCGGCATAGATCGCCGTCGCCTCCATAAAGCCCGCGTGGAGATTGATGTCCTTCTCTAATATTTCACCCGCAGTGAGAGAAAACTCTTCGGTATAGGTGACGGTGTCATGGGTCACCTCCATCTCCAGCGGTCCTGCTGGAAGCCGGAAAATGCCTTCGCCGAACTCAATAGACCTGTCATCACCATAGGAGATGCGGATCTGGGTATTGCTATTGGGCGTCTCACCTTCCGAGGTTACGGCTCGGACCTTCACCAAACCGGCATTCAGATTGACCACCGGTTCGGCCAACTCACCGTCGCCGACACTGATTTTCTGCTCGACCGTCGCCCCGCCCAAAGTGGCGCGCAGATAGTAATCACCGGGCTCAACGTTGAACTTGGCCCCTGAGTCATATTCGGTTTGCAAACGCTCACCGACACCGGTTGCAGCGACTGCGTGCACCTCCCAGACCAATTGGCCCAATTCATTATGATAAGGCACGCCCTCGGCCAATACGGCCTGCGGCACCAGATTAAACTCATGTTCCACTGGGGCAGGTTCAGGTGCTGGTTCGGGTTCTGGAGCTTGGGCGACTTCGGCTACGGCGGTGCCGAGCGCATCAACCAGCCCTGCCCCATCATCAGCCGAGAAATACTTGCCGCCGGTGTTCTCCGCGAGGCAGGCGACTTGTCGCCCTTCCTCATCTGTCAAACCAAAACCCAGAACGTGGGTGGTGAAATTGACGCCTTGCGCTTCTAACTCATTGCCCAGCGCACAGGGATCAACCTCGCAAGTCTCCAACCCGTCAGTAATGAGAATGACCGTTGCGGCATCCTCTGTGTAGCGCAGTTCCTCCGCCGCCAAACGCACAGCATCACTGAGTGGCGTCATGCCCTTAGGGTTTATTTTCGCTGCAGCTGCATTGATTGCCGCAGCTGTCCCAGACGCAGGCGCCACCAGCAACTCGATATCGCCGCAGTTTCCCTTTTCGCGGTGACCATAGGCCATAAGACCGAGCTCTAATTCACTCGGCAGGGTGGACAGCACTTCGCTCAACGTATCGCGAGCAATGCCAATTCTGGGCGTTCCATCGACTTGGGCCCACATTGATCCGGACCCGTCCAAAACAATAATGGCCTGTTCCGCGGACGTTACCGGAACAACCATAGCCAGAGCGACGCAAGCTCCGGAAAAGAGTTTAATCAAGTTCAATCTAGGCTCTCCTCACGAGGCAGAACCGAAACCAGCCCTGCACTATGCTTCGCACCCAGAGACGAAAATAGGCAAACAACTAAACTGATAGCAATAGATCACGCCATCACAAGTCAAACTAACCCATAACAGAGGCCAATAAAGTAACGCACAAATGCAATTTGGAATTGAGCCAAACCAACGACGAAGAAATTAAACAACTGTCGTTTAATAATTTTCACATCCTGAAGCGACGTAACCACCCCCTGTCTTCATCACCTTCTTGAAAATTCATACAAAGCGGCGCACTCCGTGAGTGACGGAGTAAGATTTCGCTCGTATGGTAGTTTCTCCTAACGAATCTCCCTTTTTCACTGAGTGATCCTGATGCCTATCGGCGTCCTACTTGCGTTTGTCGCCTACGCCGTTTTCTCTATGAGCGACGCTCTGATCAAAGTGATCGGCTCTGGCATATCTGTCTTTGAAGTCGCGTTTTTTACGGCCATATTCTCCATCATCCCTTTGATGCTCCGCAAAGACGGCGAGCGTTTTCGCGACATATACAAGCTCCACCACCCTTGGCTCTTGCACCTCCGCTGCGCGACGGCAATTACGGGGAGCGCCTGCGTAGTCTACGCTTTCACGCATATTCCCTTTGCCGACGTCTATGCGATCGGCTTCACCACACCTGTATTCGTCACCGTACTTTCAGTGGTGTTTCTCAAGGAACACGTCACCATCCAGCGCTGGCTGCTGCTGGTCCTGTGTTTCTTGGGTGTTGTATTGGTCATCCGCCCGGGCGTGCGTGAAGTCCTACCCGGCCACTACATTATGATGTTCGGCGCCTTCCTTGGCTCGATCACCACCATCATTCTGCGCCATGTGGCGCCCCGCGAGCGGCGCGTTAGCATTGTCGGGCTGCAAGTGCTCTATTCGGCGATCATCAATGGCTTGTTGATGATCCCAACCTTCGTCATACCAACGTGGGAACAGATGCTGATCTTCCTCAGCATTGGCCTGCTCGGAGGGCTCGGCGGGCTACTTGTCATTGCAGCCACGAAGGTCACACCCGCAAACATCGTGGCCCCTGTCCAATACAGCCAGCTCATCTGGGCTATCCTATTTGGGGCACTCTTCTTTGGCGAATACCCGGATTGGGTCGCTATTATCGGCATGGTGATCGTGGTGATTGCAGGCCTACTCAACGTCATCAGCGACCGCAGACCGATCCGCTGGAAGCCCCGCATCTTCTTCTTTCGTACCGGCCAATAGCCATAAAAAAAGCCCCGTCTCACGACGGGGCTTTTGTATATCGAGCGGACGCGCTTAGAGCAGCGCGCGGATCGCTGCCACAGCGTCTTCAGCCTTGGAGGCGTCTGGACCACCACCCTGAGCCATATCTGGACGACCGCCACCGCCCTGACCGCCGAGAGCAACTGTAGCGGACTTGATCAGTGTGCCTGCTGCGTACTTGGCGGTAAGGTCGTCGCTGACGCCAATAGCCACAGTGCCCTTGCCGTCTTCACCCTTGAGGACAACGACAACGACGCCGGAACCAATACGCTTCTTCTCAGCGTCAACGACCGACTTGATGTCTTTAGCCGCAATGCCTTCAACCACGCGACCAACGAAGGTCACGCCGTTGACTGTTTCCGTCGCGCCGCCACCCTCGCCGCTGCCGCCGAGCGCCAACTTCTGACGGGCATCAGCAAGAGCCTTTTCAGCACTCTTAAGCTGGTTCTGCAGCGCTTCAATGCGATCAAGAACCTCGTGGGTTCCCGAACGCAGGAGACCGGCCGCCGAGGAAACCAGCTGGATATTGGTGTTGCCACGATGACGAGCTGATGTGCCGGTGAGTGCTTCAACGCGACGGACACCAGCAGCAACTGCGCCTTCCGACACAATCGACACCAGACCGATATCGCCAGTACGCTTCACATGCGTACCGCCACACAGTTCAACGGACCAGCCAACACTGTTACCGGTTGGCTCACCCATTGAAACAACGCGAACTTCGTCGCCATACTTTTCGCCGAACAAAGCACGCGCGCCAGATTCCTTGGCTTCTTCCACGCCCATTAGGCGTGTTTCAACTGGGGTGTTCTGGAGAATGATCGCGTTGGCGATGTCTTCAACTTCTGCCAATTCCTGTGGGGTCATTGGCTTGGTGTGGACGAAGTCAAAGCGCAGACGATCGGCCGAAACCATCGAGCCCTTCTGCGCAACGTGATCACCGAGAACGAGGCGGAGCGCTTCGTGCAGCAAGTGGGTCGCGGAGTGGTTCGAACGGATCGCCGAACGACGTGTGTGATCGACAACCAGCTCAACAGCCTGACCGACCTTCAGCGCCCCCTCCTTGACGGAGACACGGTGCGCGAAGACGCCCTGATACTTGTTGGTATCGGTGACAATGGCAGTAACGCCATCAGCCTTGATCACGCCGCTATCGCCGACCTGACCGCCGCTTTCGCCATAGAACGGTGTCTGATTGACGACGACAATGCCGTCCTGACCAGCGGAGAGTTGAGTGACTTCCTTGCCATCGACCAAGATGACATTGATCTCAGCTTCAGCGGTTTCGGTTTCGTAGCCGAGGAATTCGGTCGGGCCGAGCTTGTCCGCAAGACCGAACCAAACGGTGTCGGTGCCCGCTTCGCCCGAACCAGCCCAGTTCTTGCGCGCTTCAGCCTTCTGCTGCGCCATAGCGGCATCAAAGCCTGCTTGGTCAACAGTGATCGAACGCGAACGCAGTGCGTCTTCGGTCAGATCGAGTGGGAACCCGTAGGTGTCGTAGAGCTTGAACGCGGTCGCGCCAGCGAGAACGTCGCCTTCGCCCAGCGAAGCGGTTTCGGCTTCGAGAATCTGCAGGCCACGGCCAAGGGTCTTGAGGAAGCGGCCTTCTTCAAGACGGACGGTTTCCGCGATCATAGCTTCGCCACGACTTAGTTCTGGATACGCCTGACCCATTTCGCGCACGAGAGTTGGAACCAACTTGTGGATCACTGGCTCGTTAGCACCCAGAAGGGTCGCATGACGCATCGCACGGCGCATGATGCGGCGCAAAACATAGCCACGGCCTTCGTTGGATGGCAGAACGCCCTCAGCAATGAGGAAGCTCATCGAACGCAAGTGGTCGGCAATTACGCGCAGCGAGCGATTGCCCGGACCGTTGATGTCGGAATTGGTTGCGTGAGCGGCAGACGAGATCAGCGCCTTGAACAGGTCGATATCGTAATTGTTGTGAACCCCCTGCATCACTGCAGCGATACGTTCAAGACCCATGCCGGTATCGATGGACGGGCGTGGCAGGCCAGTACGCGAACCATCGGCATGCTGTTCGAACTGCATGAAAACAAGGTTCCAGATTTCGATCCAACGATCGCCATCTTCATCAGGAGAACCCGGAGGGCCGCCCCAGACCTTATCGCCGTGGTCATAGAAGATTTCCGAGCACGGACCGCAAGGGCCGGTATCGCCCATCTGCCAGAAGTTGGACTTGGCGCCGAGGCGAACAATGCGATCTTCAGAAAGACCAGCAATCTTCTTCCAAAGCTCCATAGCCTCATCATCGTCCTGATAGACGGTGACCATCAGCTTGTCTTTTGGAAGAGCCCAGTCCTTGGTGAGGAGGTTCCAGGCCAGTTCAATCGCGTCCGACTTGAAATAATCGCCAAACGAGAAGTTGCCGAGCATTTCAAAGAAAGTGTGGTGGCGAGCGGTAAAGCCCACATTGTCCAGATCGTTGTGCTTACCGCCAGCGCGTACGCACTTCTGCGCCGTCGTTGCGGTCGAGTAAGGACGCTTTTCAACGCCGGTGAAGACGTTCTTGAACTGGACCATGCCCGCATTGGTAAAC
This sequence comes from Devosia sp. MC532, assembly GCF_016461625.1. Classification (NCBI taxonomy): domain Bacteria; kingdom Pseudomonadati; phylum Pseudomonadota; class Alphaproteobacteria; order Hyphomicrobiales; family Devosiaceae; genus Devosia; species Devosia sp. MC532. The sequence goes on along the minus strand of NZ_JAEMNZ010000002.1, from coordinate 326,719 downwards.
ATCAACGTCGGGTCATTGCGCGGGACGAGCGGGCTCGAGGCAACGGCTTCGTGGCCATTGCGTGCAAAGTAGTCGACAAAGCTCGAACGAAGATCGTTTACGCTGGTCATACACAGGCTTTCATGGCGAGCGGGCGCAGTGACGCCCGAGTAGGAAAATTTGGGGGCTATTTATCGTGATGGCTCGTTGTGTGTCCAGCGTTGGACGGGGAAAAACCGGCGAGTTTTCAGCAAGTGGCGCATTTGCCCCAAGCGCTGTGACGGCTTTGTCAATTATTTGACCTAAAGCGTCCCCCCGGAAAACAAAAACCCCCGCCGAAGCGGGGGTAGTGCAATCCATTTCAATCTTAGTCTTCGCTACCTGCGTCGTCTTCGCCGGCCGCCACCAAGAGCACTTCACCGAGGAGGCCGGAGCTTTCGCGCACACCCTGTTCGATGGTGTTGGCGACTTCTGGATTATCCTTGAGGAACTGTCGGGCATTTTCACGCCCCTGCCCCAGACGCTGACTTTCCCAAGAGAACCAAGCGCCCGCCTTATCGACGATGCCGGACTTCACACCCAGATCGAGCAATTCACCAGTCTTGGAAATGCCTTCGCCATACATGATGTCGAATTCAACCTGACGGAACGGCGGTGCAAGCTTGTTCTTGACCACCTTGACGCGGGTCTGGTTACCAACGATCTCTTCGCGATCCTTGAGAGCACCGATACGACGGATGTCCAAGCGAACCGACGCATAGAACTTTAGCGCGTTACCGCCTGTGGTGGTTTCTGGCGAACCATACATCACACCGATCTTCATACGGATCTGGTTGATGAAGATGACCAGACACTTCGACTTCGAAATCGACGAGGTCAGCTTACGCATGGCCTGGCTCATCAGACGCGCCTGCTGGCCCGGCAGGCTATCGCCCATTTCGCCCTCAAGTTCAGCGCGAGGGGTGAGAGCCGCAACCGAGTCGATGACGAGCACGTCGATCGCGCCCGAGCGCACCAAGGTGTCCGTGATTTCAAGCGCCTGCTCGCCAGTATCCGGCTGCGAAATCAACAGGTCGTCGATATTCACGCCAAGCTTACGAGCGTAGACCGGATCAAGTGCGTGCTCGGCGTCCACAAACGCGCAGATTCCGCCCTTACGCTGGGCCTCCGCGATAACATGCAGCGCCAATGTAGTCTTACCGGAGCTTTCCGGACCAAAAATCTCGACAATACGGCCCTTTGGCAGACCACCAATGCCCAGCGCGATGTCGAGACCCAGCGAACCGGTTGAAATAGCTTCAACTTCAATCGCCTGGTTTTCACCCAAGCGCATGATTGAGCCTTTACCGAAATTACGTTCGATTTGGCTCAGCGCGGCCGCAAGAGCCTTGTCCTTGTCCATAGATCCACCTTCAACAACGCGAAGCGACGAAGCTGCCATAATGCTGTCTCCTTATTTCACGCTCTCGAAGTCACTGCAACGAGAGGATCTAGCCAATGTGCGATATCTGTATCGCATTTGTTCTCATTTTGTACCCGTTCAGTCAAGGCCGAAAATGAGAACAAAGCCAGACTTTTGAAAGACAGCCTGTTCAGGGCCCAATTGCCGCGATTCTGCTGCGCCTGTCGCGTCACTTTAAAAAGTATGATTTATGGCTAGACAGCTGCCAAAAGCTTGGGTTTTATGCCCCCGCTCAGGGGAAGCGCAGCCGAGGACTGATATGCATCTCATACAATATTTGGACGACAACAACACGCGCGCGGTGGGCGTAACGCTCGAGGGCGTCACGAGACGCCTCAACGAGATCACGAGCGTCTACGCTTTGGCGCAGAAGGCTTTTTTGACCGAAGGTGGCATCCCTGCAGTGGTGAAGGCTGTGGGTCTTGGTGAGACTGTCGACAAGGCAGAACTCGCCGCCGCAGGACGCTTGCTTTCGCCCATTGACCACCCCGATGCCGCCCATTTGCATGTTACCGGAACGGGCCTAACCCACCTTGGTTCGGCAGCAACCCGCGACGCTATGCACAAGGCAAATGGTTCAAAGCCTGTCGAAGAGCTGACCGACAGCATGAAAATGTTCCGTATGGGACTTGAGAACGGCAAACCGAAAGACGGTGAGCGTGGCGTCCAGCCGGAGTGGTTCTACAAGGGCAATGGCAATATCGTTGCGAGGCCCGGCCAGCCAATCCCGTCCCCAAGCTTTGCCCTCGACGCTGGTGAAGAGCCGGAGATGGCCGGCATTTACGTGATCGATGCGGATGGCAATCCGCGCCGCATCGGCTTTGCTGTGGCCAATGAGTTTTCTGACCATGTCACCGAGCGCATCAACTATTTGTACCTCGCACATTCGAAACTGCGCTGGTGTTCATTTGGCCCTGAAATCCGTGTCGGTGATTTACCGAAGCACGTGGAGGGCACCTCGCGCATCCTGCGTAATGGCGAAGTGCTATGGCAAAAACCGTTCCTCTCCGGCGAGGACAATATGAGCCACACCATAGCCAATCTAGAATACCACCACTTCAAATACGATCTGTTCTGCCAGCCAGGCGATGTGCATGTGCATATGTTTGGGACAGCAACGCTTAGCTTCGCTGATGGGATTTTGACCCAACCCGGCGACGTCTTCGAAATCGAAGAGACCCAGTTTGGCTTACCGCTCCGCAATGGAGTTGCTATCGATGCCGACAAGGACGTGAAAGTTTTGGGGCTCTACTGATCCCCACACCCGCGCAATAAAAAGCCCGCTTCTCGTGAAGCGGGCTTTTTTTGTTCAGACAACACAGATCAATTCGGCTTGTCCTGGCGCTGCAGGACTTCCTTGACCTTAGAATTGATGTCGTCGAGCGAATAAGGCTTAGGCAGGAAGTCGACGCTCTGATCGTCCTCAATATCGCGTCGTACGCTTTCCTCAGCATAGCCAGAGACGAAGATGATCTTCAGATTCTTGATCTTACCACGGATCGATTTGAGCATAGTCGGACCGTCCATTTCCGGCATCACCACATCAGAGATGATCAGATCGACCTCATAGTTGTGATCTTCGAGTACCCAGATCGCCTCTTCACCGCTATCGGCTTCGAGCACTTCATAGCCGGTGGCGCGCAGCGCGCGAGCGGAGAAGGCACGGACGCTTTCTTCGTCTTCCACGAGCAGAATACGCTCGTGACCGGTAAGGTCCTTTGCTGGCACGGCAGCCGCAATAGCTGCCTTCTGCACTTCTTCAATCGTCGGTACATGACGCGGCAGGAAGATCTTGAAAGTTGTGCCCACGCCGACAGTTGAAACCGGATAGATAAAACCTTCGGTCTGTTTGACGATGCCGTAAACGGTCGACAGGCCAAGCCCGGTGCCTTTGCCCAATTCCTTGGTGGTGAAGAAAGGATCGAAAATCTTCTGCAAGATCTCCGGGCTCATACCGGTACCGGTATCTTCCACCTCGATGAGCACGTAATCGGCTGCTGGCATCCCTTCATGACGCATGGAAACAACGTCGATCTCGCCCACATTGCTAGTGCGAATGGTGATCGAGCCACCATTTGGCATAGCGTCACGGGCGTTAACGACGAGGTTGATGATAACCTGCTCTAGCTGCACCACGTCAGCGCGAACCGGCCAAATATCACGGCCGTGATCAACGGCCAGCTGGTTCTTTTCGCCAATCATGCGCTTCAACAGCACCGTCAAATCATCAACGATCAGCGGCAGTTCAAGTACTTGTGGCCGCAGGGTCTGGCGGCGCGAGAAAGCCAAGAGCTGCCGGGTAAGACCGGCCGCGCGGTTAGCGTTCTGCTTGATCTGCATCAGCTCATTAAAGGACGGATCGCCCAACTTGTGCTTAAGCAAGAGGAGATCGGAGAAGCCGATAATGGCTGTGAGGAGATTGTTGAAATCGTGGGCAATGCCGCCTGCCAACTGACCAATCGCTTGCATCTTCTGGCTCTGCGCAAACTGCGCTTCGAGCTTGCGCTGATCCGTCATATCAAGCGCGTAGACATTTACCTGTTCAGGCGAACCAGCACTGAGTTCCGACGCCGAGATATAAAGGCGAACCGCGTGATCGCCTTCCATATTAAGCGTCGCATCTACAGGCTCGACAGCCGACCGCCCCGACATAGCGTCAGCAATGGCCTTCACCAGCTTGTCGCGGCTGGAGCCATCGACCAAGTCCACGACTGGATGCAGTTCCAGACTTTGCGCTTCCCCTGACCACTGGAAGATACGGCTAAACGGGGCATTAGTACGGACAATCCGCCCTTCCCCATCAAGCGTCGCAATCGCGAATGGCGTATCGTTGAAGAAGCGCGAGAAGCGCACTTCAGCGGCACGTAGCGCTTCTTCATTGTCTGGGGCACTGGAGCGATCGAGGACCAACGTGCGGGTTTCGCCGAGTTCGCCATCGGCCAAGCGCGCTGCACGGTGCAACAGACGCACAGGCAATGTCGTACCATTGCGGCGCACGAAATCGATGTCGATGATCTCCGTGCGAATTTCGCCATCGCCACGACCACGCATCAGCAGTGACGCACCATCGCCACGGACAATGTCCGATAGCGCCAATTGGCCGACATTAAACTCGGCCAAATCATAACCCAGCCAATCCGCCAACGTCGAATTGAGATACTGGATACGGCCCTGGGCATCTGCAGAGAAGAAACCCGAAGGCGAGTGATCAAGATAGTCGATTGCGCGCTGCAGATCGCGGAACGCCGTCTCGTTGTTTTCGCGATCACGCGTAATGTCTTCGACCGACCAAGTGACTAGAGGCTTGGTCGTTTCGTCGCTAGCGGGGAGCGGACGCACCGCGACGCGATACCAGAAAACGCGATTGGCTTCGGCTTGAGACCCCCCAAGGCCGCCCGGAATTCGAATGTCTTCAATGGCATTTCGGCCTTCCTTGGCAGCGCGCGACAGTCGGTAAACCGCCTCGCTCGCATCGGCATATCCCGCAAAAAGGCGCGGTACGCCAACAGGGACCCCATTGGTGACGCCGCCGGGAAAGCTGCCGTAATGGTGGTTCACGTATGAAATCTTGCCATCACGGTCAGCAATCAGCACACCAAAGGGCATGCTATCGACCAGAGCATGATTGACGGTACGGCGTTCTTCGGTTGAGGCGAAGCGGAAGAGATTGGCCGCAAGCCCGAACAGGAAAAACACACCCGCTACAGCTAGCAGCCCAACGAAACTCATCACGATCTCGGGCGATATGCGATCTCCGAAGAGAGAAAACACAACCGCCGCCGCAATCAGCGCCGCGCCGAGTAGTATAACGCGCCACAATCCCGTGCCGCCACGCGCAGCGTCGAGGACGGGTTCGGGATAGCTATGCTCGCCGAGCGGCGTCCTTGCCATAATTACGTGCTCCAACGTCCCGAATCGAGACAATTAAAAAAGGATTAGCAAATGGGGGCCGGTGTTGGGAGCCCGAAGGAGTTAATCTTCATAGTCAATCTACCGCGTCGGACGCCAACCTCCACGCCGATTTTTCAGGCCCATCACGAAACCGATGACTTCAGCAACAGCCTTGAAGTGCTCGATTGGAATGGTTTCATCAAGATCCACAGTGGCATAGAGCGCGCGAGCGAGGGGTGGGTTTTCAACCACAGGCACGTCACTATCTTCGGCCAAAGCGCGAATGCGCAGAGCAACGGCATCGACGCCCTTGGCGACGCAAATTGGCGCAGCCATCTTAGCATCGTATTTTAGCGCCACCGCAAAGTGCGTGGGGTTTGCGATAACCACGGTAGAATTAGGGACCTGCGCCATCATGCGCTTACGAGACCGTTCTTGCCGCAGCTGACGCAGGCGTCCCTTCACATGCGGATCGCCTTCCTGCTGCTTATACTCTTCGCGCGTTTCCTGAACGGACATCATCTGACGCTTCCACCACTTCTGACGAACGTAGAAGTAGTCCGCTCCAGCGATAATCGTCACGACAATCAGAACTGCGCCGAGGATTTTCACGCCGAGCTCTTGAAAATCCAAGAGCATAACGAGCGGATCAGCGGTCATCATCGTGTCCAGTCGGTCGCGTTCCGGCCAACACACTGCAACAACGACGGCGCCAACGATGATGATTTTAAGAAGCCCCTTGCCGAAGTTCACCAGAGCTTCAGAAGAGAACAGGCGCTTTGCCCCTGCTAAGGGAGAAATTTTGGATAGCTTGGGCGTGATGGGCTGTGCGGACCAAACCGGCTTGTGCTGTACCAAATTCGCCAGCACGCCGCAGGCAAACAGAATGATAAGCGGGATCAACATGACCCCGAGGACAGAGTAAACCAAGCGACTGATGAAATCAGAAAAGCCAGCAGCACTGATGTCGATCTGATCAACATTCATCAGGACAAGACTGAGCGACGTGTTGAGTTCGCTCGCAGCCCAAGGCGAGACCGAGGCGAAAACACCGGTGATGCCTATCAGCATAAACCAGGAGGTAACCTCTTGGCTTTTCGCGACATCACCCTTTTTGTGGGCGTCATCGAGCTTTTTCTGGGAGGGGTCTTCAGTTTTGGAGTCTTTATCCTCGTCTGACATCTCTTAGCCTCGCCACATCGTCAGATGCTCTTCGAAGGCGGTAAGATACCAGCCCAGCATCATCGAGAGGAGAAGGAAGAGGAGCAGGATGCCGACCAAGATATTGGCTGGCATAAGCACAAAATACACCTGTAACGCAGGCATGAGACGCGCGAGGATGCCCGAACCAAGGTTAAAGACCAGGCCGAAAACGATGAACGGCGCTGCCATCTGTACGCCGACAGCGAAAGCACTCGCCACGGTTTGCAGTGCAAGCTGCATAAAGTCTTCAAACATCATCGGGGCCGATATGGAGAAGACCCCGTAGCTGTCATAAATCGCGGCAAGAGCCAGATGGTGCAGGTCTGTCGAAAAGATGAGCGCCAAACCCAAAAAAGACAGAAAATTCGCAAACACGGCGCTTTGCGCACCAGCTTGGCCGGGGTCAGCTCCGAGCGCACCCGATAGACCCGTTTGGAACGCCACAATGGTCCCTGCCACGAGGGTTGCCATTGTGGTGATACGAATAATCCCGCCGATGATCAGCCCAATAGCTAGTTCATGCAGCAACAGGCCAACGACAGCGCCTAAGTCTGTCGGCATAGCGGGAATGAGGGGACTAAGAAGGGGAAAAACCACAAACGTAAACGCTAGCGCAAAGCACAAGCGAAGCCGCATCGGAATAGTCTTCTCTCCGAGGGCGGGCATCAGCATCAGCAACGCGCCAATGCGTGCGAACAAGACCATGAACGCAAAGGCCACATCTGGCAGCCAATTTAGGCTGACCGTCACCTCAGAACCCGACGATAATCATGTCGACGACTTTATCCATAAAGCCCGACAGGGTCGCCCCCATAAAGGGCAGGATCAGCAACATGGTAAGGAACATCGCCACCACCTTCGGCACGAAGACGAGCGTTTGTTCTTGGATTTGCGTTAGCGCCTGGAAAAGCGCGATGACAACACCGACGGCAAGGCCAACAAGCATCAATGGTAGCGATACGATGAGCAAAGCCCAAATCGCTTGTTGAGCAATATCGAGTGTTTCTGCGCCAGACATGACAGGGTTCCGGTGGAATCAGGCCGTTAGGGTAGCGCAATTCGGGGTAGCCCGGCTCTGAATTTGGCCGGGCTCCCCAAAACTTAGTCTTAAATCGACATCCGCATGATTTCTTCGTAGGCGGAAATCACACGATCCCGAAGGGTGACCATGCTTTCAATAGCCATTTCGGTTTCAGAAAGCGCAGTCACCATATCGATGACATTCGCCTTGCCATTGACCATATCAATGGCCAGTGCATCCGAAGTCTGACCTTTGTCGAGCACGCTCTGAACATTGCTCGCCAGCATGGACGCAAAGTCGTTACTCGGACCGAGGTTCGCCTGCAGATCGGTCATCGGCAGCGGCTGCATATTAACGAGACGGCTAGCGTTGGTATAAGCGCTAGTTGCGGCATTTAGTGGGGTAGTAAGTGCCATAACAAAAGCTCCAATAAAAAGGGTTATTAACCGCCAAGAATGTCGAGCGTGCGCCCGAGCATCTGACGTGTGACCGTGACAACGTTGAGATTGGCTTCGTAGCTACGCTGCGCCTGCCTCATGTCCGCGGTCTCAATAATGCTGTTCACGTTTGGATATTGAACGTAGCCACTCTCATCTGCAGCAGGGTGACTTGGCTCGTAGCGTGGAATGAAGTCGGATTGGTCCAACGCCAACCGGCCAACCTCGACGATGCGTCCGCCCACTTCAGCATCAAAGCTAGCGTGGAATGTTGGGATCCGCCGACGATAGGGGTCCTCACCCGGCGCTTTGCCAGCCGAGTCCGCATTGGCGATATTCTCTGCTATGACGCGCATGCGCGCTGTCTGAGCATGCAGTCCAGTAGCGGCGATCTTGAGTGATGAATTAAAATCCATGATCTACCTCAAACGTTCTTACCCAGCGCCACGCGCAGGATACGGACCGACTTCTGATACAGCGACGTCGCCGCTTGGTAGTCCATCATGTTGGTTGTTACTTTCATCATCTCATCCTCGAGCGTGATCCCATTGCCCTCGGGTGTGACTTCGAAGTTTGCCATTCGCTGGGCTGCGAACTGACCGCCTTCTGAAGATGCAACGATGTGCATAGGCTGGGTTGCGATCGTGGAGATCGAAGCTGAACTCATTTGCTTTGCTCTTTTAGCAAAGTCATACTGCGCAAGATCTCGACCGCGATAACCGGGTGTTTCGGCATTCGCGACGTTCTCTGCGAGCAATCCTTGTCGGCTTTGATGCCAACGCATTTTATCGGTCAGTGCTGAAAACACCGGCATGTCCATCAGTCCCATTTCCCGACTCCGCAGTTGTTAATGGGCAATTCTTGCCGATTTTAGGGTTAACAAATGGTTAATTTTAGTCGCAAAATGCTTTGCTGACAGCAATATGCGGCAATAATTACCCATCAAAAGGCCGATCTTGCCCTTAAATACAAATCGGACTATCGCCTTACGTGCCTGACAAAATGGGAGTTTCGACCTTGCAGTTTATCACCAGCCTCTTCGGAGGCAGCGGCAATACGGTGGTTACCGCCGTGCTCGCGCTTGCCATCGTCCTCGTCCTTATTCTGCTGGTAAGCTGGCTACTCAAGTTCATCAGCAATGCATCAGGCAAAGCAGTACGCGGTCGCAACAAGCGACTCGCCGTCATCGACACGTTAAATGTTGATCAGAAAAGACAATTGCTCATTGTGCGCCGTGACGATGTCGAGCATCTCATCCTCATTGGTGGCACCCAGGACATCGTCGTAGAAGCGGGTTTTTCGGCGCCTGAACACCCAGTCGCGGTCCCTTCGCGACGCGGCTTGTCACCTTCAGCCGGGCGCCGAATGCCCCCCCCTGCCCAACCAACAACACCGACGGACGTCGCGCATACCGATTCTCCGGAGCCTGTTGTGACGGCTGCGCCAGGCACTGTACTTGAGCAGTTGCAACGTGCAGGTCACCCATCGGACAGGAAGGGTCACGTATCGCTGCGCCACACCGGTCTTTTGCGTCCTGTCCGCAAGGGAGACGAAGATTCCGCGTCGCAAACGTCGGATTATTCGACCGTTAAGCCTGTCGACTCAGATAAAGAGGGCGCTGACACCGATTTGGGCGGGAATGCGTCGCTTGATAATGACACTAAAAAAGATGCAAATCGCAGCTAAACCAGCACGCAGCTGGGGATGGAAAATCTGGCTGCCAGTGATCCTCGCTGGCAGCTTTTTAGTTGCCGCGACATCCACAGGCTACGCTCAAGACGTCTCTATAGACTTCGGGGACGAAACGACCCTCACGGAACGCGCCGTGCAGTTGATCGGCATGATCACACTGCTATCGCTAGCGCCCTCGATCCTCGTCATGGTGACGAGTTTCACGCGCATCGTTGTGGTACTTTCCCTTCTCCGCACAGCCATTGGCCTACAGACTGCGCCGCCGAACTCAGTGATGATCTCGCTGGCGCTCTTTTTGACACTTTTCATCATGCAGCCAACGCTGCAGCAGTCTTACGACCAGGGCATAGCGCCGCTGATGGCCGGAGATATTGAGGTCGCCGAAGCCTTCGAGAGAAGTGCAGCACCGCTCCACGAGTTCATGCGCTTCAACGTGCGCGACAAGGACCTCTCTCTATTTTACGACCTAACGTCAGCCGAAGTCCCTGAAACCGTAGAAGAAATTCCGCTGCATCTGCTCGTGCCAGCGTTTATGATTTCTGAGTTGCGGCGGGCATTTGAAATCGGCTTCCTACTCTTCCTGCCCTTCGTCATCATCGACATGGTGGTCGCTTCTGTTCTGATGAGCATGGGTATGATGATGTTACCGCCGGTGACGATCTCACTCCCCTTCAAACTCATTTTCTTCGTCCTGGTCGACGGCTGGTATCTCGTTGCCGGGTCACTTGTTCGAAGTTTTGGCACATAGCCAAGCCAAACCTTGGAGTTTGTAACGCCGCGGCTTCACTGAAAGCCGCGGCGTTTTTTTTTGCTGTGTCAGACAACCGACGGCTCGGTCACCGCCGTAGAGCTGGTCGGGGCCTTATCTGATCATGTTGGAGCACATCAATGGGAGGCACGTGCCCGCTGCCCTAAAAGCCTAACTATGCGCTCAAAATGAAAACGCCGCGGCCTCCAGTGAGGCCGCGGCGTTATTGGATCAAGGTGCGCGTTTAACGCGAAGCCATTCCCGCTTCCACCTTACTCGGGCTGGCAGGCGTCAATGCCCCCTCCCCGCCATAGGTTTCGTGGTAAGAAGTGAGGAAAGCTGTGAGACTATCAATCGCAGCAATCTCGGCCGCAACCTTCTTGAACTCCATCGAGCTCGCTTGGATCGGGCCAGTGACATAATCAAACATTGCCCACTCTGGAGCACCGACCATTTCATCGCTGAACTTTGTGCGCAAGCGCGATGCACCATACTTATCATTGGCCAAAACATAGCCAACACCAGCCTTCACAAGGTTCAAACGCGCGGCCGCATCGAGCGGAGTGCCTTCGGGGCGATTACCGTAAATTGCCTCAATCATTTCGCCGGCCTGCGAATAACGCTTCGCTTTCCAATGCGCGTCGATGCGGAGCATGTCCACATCCTTGCCACTCAGCATGCGGACAAGATCGAGCGCCAGCACATCGCGCCCAGCATCGATCATAGCACGCGCTTCCAGAATGCGGCGCTGGCGCTGCAAGCTATCGGGCAGATCTGGCAAACGCGTATCGTTCAATACGCGCATGGCATCCTGTGGACGACGGTCCGCCAGATAAATCACAGCAAGGTCCGTGCCCAGTTGAGCACGCGCTGCCCCACGCAGGCGATTATCCAGCTGATACCGCAAGAGTTCGGCTGCCTGGGGAAGCAAATCCACCCGCACGAGACGACGCGCCAGATTGCGGATCATTTCGTCACCTCGCGCGCCTGGCGGCGTCAGGTGCTGGAAGTCGTAGTATATGCTCAGCGCTTCGATCGGGCCGATGGAGTCGGCCACACCATTGAGATAGAGATCGCTGAACGTCTCCTGCGCTTCGTCGCGTAGCGCGTTAAGCGTTGGACTCTCGTTGTAATGCGAGATCGCATTGCGCACCGCCTCGAAACCAAGGCGATAATCCCCGTTGCGGAAATACAAGCTTGCAAGCAGCGCCTGCATGTCCGCCTCTAGCCTGTCGCCACGCCAAAGCATGATCTCCGACGAGAGCGTTTCCGTTGCCTTTGCAAGGTCCAGCCGCCCCTGCTTATCCAGCAATAGAAGCGTGCGATATACAGCTTCCGCACGGCTCGGACGCACTTCCGAAGCAATGACTTGACCGTAGATGTCGAGTGCTTCGTCAGGGCGGTTCTTAAGCTCTGCCATGCGCGCAGTGGCGATGAGATAATTAGACGCCATCTGTTCAGGCAGCAGCGCAAAGTTCAAATCATCCAGCACAGATTCTGCGAGCACAGGGTCTTCTGCCTCTACCGCAGCGCGTGCCGTCGCCAATTGAAACTCGCGGCGAGCCCACTCGGGATAATTCTGCTGCACGGCTTGAGCATCAAGTGCATCGGAACGCGCGCCACGGAAATCACCCGCATTCGCTCGCGCGATCGTGCGCCAGAACTTGGCGTCGATATCTTGGTCGAGCGACGGCGAATTTAGAACGTTGAGCGCGTCGAGCGAGCGTTCAGCAAGGATGTTCGCTACAGCAGCCGTCGTCCGCATCTCGCGGGTCAACGCCTCGTCGACCTGTTCCTCTTCAAGCAGACGGATGACCCCTAGAGCCTCCTCCGCGAACTGGTTGGCGATGTAATACTGGGAGAGGTTAAGACGCGCCGCGTCACGCTCCGCGCCCTGCGTCAATGCCGCAGCCATTTCCAGTCGATCGCGCTGCTCGGTGAACACGAAGGGATCTTTATGTTCGAGCGTACCGAAATCGATAAACCCACTGCGGTCCATGACTTCGCTGGACGTTCCGATATTCCGGAGCGTATCAAGCGCCGAAACGGTCAATCCAGTCGCCTCGGAGACAACCGCATAACTATCCTCAAGCGCAACCGTCACAGTGGATGACTTCGGCTTGACGACCAGACCATGCACACTGCGCAGTGCAGTGAAATCAACATAGTCCAGTGTGCGCGTTAAACCGCGCGCAGGTGGATAGGCCGTAACGACGGACAGGGTATCGCCCACAATCGGATCTTGAAACTGGTGGATACGTCCCGGGCGCGCGATATCAGCCACCATCTCGAACGATCCAATATCGTCGCGACGACGACTGAGTGCCATTGGCTCAGTCGGGCTCAGCATCATGTCACCAAGCGACAGTACCCATGCCATGCCTTCCGAGCCGATAGTCGCGAGGCGCTCCTGGGAAAGATCCAATCGGACGATTTGCGTGTCACCAGATGTCAACACAGCATAGTCGTCAGTAATAGCCTCGAGGTCAGAAGAGTACGCCGGCGTACCGATGCCCGAGACGGTATCAAATATGAGCCACACACTGTCGCCGCGACGGAATACCGCCGCCGGAATATCTCTCTCAAACGGAAAGACGACGCGTACCGTGTTGCCCAGCACGTTGACATAAGGCGTGATCGTCTCGGCCGGAGTTGCCTGCAAAGCCGAGATAGTAGGCTCTGGCGGACGTGACGCCTCCGCCTCTGCCTGCGCATTTTTTGCCGCCTCATCGGCGAGCGCGGTCGCCGTTAACGCAGGAAGATCAATACCACCCGTGTCGATATCCAAGACATACTGGCTGGACGAAATGGCATAGAACCGAGGCTCAACACCTTCGGCGAAACGGAGTGACGCGACCGAACCGTCAAGCGAATAGCCCGTAGCAATCGAGGCCAGCTGCTCGGGGAGTTGGTCGATAATTTGAGAAACATCGATCTCAACTGGCCATTCAAAATTGATAGCGCCCAGCTCGCCCTTCTGAACGAAGTTAGCGTCAGTGGGCACGGACCAGTCGAATTGAATACGTGTAAAGGTAGCGGCAGTACCAATGCGCACTTTAGCGGTTGGATTTAGCTCCGCAGCCATGCGGGCCTTACGGTCTTGTTCGGCCTTAATCGCAGCCTGGCGGGCGCGCTCGGCCAACTCATCCACAATCTCTTGCGGGAGTGGTGGCGGCATCCCCTGCCAACTGGACGGCATGAGATCGACGAAAAGCTTCTCGCCTGCTTCTATATGATTGAAGTTGTAGGTATTTTTTAGTCCAACTCGAAGACCGCGTCGGTCGGGATCGACCCGCGCCACAGAAAGGTAGTTTGGCATAGTGGTGCCGACATCGGGCAGCACTAAATCGACCTGTTCTTCAAACTGAATCGAGAGCACGCCATTATCGATTTTCATCGAGTATGCAGGCAATGCATCCAAGTTTGGAAAGCTGAGTATGAGGCGGGCAAAGCCATCTTCTTCAGTGGCGAATAACTGCCCCTTTTCTTGGGCCCATGCGGAAGAAGCTACCATTTGGCAGCTTAAGGCCACAGTAGCTAAAAGGAGGTACTTCGTCCCCTTGGGACTCTTCTTAATAGCGCTCTTCACCGGCCTTCTGCCCGTCCGACGCCAAAACGCGTTCATGAACAAGGCTACTGCCAGGCACCTCATGAACGCGAGGCTTTCCATAACTGACCCGCCGCATACACGACGGGCCTGTTATATCTACCTAGCGCTACTTAACAGCAGCCTAAGCCATTCACAGCTATTGACCAACAATCTGTGGTAAAGCGGCCAGATCGTCGACTGACATCTGTTCTGCCGGCTCAGTGGTATCCGTCGCCATGCGCACGGTCAGCTCTTGAGCACGCGCAGTCGTCATCGCCGCCATAATGGGAGCCATCTTACGCGGCGTCATCATCTTCGCCACTCGGAACAGGACTTCCATATCCAGCTCATCAAAGATTGCTGCAGCGTCCTTCGGCTTCATGGTGCCGTACATCGCGACAAGGGCGCCGAACTGACCTTCTTCCATAGCCTTGCGCTCTTCCACCAAGGACGAGATTTGGGTCTCGATGGACTGCAAGGTCTGCTGACGCTCTTCAATGCGCTTTTCAGCTGCTTCAACAAGTGCCGCACGCATAGCGAGCTCTTGCTCATAAGTATGGAGCTCGGTGCGACGCTCGGTCAAACGCTCAGTGATCACGCCTTCGGTGCTCTGTACACCGCCATCAACCAGCGGCACGGCACCAGTTGGCGTTAACAACTGCGCCTTTGCATCAAGCATTGGCGGGCAATCTGCCGAAATCACTAGCAAAGCACCAGGAGCCGCGTCTTCGGACCCATCTGCCGGAACTGGAGCACATGCGTTATCCAAGGCGACTGGGTTCGACAAGGTAAGATCGGTAACCGCAGCTTCGCCGGTAGGAGTGCCCGACGGAGCCATAGTTGGAGCACCGTCAGCGAGAGTCGGCGACATATCGTCAATCGTCGGCTGATCAGAGAGGGTAACAGTCTGATCGGCCAAGGTTGTTCCAAGCGCGGTAGACGCGCCTTCACCATCAGCTGCAGCCACCCCCGACACTCCAGTCAAGACGTAGCCGCCTGAGCTTACAAGCCCAATAGTCTTGAAGACCAGAAGCGCCGAGATTGAAACAATAACAACTGGGAGAAGGCGGATTTTAGTCACGCAGCGACTCCACGGTTACGAACGCGAGCCTGCAGTTGATCAAGTGCCGACTGCACCTTGTTGGCCACGGGCTGCTCAACCTGCACAGAAGGCTCTTCAGCCTGAGCATTGCGAGCAACACTTGTGATACGGGCAATGCGCTCCATGAGAACATTACCGGCATTAACGTGGTTCGCCAGTTCGATGCCAAAACGCTCAGCTTCCTGCAGACGCGAGGAAAGCTGGTTGTCAGCCTCAACCGCAGTACCCTTCAGCTCTTTAATTGCCTGATTGGCGAGATTGGTCGCAGCAACAAGATCTGCAACCATTTGACGAAGCGCGTCACGATCCTGATGCAAACGCTTCAGGCGCTGGTTCAGAACGACACAGTAACCGATCGTCAGCAGCAAAAGTACAGCGACAGACCCTTCAACGATCACACCCAGTGGTAGGCCGAACATCAGCGCTGCTCCATCTTCTCGTCAATAGCTTCAAAGGCGGCCATGGTGACCTTTGGCGGATTTAACGGGCGCGCGACGCGCACCGATACTTGGTTACCGATATGCCCCATGATGGCTTCGGTGAGTTCGACATCACCACAACGCAACCGGATCGGGTCGCTCGGCGTGCGGTCAAACATCAATGTATGGCCAGGCTTGATGTTGAGAACCTTGGCAAGCGGTAGTCTCTGCTCATGCAGCACCGCCTCCACTTCAACATCGGCCTGATAAATCTCTGACGCGAGGTGACCTTCCCAGATCGGATCGCGGCCGAATTTTTCACCCATGAACATCTGCAACAGCTGATCACGGATAGGCTCGATGGTCGCGTATGGCAGCAGGATTTCAACCTTACCGCCGCGATCATCCATCTCGATACGAAGTTCGATCAGAATGGCCGCATTGGCCGGACGGGAAATCGCAGCAAAGCGCGGATTGGTCTCCATGCGCTCAAGCTTAAAATTCACCTGCGTTACCGGCTCAAAAGCGCGATGCGTATCTTCAAGAATGACCTCGATCATCCGGCGCGCCAACGCCAGTTCGATCGTTGTATAAGGCCGCCCCTCAACACGGATATTGCCACCTACACGACGCCCGCCCAACAACACATCAATCATCGAATAGATGAGGTTGGAGTCGACCGTTAGCAGGCCATAATTTTCCCACTCTTCCGCTTTGATGACCGACAAAATGGCCGGCAGCGGAATGGAGTTCAGATAGTCGCCGAAGCGCACGGACGAGATCGAGTCCATGGTCACTTCAACGTTGTCAGACGTAAAGTTGCGCAGCGAAGTCGTCGACAAGCGCACAAGGCGATCGAAGACGATTTCAAGCATCGGCAGGCGCTCGTAGGAGACCAGAGCCGAATTGATAAGCGCCTGAACGCCTGTCAGCTCAACATCACTGCCCGCACTCGCATCAAAACCGAGGAGACTGTCGATTTCGTCCTGATTAAGAACGCGATCAACACCACCGTCTGGCTCACCAGCCGCAGCTTCAAGCATTGCGGCCCATTCAGCAGCAGCGGCCGCAGCGCGCTGCTCTTCAGTCATATCTTCGTCAGAAGGCGGCGATGGTGGCGTGGACAGACTGTCCAGGTCATCAAGGCCCCATTCGTCGTTGAGTTTATCGTCGTCGCCCGGACCAGCCATTACTGCACCAGAATTTCTTTGAAGAGAATGCTCTCAACCTCAGCCGGGTAGATGGCCAGATTAACGCGACGCAACAGTTCTTCTTTGAGACGATAAATGCCCGCCGAGCCCTCTAGATCGCTTTTACGCAGCTCGCGCAGATAGACTTGGAACGCATCAACAACTTTCGCGAGGCGCGGCTGGATCTGCGTCATCATTTCTTCATTGGCTACTTCAAGCGCGATCGACAGCTTCATGTAAGCCGGACCACTTCCCGCAGAATTCAAATTCACGGTCATCGGTGGCAGGTTAAAAATGAAGGTGTCTCGTGCAACTACGGGCGCCTCACCCTGAGCTGAGCCATTTGAGCTACTCAGGAAGAAGTAGAGGCCACCACCGCCAAGCAGCAGAGCCAAAATCGCCGCAGCGATAATAATCAAGAGTTTCGGGGGGCGCTTCTTTACAGGCGCGTCTGTACCAATTTCAGCTTCCGCAGCCATAGTTTTGCCCTACCAAAAGTCTGCATCACAAGACGATTCCGGATGCCCTCTCAGCTAATGCCCAGATGGTTAACGAAACCTTAACAAACCTCTAAACCGGCATTTTTTGCCGGGTAAGTTTTACCTAGGTGATAGTTCTTTGGCGGCAAGATTTTCACACACGTTAGTCACCAAACCCTTGGAAACGCTAGCGCCAATCAGTTGGCATGGTTTCTGCAAGGTTAACGGCGAGGCCCTGCTTGGGGAAGTAAGGCTTCGGGACTAACGGGGATCTAAATGATTGAAAACGCACAACTGATCAGCCTGTCGAGGCAAATCGCACTGCAGCGCCGCATGGATGTGATGGCCAACAATATGGCCAACATCAACACGACAGGGTTCAAAGGAGAGAATATTCTCTTCGAAGAATACCTTATGCCAGTCGCGCGCCACAACGACTTCCCCACACTCGATCAGCCTCTTTCTTACGTTCAGGACTGGGCCACAGTTCATGACATGAGCGCTGGCGCTTTCATGAACACCGGCAACGACCTGGACGTAGCGCTGAATGGCGAAGGCTTCTTTGCTGTCGAAACGCCTGCAGGTGAACGATACACCCGCGCAGGGTCATTCCAGTTGAGCAACACTGGCGTCCTGGTCGACCTGTCGGGCAATCCAGTTATGGGCGTTGGCGGCCAGTTCCAGTTTGGCCCTGAAGAGATCGGCATCACCATCAGCCAAGACGGCACCGTATCGTCCAGCGCCGGTGTTAAGGGTCAGCTGCGTATCGTTGAGTTCGCAAACACCGAAGAGCTCGTACGCTCGGGCGACAATCTGTTCGCTGGTGGCACCCCACTCGAAGCAACAACGACCGTTGCTATGCAAGGTTACCTCGAACGCTCCAACGTCTCGGGCATCTCCGAGATGGCCGACATGATCCGCATCACGCGCTCTTACGAGAGCATCTCAAGCCTCACCAAAAAACACGACGACCTGCGCCGTGACGCCATCCAGCGTCTCGGAAGCGCACAAGCATAATTCGGAGAGCCTGCCATGAAAGCACTATATATCGCATCGACCGGCATGGGCGCTCAGGAGCGCAACGTCGAAGTTATCTCAAACAACATCGCGAACATGCGCACCACTGGCTACAAGCGCCAGCGCGCTGAGTTCCAGGACCTGCTCTACCAGCAAATCAGCCGCGCCGGCTCGCAGACCTCAAGCCAAGGCAACATGATCCCGGCAGGCCTCGAAATCGGTTCGGGTGTTCGCACCGTGGCGACTCCACGCGTGATGAGCCAGGGTTCCGTCAACCCGACCGAGCGTGAACTCGACGTCGCTGTTCGCGGCGAAGGTTTCTTCCAAATTGCCCTGCCAGATGGCCGCACCGCATACAGCCGCGACGGCTCGTTCGAACGCGATGCTGAAGGCAATCTCGTAACCTCCAATGGCTACCTCGTTCAGCCGGGCATCAACATCCCAGCCAACGCTCGTAGCGTTTCGATTTCGCCAGACGGCACGATCGAAGCCTTTATCGGTACGGACGGCCTTCCAACCCAACTCGGCCAGCTTCAGCTTGCTCGCTTCGTGAACAAGTCTGGTCTTGAATCGATGGGCGACAACCTGTTCCTCGAAACTGCTGCCAGCGGCGAAGCGCAGATCAGCGTTCCAAACGTCGATGGGTACGGCGACTTGATGCAGGCCTATTTGGAAATGGCAAACGTCAACTCGGTAACCGAAATTTCCGATCTGATCGCAGCGCAGCGCGCATACGAAATGAACGCCCGCGTCATTTCTGGCGCTGACGAAATGATGCAAGCGACTAGCCAGCTCACCTAATGAGGATCACGGGAATGTCCGCACTTCGCTCTGTTACCTTGGCATTGAGTGTCGCGCTCTCATGCAGCTGCGCCTTTGCGATGCCGCTTATGAAGTCCGACGTTACGATATCGAGCGCCATCGTGACCTTCGGCGATATGTTCGACAACGCCGGGGCAGACGCAGAAAAAGCGCTGTTCCGTGCGCCCAACCCAGGAACGACTGGCGACGTCGACGTAAACACCGTTCGTCAAGCCGCCAAGCGTATCGGCGTTCCCGTGTTTGATACCAATGGGCTGGAGCAGGTGCGGGTCTCAAGGTCTTATACTCTTGTCGACCAGGCGATGCTCACGGAGCTGATTGAAGCTGACCTACGTCAGAAGGGTGTCGTCACCGGCCAAATGCAGGTGCAGGCCCATTTCAACGACGGTTTTGAGCCAATTAAAGCTGCCGATAGCTTTCAGCCAGCCAAGCTGGATGCCCTCCGCTACTTGCCAGGCAGCAACAGTTTCACGGCCCGCTATGTCATCGAGGGCGTCGGCAGCGCATTCACCTTGTCCGGCACGCTGGACCTGTTGATCGAGGCACCGCACCTGGTCGCGGCTCTCCCCGCAGGCGCCGTTCTGGCACCAGAGCATATATCTATGCGCCCGATTTCTGTCAAACAGGCCGATGCTCAGGGCATTCCCCACTATGATCAGCTTATCGGCAAGGCGCTCAATCGTCCAAGCCGCGACGGTATGCTGCTGCGTGCAACTGATGTCAGCGTGCCGCTGACAATCGCCAAGAACGACCTCGTTACGATCGTCTTCAACCAGGGCCCAATGACTTTGACCGTAAAAGGTCAAGCCATCACCAGCGCTGCGCAAGGCGAGGCAGTACAAGTCCTTAATCTAGCTTCTAGGCGCATCATCAGCGCCACCGCAATCTCCCCCGGGGCCGTGGCCGTATCCACAGCACCAATGAATATTGCCGGCCTCTAATTCGGGATAGATGAAAATGAACTTCACCAAGACCATCACTTTCGTTGCCCTCGCAGCATCCCTTGCCGCATGCACCACCACCGATAGGCTCGCGCAGGTTGGCCAAGCCCCAGCGCTCACGCAAATCGCCGATCCAACAACGACCGCGGGCTACCAGCCAGTGCGCATGCCGATGCCTGAGCCGCTCGCTGACACCTATCAGCCGAACTCTCTCTACCGCACTTCGGCCAAGGGCTTTTTCAAGGACGAACGTGCCCACCGCGTCGGCGATATTCTTACCGTACAGGTGACGATCAACGACAACGCCCAATTCAACAACCAGACACAGCGCGCTCGCAACTCGAGCAATAGCGCAGGCATGGGCGGTATTCTTGGCTCCGCAGTGAACACTGCCTTCGCCAGCGGCACCGTCCCGATCGATGCGGAAAACGCTGTCGACTTCAACTCAGGCCTGCGCGACACCGGTTCGGGCTCAGTCAACCGTAAGGAAACGCTGACGACCTCGGTCGCAGCTGTCGTCACGCAGGTTCTGCCAAACGGCAATCTGGTGATCGAAGGCCGTCAGGAAGTCCGCGTCAACTTTGAAGTCCGCGACCTCATCGTCGCCGGTATCGTTCGCCCATCCGACATTCAGGCCAATAACACGATCCCATCGACCAAGATCGCTGAAGCCCGCATTTCCTACGGTGGCCGCGGACAGATCACCGATGTCCAGCAGTCGCGCTATGGCCAGCAGGTCCTCGACGCCATCCTGCCGTTCTAATCCATCCCCGACAGTGTCCTCCCCGGACACTGTCAATCCCCGGCCTGCCGCATGTCAGGCCAGTCCAATCTGTAAGTTTGGACATCCCAAGGCGCAGCTTCCCCGGCTGCGCCTTTTCTTTTTTGCCCAGCGACCCCGCTCTTGATGCCAGCCTCAGCATATGAAAATGCTTGGCCAACACTGGAGCCTTTCATGACCTTTGCCAAACTTGACGATCTCGGCCGCAAGCTCGAAGCGCTTGAACACGCCCTCTCCATTCTGGGCGCCGATGAGGCAACCCATATGGCCGTTGGCGGCGGCGAGAAGCGCGCTGATGCCGTCTCGACCCTTGCGGGCATGCACCACGCCCAAGCCACTGCCCCACATATCCGCGACTGGATCGAAACCGCCAAGGCCGAAGACCTCTCTGCCGACCAGCGGCTCGCTGTCGAAGAGTTTGAGCGCGACTATGTAAAGGCCACCTGCCTGCCGACCGAGTTCGTTGAACGCTCTTCAAGCGCCAGCATGCGCTCTGAACAGCTCTGGCGCGAGCTGCGCGCTAAGGGCAACTGGAAGGGGTTTGAACCTGCACTGCAGGGCGTGGTCGACATTTCCCGTGAGGAAGCTGCGCTCCGTTCGGAAGCAACCGGGTTAGCGCCGTATGATGCGCTGATGGACAAATACGACGCGGGCAATCGCGCCGCCGATATCGACGCTGTATTTGCCGATCTCAAAAACTTCCTCAAGGCCTTCATTCCCACCGCACTTGACGCCCAAGAGGCCCGCCTAGGCAAGCGACAACGCAAGGCGCTCAACGCCCCATACTCAATCGAGAAACAGCGCGAGTTAGGCCTTGCGGCCATGCAGGCGGTCGGCTTTGACTTTAATCACGGTTCGCTCGCCGTATCGCATCACCCCTTCTGTGGTGGCGTACCGACCGACGTCCGCATGACCACACGCTACCGTACCGACGAATTCCTGACCTCACTCATGGGCGTTCTACACGAGACCGGCCACGCGCTTTACGAGCAAGGCCTACCGAAGAACTGGTCGCATTGGTCGCTTGGCAAGGCGCGCGGCATGGGAATCCACGAAAGCCAGAGCCTGTTCGTGGAAATGCAACTCGCCCGCAGCCCTGAATTCTGGCAATTCGCCATGCCACTCGTCACTCAACACCTCGGCGCAGACGCGCTGCCGGGTTGGGACATTGACGATGTTCTAACCGAAGTGAATTTCGTGGAGCGTGGCTATATCCGCGTAGACGCCGACGAGGTGACCTATCCGCTCCACGTCATTCTCCGCTACGAGCTGGAGAAGGAGCTGATTGCAGGCACGCTGCAGGTGAAAGATATTCCCGAGGCTTGGGACGCCAAGATGCAGGACTACTTAGGCCTCTCGACCATAGACAACCCCAAGGACGGACCGATGCAGGACGTTCACTGGCCGAGCGGTGGCTTTGGCTATTTCCCGAGCTATACGCTGGGCGCCATGACAGCCGCGCAACTCGCCAGCGCCATGCGCAAGGATCTACCCAACATGAGCGCCGACATTACCAAAGGCGACTTCTCGGAGATCAATCAATGGCGGGCAGACAAGATTTGGAGCCAAGCCTCCCGCTATTCGACGCCTGACTTGATCACCAAGGTGACGGGAGAAAAACTCAATGCAGATTATTTCAAATCACACCTAAAGAGCCGCTACGCAGGCTAACGCCCTGCCCGCGCGAAAATATCAGAGCCAGAGGTCGGCGAAACCCTCGCCGACTTTTTTCTTGGGTGAATGATTTCTGAATTTGCGCTTCAGCGGCCGTTCCAAATCGCCCTCGTAAAAAGGTCCCATCAACAACGCGACCGGAGGGGTCGCAAAACGAGGAGACCTAAAATGATCCGCACTTTCATCATCACCACCATCGCCGCAGCGACACTCGCAACCGCAGCAGCTCCCGCCATTGCAAATGGCATCTCGATCTCACAGTACGGCTACGGCAATGCCGTTGGCGGCGGTCAGACTGGCTGGAACAACTTCTTCGCAGGCTACCAGAACGGCGCTTGGAACGAGGCAGTTAGCTCGCAGAACGGCGGTAACAATGTGTCCGCTATTGGTCAGGACGGCCACGACAACTACGGCGACATCTCTCAGCAGGGCTGGAACAATCAGGCGGGCGTCGGCCAGTTTGGCACCAACCACACCAGCGTCATCACCCAGGACGGTAATGGCAACGTCGCCGCCGGCGTGCAGGTTGGCAATGGCTGCAATGCCAATGTCGTGCAGCATGGCTCGAACAATGTCAGCGCCTTTGTGCAGGCTTGCCCATAACACCGATAAACCAATGAATTGGGCCGGCGCTGCCGGCCCTCATGCTTTTGAGGAGGATAGAATGACACACTCTGTTATCCGCATCGCGACCCTCGCCGTCATTGGCTGTGTTGCCGCGAGCGCGTTTGCCAACCAGCCACCGGTCAGCACCGGCATCAGCTGCGGCATCCATGCCAGCACCGAACGCGGCATGAAATCGCTTGAAGCCGTTGTTTATAGCCTCGAGACCATCAGCGGCGAATATCGCCTGTCAATGAAGGGATCAGGCGGGTCGGGCTCGACCAATATCAACCAGGGCGGCGGCTTCACTGCCCCCAAAGCACAGACAATCACCATGAGCAAAGTGACGGTCAGTGCCGATGCCAAACTGAACATCGACTTCACGATCACAGCCAAGGGCGTGACCTATGATTGCTCAAACACCATCAGCTACAAAAGCTAATCCTTTGAACATTATTGCTTTTATGCCCCGGCCTCGTCCGGGGCATTTTTGTTTCAAATTCGACATGATTAACACTGTCTGAACGAGATCTTCCTGCGCCGTTCAGTTGCTCCTCGCTAATCTCGTCTCATCAGCTGGAACACCAGCACTGGGAACGCAAACACTGAGGAGACTAAAATGACCAAGACCTTCACCAAGATCATCGCCGCCACCGCAACCGCCGCTATTCTGGCTCTTAGCGCCGCACCAACTCAGGCCGCAGGTCAGATTTCGTTTGGCTTCGCCCCAACCGACCCAGACCAGGCTCAAGCGCTTGGCGTGGGCCTTCAGCTCGTCTCGCTGTTTCAGGGCATGTCCGGCACCGGCGCAAATGTCTATCAGAACGGCTCGGGCAATTCGGCAGGCGGCTCGCAGAACGGCTCTGGCAATCACGGCCTGATCTGGCAAGAAGGGAATGGCCATAACGGCACTATTCACCAGAACGGCAATGGCAATAGCTGTGGCCTGTTCCAGTTTGGCAATGCCACCAACGGTCAGTGCCTACAGAACGGCAATGGCCAATCGGGCATCACCACCGTCTTCGGGTTCTAAGCCCCCCATCAGCACGACCCAAGAGCGGAGCCCCAGCTCCGCTTTTTGCTGTTTGGCGGACAGAAACAAAAAGCCCGCATCTCTGCGGGCTTCTGTGAAATTCTCTATTCGTCGCGATAGACCTTTTCGCGGCGCTCATGAAGTTCTTGAGCTTCAAGACTCAAGGTCGCTGTCGGACGGGCGTCCAAGCGCGCTATGCCGATAGGGTCCCCAGTCTCTTCGCAATAGCCATAAGTGCCATCATCGATGCGCTTGAGCGCCGAGTCGATCTTGGCGATCAGCTTACGCTGTCGATCACGCGTACGCAGTTCAAGCGAGCGATCGCTCTCTGAACTGGCGCGATCGGCCATATCAGGATGGTTCTGGCTCTCTTCCTGCAAGGTCTCGAGCGTTGCGCGGCTTTCGCGCAAAATTTCATCCTTCCAAGCGTTCAACTTCGCCCGAAAATACTCCCGCTGGCGCGGGTTCATGAAAGGCTCGTCCTCGCTGGGTCGATAGTCCGTAAGTTCAACCGAAGACATCAGCAGACTCAACTCCAATGCGCTCTTATGGGCGGCCTATATATTCGGCTGAGTCGAACCCCGCAAGCATACAAAGCAGATTCGAGCATGATGACCGACGACAGGACAGTGCCGATCACCTCAAAACCATTAGAAAATCAGGGGAAATATAACATCCCGCTCCGAACTAAAGTGTCGGGAAACGGCCGGACTTTGCCAATTCAACGAGTACTCTGAGCTCAATTTCATCCAGAACAGCATCGAGTTCTGGGTCAACCTTATCGCGCAAGGTTGAGAGATGTTGGCTCATGGCATCTAAACGAGACGGTGAAACATCACCCAGCAAGAGGTCTGCCTTCATACCTTCAAGTAGGTCTAACAACGCAGCCCCACGTTTGACCGCGCGACGGCGGCCCTCAGTGACGTCAGCAATGCCCTGCAGCGCCAGAATTGAACCAACGCCCATCACTGCAGAAGCAGGAGGCGTTTGTTTAATCCGCCCCACACCGCCCTGCCCGGTCGGAGCAAAAACAGCGCCCGCGCCCGCTTTCGACAACGCGCCGCGGTTGGACACAGACCCAGACCTATTTGAACCCTCGATGCGCAAGCGGATGACTCACCGTGACGAAACCTACACCGGCAAAATCTGCCCACAGCAGTTAATGAATGGTTAATATGCCCGGCAAGAATTGCTTATCACCTTCTCAAATCGCGAATAAACGGCCCGCGCACGATCGATTTACTCTTTGGAAACATATGGATAGAGGGCAAAAACATAAACTGGCACGGTTCTCGCATTTACCTCTCCGACTGGCTCCGCAGATCTTGCACGGCGCCAACCTTCGGGGAATGAAATGCAATACCGTCTGGTCCGATCGATTATAGCCGCAACACTCACCGCCGCCTTGGCCTTGAGCCCACTTGCGCCCGTAACCGCCGCCCCTGCGCGCATTAAAGACATTGTCGACATGGAAGGCATTCGCGAGAACCAGCTCGTGGGTTATGGCCTTGTTGTCGGCCTCAATGGCACTGGCGACAGGCTCAATAACTCCCCGTTCACCAAGCAGTCTCTGCAGTCGATGCTCGAACGCATGGGCGTGAATACGCAGGGCGAGAACGTGCGGACTGCGAACGTTGCAGCGGTCATGGTCACAGCCAATCTGCCGCCATTCGGCACACAGGGCACGCGCATCGACGTCAGCGTTGCTGCCATGGGCGACTCGCGGAGCCTCCAAGGCGGCACCCTGCTGGTTACCCCTCTCGTAGGTGCCGACGGTGAAGTCTATGCCATCGCGCAGGGCCCGGTGCTGATCAACGGCTTTGAAGCCACTGGCGACGCTGCCCGTGTTATCTCAGGCGTGCCAACCACAGGCCGTATCGCCTCTGGCGGTTTGATTGAGCGTGAGATCGATTTCCATCTCGGCTCTCAAAACTCTGTACGCTTGGCTCTCCGCAACCCCGACCTCACTACGTCACGTCGTATCGCCTTGGCGGTCAACGACTTCATCGGCGTGCCAACTGCGGTGCCTGAAGATCCATCAACCGTGCGTCTAACGCTGCCGCCCGGCTTCAACGGTAACATCGTGGATCTACTGACCGATATCGAGCAGTTGATTGTGCAGACCGACCAGTCAGCAAAGATCGTCATCGACGAAAACTCGGGCATCATCGTCGTTGGCAAGGACGTTCGCGTTTCCAGCGTAGCCGTCGCACAGTCAAATTTGACAGTGACTATCGCTGAAAACCCTCAGGTCGTGCAGCCTGCCCCGTTCTCAGATGGACAAACGGCGGTCGAACCCAACACCGATCTCCAGGTCACCCAAACGGACTCTGCACTCCAAGTGGTGGACCAGTCAGTGACCCTGCAAGAACTCGTCGATGGCCTAAACGCTCTTGGGATTGCCCCTCGAGATCTCATCGCCATCCTTCAGGCCATCAAAGCGACTGGCGCGCTTCAAGCCGAAATTCAGGTGCTCTAATGGACGCGATTACCAACTCCACGCTCAAGCAAAGTCCTCAGTACGCAGCCTTCCGCCAGCAGGCCGAAGAGCTTGAAGGGGTCTTTCTAAACCAGCTGACCAAAGCCATGTTCGAAACCGTACAAAGCGACGAAGGCATGGGTGGCGGCAGCTTCGGTGAAGATACCTGGCGCGGCATGCAAGCAGAAGAGTTCGCCAATGCCATCGCTCAAAACGGTGGAATTGGTCTCGCTGATCAGATCGTCGCGCAGCTTTTGAGCCAACAAGAAGCCAATTCTAACCCAATCAATATTGTTTCCGGCATCGGAGCCTACCAGAAATGACCGCAGCGTCCCGTTTGGCAGAATTAGACAGCCTAGATCCTCTCGATCTCTGCGTACGCGCCGAGGCCTCTCTGTCGTCACTGGTCGACGTGATGAACAAAGAAACCACGCTGCTCCGTGCCGGTCACTTGCGCGAAGCCGGTCAGCTCACGCCAGAGAAGACTGCCCTCGCGCAGGACTACGTTGGCTTTGCGCGCGCTATCCAGCGCCAGAACGCCCGTATCGTTGCTGAAGCGCCAGATGCATTGCGTCGTTTGCAAAATGGCCACGAAAGCTTGGCCACACAAATGGCCGAGAACCTGCGCGTTCTCGCGACGGCAAAATCCGTCACCGAAGATGTGCTAACCGACGTGTCCAAAGCCGTTGGTCAGCAGGAACGTACCCGGACTTATGACATGAGCGGAACCATCACACTCGATCCTGAAAGCGCTGCACGCGGCATCGCCGTCAACCGCGCACTTTAGCGCCCAGCCGCCTCCCATTCATTGGTTGCAAATAGGTTTTGCAACCAATGACCTAGCCATACGTTTCTGGTGCAGTAGGCAGCATTGGAGATCACGATGGCTTCGACCATTGTCGTTCGCGGCTCTACGGGAACGACAACCAATCCAGATCAGCGGCAGCGCTTGATTGAACATCAGGCGGCGAGCAGTAGCCGATACGCCGGTCCACGCACGGACAGTACGGGACTAAGGCCCAGACCTCCACAATCAGCCCCTCTCAGCACGGTTTTAAGCCAACCTGTTTTCGATGGAGAAGTCGGCTTCACCACATCATTGCTCGCACAGAGAATGACAGGCGAACGGCGGGCCTACGCCTCGCTTCGCAGCCGCTTATCTACCGCTGCACCACAACTGCGCCTTAGAGACTTTCTCGTCTAACCCCAGCAGCCGACAGCGTTTTGTCTCGAATTTAAGTTGATTTGTGACCTCCGTGTAAGCGGAACACCGTACTAAGCTCTTAAGCCCAGTTTACGCCCCTCAAGATCAGCATGAGCGCGCCTCAGGAAGAGGTTTCTCAAGCGTACCCTAGAAAGGGGCCTGATCATGAGTGACATTTCATTGTCAAAAGCCGTTCGCACGAACCTGCTTTCTCTCCAAAATACCGCTCAGCTGATGGAAAAGACCCAACAGCGCCTAGCGACAGGCAATAAGGTCAATTCCGCTCTGGACAACCCGTCCAACTTCTTCACGGCCTCAGCACTGAATAGCCGCGCGGCTGATATGAGCAATCTTCTCGACTCTATGGCCTCCGGCATCAAAGTGATCGAGGCCGCTAACAATGGCTTGACTGCTCTGACCAAGAATTTGGAGTCCATGCAGTCGACCCTGCGGCAGGCCCGCCAGGATAAATCGTTCCAGACGCAGTCCTTCGATGTAACCGACGCATCCGTATTGCGCTTAAAAGGAGGACAGCTCGGCGACACAGTCAGCGAGCTTAGCCTAGCGACTGCCACGGTTGACGGGCAAAAAGCCACTGTCCAGACGATAGCCGCGACCTCATATCGCGGCCCCGTAATTGCATCCGACGCACGTGCTGGCACAGGCGCGCGCGCCATCATCAGTGCGGACGCTGGCTTCAAGACTGGCGACACCTTCTCAGTTGCAGGACAGACTGTAACCGTAACTGGCGCGACACCCAATGCTGAAAGTGTGGCTGAAAACATCCGGCTCGCACTCGACGGTCACGAGGATACTCAGGACGAATATACGGTGTCGATCGGAGCCGCGAGCACGCCCTTCGATGGCAAGATCATCATCGAGACCGTGAGAGCCAAAGACCCCGCAGCGACAATCAACCTCGACCCAGATAACAATCCTGAAACAGGCGTCACCCAAGCCATCAAAGGCAGCATCAGTTTCAATTATTCTGACGTTTCAACCGCTATCGAAGCGGGCGGACAAACCATCACAACTGGCGGCTCGTTCTCGCAATTTGTCGAAAATCTCCGTAGCGCTAGCGTTGAAGGCGGTTATAGCGTCGATGTCGACGAAGACACCAAGCAAATCACGCTGACCGCCCTAACACATGGCGCAAACCCACCGACCATAACCGGTGTCACCCCCTCCAATCCAGGCGTCGAGGCAAGTCCCGCAAGCCTAACGTTCCGTCTTAACAGTGACTACCAACCAGCCTCGACCGCCCAGACCAAATTCCAACTCACGAACAGTGCTGGCGAGCTGACCTCTGGACAAATCCTCACCATCGACATCGGGACCAGCGAAGAAGAAATCGAGCTTGCTGCCGATGCCACGTCCACTGAAGTGGAGGCAGCGCTACGGGACCATATCGTCGGCGGCTCGACGCTTGGCGCCTTGTACAGCATCGCCGTTGATGACGACTTTAATGTCAGCATCAGCGCCTTGGAACCCGGAGCTGCTGCGGCACCTATCGTCACATCTGACGCGATCGGTATTCGTGATCCATCAGAAATGAATGCCGCGGCAGATGGTGAAGATCTACGAAACCATTATGCTGAATTGGCAGGCGCCCGCATTGTTCTCGCGACAGGTTCTCAAGCCAATACGGAATATGAGTTCGACGCATCAGTTACAAGCGCTGACGTCAACGCATTCCTCGCTGAACTCCAAACTGATGGCTACACCGCTGCATTCGGTACGGACGGCCTAACTATTTCTCGAGCCACAGGCGAAAGCTTTAGTATTAACGTCTTCAACGGCACCGGCGACGCAGCAGACGCTCTCGGCATCGACGTCACCCCTGAAGGGGATCCAGTCAGTGTCAGTGCCGGTGACACCGACGTGATAGTGAAGACACCGACCGTTGTAACTCCAGGAGCAGACGCAGTCCCTGGCCCTGCCGCTGCGCTCGTCTTCTCATTCGGCCTCGAGTTTTCGGGAGCAACATCAGAGCCGCTCGGAACCCACCAAGAGCTCAAAATTGGCGACTTCGAGGTAGTACTTCAAGCGAATATGTCTGCCTCTGAAGTTGAAGATGCGATCAATGGCATAACTGACTTTTCCGACGATTGGGTAGCGTCAGTAGACGACGACTTCGTGGTAACAATTACGGCGGCGGCCGTCGGTAACATTGACCCGCCCACCGTTGCGGTTATGACGACGCAGCCCTCAGAACATGCTCCCACCGATGGCATAAACTTCTCAGCTGTTGACAGTGCCTATGCAGATTTTGATGGCCAAGAAATATCCGTCAGCGTGGGCGGAGACGCTGCTGTAGACATCGAACTTGGCGACACACTTGATGAGTTCAACGAAGTTGTAGCTGAACTTGAGGGCTTAGGGTTCACAGTCTCCCGCACGCAAGACGGCATCAGCCTTTCTCGCACCGACGGCGAAGCGTTCACATTTACCACGACCGATGTCGCCAGCGCAGAGGCACTAGGGCACGAAGACGCCTTCACAACGCCAGTATCTATTGACGCCACCGATATCGATCTGGCGACACAGGGCATTGTCGGCGGGAATATTGCAGTAGATTCTGTGGACGGTGAAGATGCGACTGTCGGGGCGACCCTACCGGCAGATCGAATTTTGACGATCAACGGAGAAGAATATGAAATCTTCACGACCACCACACCGGCCGATCTGCAGGCATTGCTTGCCGACGAGGACGACGGCATTGGTGCGGACTATGACGTTGAAGTGGCAGATGATTTTACAGTAACGATAACGGCCAAAACCGCAGGCGAAGAAGGAACAATTACCTTCGAAACCGATGCAGCAATGGTCGGCACGCCCGATAATACTCCCGGCATTGACGCCGCAGACCCAATCTATGGCACACCAACGGCGCCGGAGGCTGGCGCCCACTATGAAACCGTCGCTGCCGCGACCAATATTTTCACAGTCTCCTATGGTGCGAAAACCGCAGAAATAAGCATCGGCGGCATTCGCGGCGGTACAGGTGACGACGCAACAGCCCCTTCGCTCTACGACATCAGCCAATGGGAAAGCGCCACGGTCGAGAGCATAAATGCGCAACTCGCCGAAGAAGGCATCACCGGGGTAGAAGCCCAATTCGACAGTGTCGGCAAACTGTCGATTATAGCCAAGAACGCAGAAGCACAAACGCTTGCAATAGCCGGCCAAGATGCAGTCGCTCTATTCGGCACCAACGCGGTATCGACCGGTGTGGCCGAACGCAGCGAGCTCACATCCATCAAGACCGTCGACAAATTTGTGGAGCTGATCAATCGCGATCACGCATCTCAGGTGCGAGCATCAAATGACAATGGCCGCCTCCGGATTGAGAACCTTTCCACGCAGCGGCTTGAAATCGACATCGCAGGCGCGAACGGGCCAACAACGCTAAACATCGAAGGCAATTCAGTTCGCGCTAATCTGTCTAAACAGTTTAACGAACTGCGAGATCAGCTTGATAAACTGGCCGACGACTCGTCCTTCAACGGCATTAATCTACTCCGCGGTGACAAGTTGAAGATCACCTTCAACGAGAGCGGCAGCTCGGCCATCGATATCCAAGCGAAAGACCAAAACGGCAATGTGCGCAGCCTCAACTCCGCAACTCTGAGCATTGCCAGCCTCGACGCGCAAGATCTCGACACCGACGCAAAAATCGACGCCTTCCTGACCAAACTATCAGCGGCCTTGAGCGATCTCCGCTCTCAGTCATCCACTTTCGGTTCGAACCTCTCCTCGGTTCAAAACCGGCAGGACTTTACCAAGAGCATGATTACCACGCTCGAAACCGGCGCAGCCAACCTCACCTTGGCTGACATGAACGAGGAAGCTGCAAACTTGCTAGCGCTGCAGACACGCCAGTCACTGAGCACTTCGGCACTGTCGATGGCCTCACAAGGCGATCAAAACATACTGCAACTGCTTCGTTAAACTCTTCACAAATAAGCGAATATTTAGGCGGGCCAAGGCCCGCCTTTTTTATTGCCCGGCACAACAGCCCCACAGTGCAGGTCGGGCGGAAGAATCCCACAAAAATATGTAATATATTTCACTCGGGAGTTCCGGCTAACAAAATCGCGAAAACACATTACGCGCCCGAATACTAAGTATAAAACCAGATCAATAAATCACCCATTAGATGAAAATAGGGCCATCAACTGTTAATTCCCCATTAGGACATCTACGTACAGTTTCAGCGGACCTCAGGAAGAGGCATGAACTAGCGTAACCCTAGGAAGGGGATTATTATGAGCGACATTTCGCTTTCTAAAGCAGTCCGCACCAATCTGCTCTCACTACAGAGCACCGCCACCATGATGGAAAAGACGCAGGAGCGTCTCGCCACTGGTAACAAGGTGAACTCGGCGCTGGACAACCCATCCAACTTCTTCACAGCCTCTGCCCTCAACAGCCGCGCTGCTGACATGGGCAATCTGCTCGACTCTATGGCGTCGGGCATCAAGGTCATCGAAGCTGCCAACAACGGCATCACCGCGCTGACCAAGAACCTCGAGTCCATGCAGTCCACACTGCGCCAGGCACGTCAGGATAAGTCGTTCCAGACCGACACCTATGAAGTTGGTAAGGATAGCACCCTTAAGCTCTCCGGCGGCCAATTTGCAGATGGCTTCGAAGTCAAGCTGCAGGAGCCAAATGGTGGCACTGCGGCCTCGGTCTCGTTCGATGTTGCTTACACGGATGCCACTGCCAGCGGCAACGAAGGTATCGGCGCTCGTGCGCTGATCGAGTATGACGCCTCCTTTGGGTCAGGCGACAAACTCAAGATCAATGGCCAAGAAATCACGCTTGGCGCTCCTGCAACCGTAGACGCCACCGGCGTTGCCGGTGCTATCAGCGCCGCTATGGGCATCGCTGGCATCACCGGCATTACCGCCACAGCGTCGGGCTCCAAGATCGTCCTCGAAAACACCGACAAGACTGCCGCCTCACCTTCGGTTGAGTTCGTGTCAGGCGTTACCGCTGCAACCTTCGGCGAAACGTCCTTCACCTACGACGCTGCCAATGTTGGTTCTGTTAAGGTAGGCAATCAGGATATCTCAACAGGCGGCGGCACCTTCGAAGCCTTCGTCAAGTCGCTTCAGGACAATGGCAAGGACGGCGGATACACCGTTATCTCCGACGCCTCGACCAAGAAAATTTCACTGATTTCAACAACCCCCGGCGGTGATGCGCCGACCATAACCGGCCTCCGTGAAAATGGCCCCGCCGCGAATACGCCAGCTACTGCGGCAACAACCACACTTGCACTCAATCCAGGCGATGTCGCTAGCCTCGTCAGTGCCAACGACTTGTCCATCGGCGGAACTGCCGTATTGCTGACCGGCGTTACTAGCGGAAACGGCGTCGCTGCTGCTATCCAGAGTACATTTAGCGGATCGACCGTTACCTATACAAGCGCCGTTACAACGCCAGCTACCCAAGCCACGACTAGTCTGACAATTGATTCCGCTGACATTAGCGGACTGATCACAGCAGACGACCTCAGCATCGGCGGAACCGGCGTATCGCTTACCGGTGTTACTAGCGGAAACGGCGTCGCTGCTGCTATCCAGAGTACATTTAGCGGATCGACCGTAACATACAACGAGGCTGTTACAACCGCCGCAACGCGCTCGACGCTTACGCTCAACTTGGACCCAGCTGATATTGGTGACCTTGTTACTGCTGGCGACTTTGAAATTGGTGGTGTGGCCATCGATCTTACTGGCGTCACTACCATGAGCGAACTGGAGACCGCAATTGGTACTGCGTTCACTGGGGCAACCACATCATTTGATGGCACTGACGAGCTCGTCATTACATTTGCAGCCGTCCCAGCCGGCCAGCCGGCATACGCCGCAAGTGATATCACTGGCACAGGTGTAAGCTTCGTAGGTGCAACTGCAGGCGACGCCCAGGTCTCAACTGGCACCTTTTCCATCACCTACGCAGCGGACCCAGACGGCCAGACTGCACAGATTGCTGGGGACATAGATGGGACAGGCATCACCTTTGTCAGTGCAACAGATGGCGATGCTGAAGTCTCAACTGGCACCATTAGCATCACCTATGAAGCTGACCCTGCAGGGCAGGATGCACAGATTGCTGGGGACATAGATGGGACAGGCATCACCTTTGTCAGCGCAACAGATGGCGATGCTGAAGGCACTGGAGGTCCTGCAGTAACCGATGGTATTTCGGTTACGCGTACCAACGGCACTGAC
The DNA here is from genome assembly GCF_016461625.1 of Devosia sp. MC532. Classification (NCBI taxonomy): domain Bacteria; kingdom Pseudomonadati; phylum Pseudomonadota; class Alphaproteobacteria; order Hyphomicrobiales; family Devosiaceae; genus Devosia; species Devosia sp. MC532. The sequence goes on along the minus strand of NZ_JAEMNZ010000002.1, from coordinate 292,708 downwards.
GGTGCGTTCGTCACGACTGAAAACGCGGCCTCGCACAAGTTCAACGTGACTTATGGTGACAAGTCGGCTGCGATCAATATCGTTGGTCAGGACGGCTCGCCATATGCCAAGACCAACCAACTCGACCTGATTAATGATCAGCTCAAGGCTGCTGGTATCCTCGACGTGAAGGCATCGTTCGATGCGGACGACAAGCTCGTATTCACGGCCAATGGCCCTGAATCCAAGACACTCGCCATTTCGGGTAAGGACGTCGCTCTCTTCGGCACCGAAAACGTTTCGACCGGCACACCAGCTGTTTCGGCCTACAAGTCCTCCAGCACCGTTGATCGCTTCGTTGAAGAGATCAACCGCAATCCTGGCACAGTCGGCAAGGTTCGCGCCTCGAACGACAATGGCAAGCTGCGGATCGAGAACCTCTCAACTCAAGCACTTGACGTTGAGTTCGACAAGGACGGATCCGGTGTTGGCGCTCCAACACAGCATGCGATCAAGGGCAACGTCATCCGCGACAACCTGTCCAAGCAGTTCAATGACCTGCGCGACCAACTGGACAAGTTCGCCGATGACGCTTCGTTCAACGGTATCAACCTGCTGCGCGGTGACAAGTTGACCATCACCTTCAACGAGTCCGGTTCCTCCGCGATCCAGATTCAGGCGAAGGACAAGAACGGCAATGAGCGTCCGATTACGGCCGCCAACCTAGACTTGGAAAGCTTGATCGGCTCCGACCTCGACGATGACGCCGACATCGACGCACTTCTCGGCAAGCTGTCGACCGCCCTGTCCGAACTACGCTCTCAGGCATCGACCTTTGGTTCGAACCTGTCCGCTGTTCAGAACCGTCAGGACTTCACCAAGAGCATGATCAACACGCTCGAAACCGGTGCGGCAAACCTGACGCTGGCTGACATGAACGAAGAAGCAGCAAACCTGCTGGCTCTTCAGACCCGTCAGTCGCTGAGCTCCTCGGCTCTGTCGATGGCTTCGCAGCAGGATCAGTCGGTTCTCCAGCTGCTCCGCTAATCGGACGCAAAAACCAATAGGAATAGGCGGGCTTCGGCCCGCCTATTTTCGTTTGAGGAGGCCAAAATCACGCGATAACTGCCTGCCGTCTACCGCACGGCGAGTTGTCACTAAAAAAGGATTAACAAGCACCGTTAACAACTCATTAATATTTACCTCCGTAAACATTTCCTTACTTAAATAGAAAGTCACGAGTCTTTCTGCGCGAGGTAAGAGAAATGTCGGATATTACTCTGTCAAAAGCCGTACGGACTAATCTGCTTTCCTTGCAAAGCACAGCAGACCTGATGGCACGAACACAAGAACGTCTTGCGACAGGAAACAAGGTCAACTCTGCCCTTGATAACCCGACGAACTTTTTTACTGCGTCAGCACTCAATAGTCGCGCATCAGACTTGAATTCGCTCATGGACAACATGTCCAACGGCATCAAGACTTTACAGGCAGCGGACAACGGCTTGACGGCCATTACCAAGACGCTTGAATCGATGCAGTCGACCCTGCGCCAAGCCCGACAGGACAAGTCCTTCCAGAACCATATCTACGAAGTGACCGCAGACAGTATCCTGACAGTGAATGGCGGCCAGTTCGAACTACCAACAGAAATAAAGCTCGGGGTAGAAACTGTGGGGCGGAAGGCGCAGCTAACAACCATTGATGCTCAAGCATATCAAGGCCCCATAGCCGCAGCGACTGGCTCCCAGGCCTCCGAGGCAACGGGTATTGGTGGCCGAACCAAGATCAATGTTGGTGGGGGCCTCGCCAATAACTCTGTCATCAAGGTCGGCGGCATCGATGTTACGCTAACCGGCGCTGCCGCTATCCTCACACCAGCAGAAATTGCACAAAGCATCGACAACGCAATCAACGCAAACAGCTCGCAAATTCTCGGTGACTACACCGTGAGTGTTGGCACAGGCGTCAACGCCGATAGCGTGATCATCGAAACAGTTGAAACTGATCAACCGGCCGCCACAGTGGCCCTCGTCTCTGGTCACAGCGCAGCCCAAAAGGCGACTTCGACCTTCGCCTATGGATCCGTACCAACAACAGTGACTGTAGGAGGACAGTCAATTTCAACCGGTGGGTCGTTTGAGACGTTTGTCGCCAGCCTTGAAGCCAGTGCGACAGCCGGTGGGTATCGCGTTGTTGCAGATCCGCTAACACAAAATATTACACTCGAAGCACTGGAGTATGGCGACCCCGCACCGGCAGTGACAGGATTGTACGCCGGCGAACTTGCTGTGGCTGCGGAAACCCGCATCGACCTCACAGGGGCAAGCGTCACTGCCGGTCAGACACTCACGTTCGATGGCCAGACCCTCACTCTAGCCACCGGAGGCTCCAATCCTGCCGATCTCGCGCAGGAGTTGGAAGCGTTGATTGCTCTAAACACCACGCTGAATGGTACTTATGAGGCATCTATTTCAGGCAACATACTCACAATTCGCAAGCGTGTTGGGGGCGAGCTAGGTTCTGGCCCAACTGTGGCCAATAATTTTACGACGGCACCGACAAACCCCGCGGTATTTGAGAATGGTGAGGATGAGATACCCGGCGACGTCACCACAACGCCTATAACGACCGGCGTTCACATCGAGACCGTTGAAGCTGCGAGTGACACCTTCTCGATCAACTACGACAATATATCAGTTGAGATATCCATTACGGGCGTCAAAGGCGGCGTAGGCACAGCCATCTCTGCAATGGATATCCAGACATGGCAGAACAGTACGGTCGAACGCATCAATGCTGAGTTGAAAAACGCCGACATCAACGGCCTAGAGGCCGTTTTTGACGCTGATGGCAAATTTTCCATCGTCGCTCGCGTGCCAGAAGCCAAAACCTTGTCAATATTCGGCCCGCGTGGGGTTGCCCTTTTCGGCCCGGACAGCACAGTTACCGGCACACCGACTGTCGACGGTTACTCCGCAAAAACCGCTGTCGACAAGTTTGTTGAGGAAATCAATCGTAACTACGGTTCAAAGCTTCGCGCGTCGAATGACAATGGCAAATTGCGCGTTGAAAACCTTTCGACAGCGGAGCTTGAAGTTCAATTTGATCCAGACGGTGCAGGCCCTGTCACTACAAGACCTTCCACGATCAAAGGCAATTCTGTTCGCGACAATTTATCTTTGCAGTTCAACGACCTAAAAAACCAGCTCGACCGTCTTTCAGATGACGCTTCATTTAACGGCATAAACCTGCTGCGCGGCGATAACTTGAAAATCACATTTAATGAAAACGGCAGCTCGTTCATTGATGTGCAGACGAGTGATGGTCGGGGCATCAATGCCAGCGCTTTAAAAATCGAAAACCTCATCGGCCGTGACCTCGATACAGATGAGGGCATTGATGCGCTGATAAATGATATCAAATTGGCGCTTTCGGACATTCGTTCGCAGGCGTCAAAGTTTGGGTCGAACCTGTCCATCGTTCAAAACCGCCAAGACTTTACCAAGAACATGATCAATACGCTGGAGACAGGTGCCGCTAACCTCACCCTAGCCGATATGAACGAAGAAGCTGCCAATTTGCTCGCGCTGCAAACGCGACAATCACTATCAAGCTCATCTCTTTCTCTCGCCAGCCAAGCCGATCAAAGCGTGCTACAACTGCTCCAATAACGTATTGATATGTATTCACTTGAGTAAACCGGGCACATTTCTTGCCTTCTCTTGCCTTGCAATCTCAGGCAGAAGCTCATTGGATCATATCCCTTCAAGCGGAGCGTCGAGTAATGGCCCTAAAAGTCGAATTGAAGCCAGGCGAGAAACTGCTGGTTGGCAACTGCATTATTACAAATTCAGACCAGAGAACACGCCTCTACATTGATGGTCGCGCGCCAATTTTACGCGAAAAAGACATCCTCACCTCTGACACCGCAAAGACCCCTGCGAAGCGGATCTACCTTGCAGTTCAGCTGATGTATATTGAGGATGACATCAGTGTCGCCAAGGAAGAGTATTTCGCACTTATTAACGACTTCACGACAGCAGTTCCTTCGTCAATTGAGATAGTTAGCCAAATAAACAACGAGATATTAACCGGCCAGCTTTACAAAGCATTGAAGGCCGCACAACGGCTTATCGAGTACGAACAGGAACTCGTTTCTCATGTATCAAACCGGGGCTAATGCCTACCAGCAAACCGCACGAGTCGTCGAAACTTCACGTGAACGCGAGTCCGCACTGTTAATGCGCGCAGCGGCGTCGATCCAAAAAGTAACAGACGAATGGCCTGCGAGTTCAGACCAGCTTGAACCTGTCTTAAACTTCAACCGAAAGCTCTGGACTGTGTTCATGACTTCCGTGACGAAGGAAGATAGCCCCCTGCCCGATGACGTCCGGCAGAACATCGCCAATCTTGGTATTTTCGTGATGAACCAGACACGCGAAGTACTGCTCGAGCCCGAACCAGGCAAGCTTGAGGTGTTGGTTCGATTGAACCGCCAGATCGCAGCCGGCTTGCGCGGCATGTAGTTTGCGACACACCCGATTTTAATGCCCCGCAAAATGCGGGGCATTTTTTTGTGACCGCTCCTTACAAATGCAAAAGCCCCGCTCGAAAGCGGGGCGTTTGCATTTGCGAACTCGGTTCGATTAGAGGAAGTTCACCAAGCTCAGTTGGCTGACCATCGCCGTTGCCTGATAACTCGCCTGAAGCCGCGTCTGCAGCGCAAGCAATTGCATAGCAACGTCTTCCTTGTTGACGGCCTCGGCTTCGCCCAGCAGGTTTTCCAGCTGCGCTTTATAGTTGGTGTGCCTCTGGGTGGCCGCGAGCAGGTTGGATTGAGCCACCCCCAGTTCCATCGTCACCATTTCGATCGACCCACGCTCACTATTGCGCGCTTCGGACAGCTGCGAAGCCTGTCGGCTCGCCAACGCATCGAAACGCGCGCGCGCTGGGTTGAGGTCAATTGAGTTGGGATCCTCAGCACCTGCTGCCTCAGGATAGGTTTCGATCGAGAGCGCAGCAAAGCTTCGGATCATCCGCAGATAACCCATCTCGTTGGCCTGCATGCCGTAATTGACGCGACCATTGTCCTCCACAGCCGCCGACACTGCTTGGCGAGGGTTCCCCTCAGCCAGAGCCGCCGTTGTGGACAAGGAGCGCGTAATGGCCTGCTCAAAATTGGCGGTTGTATTGGCGATAGCATCGCCCGCCGCAGTGACAGTGCCGATCGTGAACTGCCCTGGCCCCGCGCGCCCAGTCACGGCCTCCAACGTGACCTCCCTTTCCTTCCCCGATGGCTCGGTGAGGGTAAAGGTCACTTTATCACCGGCAGTGGGCAACTGGCTGAACTGCACGGATAGCGACGACGGCGGCCCCGCGGTCTGCGTTACGGTTGGTAGTGTAGCGGTCGGAGGGAACTGGCTGGACTGTGAAGACGCCGCCGTAATACGGAAGCCATGAGCAAAGGAACTTGGCTCCAGGCCCTTTACGGTAACACTGTCGCCACCGCTCGACGAAACACCCAATCGCCCTAAATTGCTGGCTGATACAGCTGCAGTTTCGCCATTGTACCACTGCACGGTGTCGGATGGAGTTGCGACACGCAAAGAGGTGGCAGTGTAAGGATCACTACCAGCAACACGCACTACGGGCTCGCCAGCGGCGTTAAAGAAATTCTCTGCCGCTGCGAAGGTGGATGCCCCCATCAGCTCGCCTTCGGCCGCTATGTGAATCTTCTCCAAAAGCGCGGTCTGGAAATTTGCAGCTGTCGTTGCAGCATCTTCGCCAATAGTGAACTCACCCTTTGTGCCCGTGTCCTCTTCTGAAGCACGCAGGGTAATCTGCGTTTCGGACCCGTCGGGCAAGGTAAAGCCCAAGGTGATACTCTCGCCGGCACGCGGCAGGTTGGCGTCGTCAAAGGTAAACGCCAGAGCCGCCGGATCCGCGTTTTGCGCGCTGGTGTCGATCGCAACCCGTCCACCCACCTGAGAAACCGTCGAGAGCTTCATGCCGAATGGATGTGCACCATCCTCAGCAAATGTCACGGTTTCGGGCGTCAGAACATCAATGTCTGTCGTCAAACGGCCGTAACCCGATTGCCCCAAATCTGCAGCACGCCGTTCGGTCACCACGGTGGCATAGCCAGCACGACCGCCCACACCGTTGAGAAGTTCTTCCGTAGGCTTCAATGGCAAAGTGTCGGTCTTGTTACCACCATAGAGGTAGCGACCGTTGACGTCTGCATTCAGCATGGTGACCAGCTCGTCAAAGCGCGCCTTGGACAGCCCAGGCAAAGTCGCCATATTGATGTTGTTGGACCCGTATTGCCCCTGCACTGCTGAGTTGCGCGCTTCGCCTTCCATCTTGTCCATGCGGGTGAGCGCATTGTTGTAGAAGGACAGGCGCAGGTTCACTTGCTCGACATTGCCCATATAGCCTTCGATCTGGGTCAGCCTAGACCGCGCCGAAAGTGATACAGGCAGGTCTTTGCCCATTTGGGCCAATGTCTGCGCCTTGTTGCCCGTGCCGAGCTGCGTCTGAAGGAGCGCGAATTGGCTGTTCATCTTGGAGATGACACCGAAACCAGCCTGAAGCGGGAACATCGATTTATTGACGATCATTTTCTCGATCTCCCTTAAACGGCTTGCATCAGCGTATCGAGCAGTTCCTGCACGACTGACATGACACGAGCATTGGCGGCATAGGTGCTCTGCAACTGAGTCAGACGAGCCATTTCCTCATCCATGTCGACCCCATAGTCGGCGTCCATCTGCTCGGAAATGGTATCCAGAGTCAGCTGACGATGATCACTCACCCGCTGCGCGTTACCGATCGTCGAACCCTGAAAATTGAGGACCTGCCCAACAATCTGTTCAAGCGAACCGTTGAGCTGATGGCGCCCATAGTTGGATGCTGCGGTCGTGCCGGACACAAACGACATGCCCTGCAATTGCTTGAGCACATATTCAGGTCGACTGGCGTCGCCCAACGGGGAATCCAAGTCATACTGCACCAGCAAACGGTTGTCAGAAAGGACATCCGCGTTGATGGTAATGCGTGACGCAAAGCCAACAATCTGACCAGGCTTATACTCTGTGCTGCCCGAATAGGGCTTTGCCCCATCGGTAAACAGAGAGAACGCAAGCTCCCCCTGCTGCATTCCCGTAGCGGTTCCCCGCGTGGTCAATGCAGTGATATCTCGGGTGCCTTCCGGACCATCGTCCAGAATTTGCAGATTACCATCCGTCCCTGAAATTTGCAGAAAGGAGAAGCGCGACTGTAACGTCGATGCCACCTGAGCGGCATCTGGCGGCGAACCGAAACTGAACGACACAACGCGTTGGCCACTCGCATCAACATAGTCTTCATCGACTGTGCTGTTCACCACCCGCACACGCTGCTCTTCGCCATTTTCGCTATAGCGGAACAGAATATCGTTGCCGGATTTGAGATGCGAAATATCGGCGACAAAGCCACTGGCCTGCGTGGCTTGCTGGGTGACTGGCGTACCCTCAGCGGTAATCGTTGAGAAGACCGAGGCCACACTCGCAGCGATCTCATCGAGCTGATTTTGCGTTTCGACCAATGTCTTGTCGCGCAGCTCAACCAAGGCCGCAAGTTCACCACCACCGAGCACACCCTGCTTGACCAGATCAATGGTCAGACCCGAAGGCGTCGTGAGCGTCAGAATGCCGACTTTATTCAGTTCGGGATCAATGCTCGCTTGCGTCGTCGGCGATAGCGCCCCGGCGGTGACAAAATTAAACGAGCTTGGGCCGTTGTCTAACAGGCCAACCCCGGATCGGGTCATTAACGCCACTGAACCATCCGGTCGATAGTCCGCTTGCACGTCAATGATCTCAGCGAGGCCCGCAACGAGGCGATCTCGCTGATCCATAAGGGATGCACGGGCGGTGTCCGTCATGCCAAGATCCAGCATGCGCTTGTTCACTTCATCGAGTGAATTGAGCATGGCGTTGGCAGTCGTCACATTGCTCTGGATCTGCGTCTCAGTATCCTTGCGAAGCCCCTGCACCGTCGTCGACAGCTCATTGAGGCGGTTGGCAAAGGTTTGAGCGTGCGACACCACATCCGCCCGCGTCGAATAATCGTCCGGACTTGTCGCAAGTGCATGCAAAGAGTTTTTGAGCGAACCTACCAGCGTATCGAGCGAACCTGCGGAACCAGGCTTGCCGAGCACGCCATCCAGTTTACTCAAATAGCGCGTTATCACATTTGAGGCCGACGTGTCCGACACCTGCCGATTGTAATAAGTCTGAAGGCTCTGACTAAAAGCGCGGTTCACCCCGACGGTGCGCGCATAGCTAGAGTTCTCCGTATTGTAATCGACAATATTGAGAGCTTGCCTGTGATAGCCGGGCGTCCCCGCATTGGAGACGTTGCGACTTAGGACCGAGATTGCATCTTGGTTCGTCCTAAGACCCGAAACAGCATTGGAGAGTGAGGACATCAAGCCCATGGAAACAACCCTTCCGCGAAATATGAACCTCAGCCATCCTAGCCAAGGGGAAAGTCATGACCCGCCTTAGCGGATCATGTTCAGCACTTCTTGGAGCATTTCATCGGCTGTAGAGACGATGCGCGTGCTGGCCGAATAGGCCTGCTGCGTGATGATCAGCTTGGTGAATTCGTCGGAGATATCGGTATTCGATGACTCCAGGGCTCCCCCGATAATACCGCTGCCGGAGAGGTCGATGATGGGTTCCCCAGACTCCGCGGTCGCCTGATAGACGCCACCGTCGAGACGCTTGAGCGAGTTCACACCGTTGAACTGAGCCGTGGCCACCTGCGCAAGTTCGAGACGCTCGCCGTTGGAATAGGTCGCAACAACGCGCCCTTCATCGGTAACGGCCACGGAGAGATATTCACCAGCGCCATAGCCGTTCTGGTTGAGCGTCGAAACACTCACGGAACCGTTGACGTCTGCAAATTCCGACATCCCATTCTCTTGGTGACGCAATTTTACGTCGCCGATCCTTACGCCGTTGACCGTCAAATTACTGATCGTTGCTTCGGTCACGCCTGGAGCAACGAGGGTACCGTTGGGGTTGAAGGTGTAGTCTTGTCCAACATTGGTCCATGCCGTAGCGCCGCCGACGGCAGTGCTGTTGGACATGTAGAACAACTGCCACTTGTCCTGACCACCTGTGGCTTCGCTATCCACTTTCGCCCAACGCAACTGGACGTTCGCCGGTGCACCGTTGTCGGCGTAAACGGTGATTGCACCACCAGAAATCGACTCGGAGATGAACTTTGCGGAGTCATCGGCAGTGATCGTGGCGAGCGTGCCAGTGGCGGCAGCAAACGAGCCATTCACTCCAAGCGATGTGGCCGCGCTGCCCGCGATCGACACATTGTAGAGATAGTTGCTATCAAACGAGACAACGACCTTGCCACCCTCATAGGCCACCCGCGCATCAGCAGCACCCGGCCCGCCGTTCGCCTGCAGATCCGTCTGAATATCCGCTAGCATGCCATCCAGTGTTTGACTGGAATTGATGATCGCCTCGCCCGTACCTGCGGTCATGCCACCAACAGCATCGAACGTGTACTTGCGGACCAGACCACCGATGTTGATTTCCATCGATTGACCATGAGAGACAGCCATATAACCTGGCGTCGTGGCCGAAGTCACAGCAGCCCCAGTCTGGGCAGTTTTCGTCCCGTCGCCCAGTCCAAGCATACCGCCAACGACTGCACCGCCCGCAGCGCGCGTCGTGGCTAAGGTAAGGTCTGCCGTATTGCCATCCCCAGCGGACAACACCATCGCGCCATGGCGCAGTTGAGCCGAAACCGTCGGCTCACCCGTCGCCGTGCGCAGGGCAGTCTGAATTCGGTCCACGACATCAGCGACCGTACCAGTGTTATCGATCAGGATTTCCCCAACGGCAGGCGTCGTACCGGGCGGAGCGAACAGCAGGTTATAGGTAGCGCCATGCATCGTCACAGCCAGCAGATCGCCGTCATTGGCAATGGTATTTGCCGCCGCTGTTCCGACATAGATCTGCGCGCCGACTGCACGAGCAGGGACGCTCGTCGCAAAATCGGAAATGGTCGCACCGTTTGTCGTACGCGGATAAGCAGGACTACCGGAAACTCCAGTGTAGGACCAAGTCTTCATCAGCTCGCTATTTGGCGATGCAGCGTTGTAGTTGGCCGTCTTGGGAACCTGTGGAAGGTTCGCCTGGTAGTTGATTAAACGTGTCACATTGGCGGGCAAATAGGCGTTTGAGATCGAAATCACGCTCGGCACAGAGCCCGAGATATTCCCAGTGGCGGTATCGATCGGGAACCCCTTCAGGTAGTAGCCCGCGCCATTGACGAGCAGACCATCCTTGTCGATTTCAAAGTCGCCACGACGGGTAAAGTTATTGGTGCCCGCAAAGAGCGGCGAACCATCAGCCTGACCAATCTTTGGCTCAACAACAAAAAAGCCATTACCGTTCAGAGCGATATAGGTCTCGTTGGAGCTAGTCTGAATATCGCCCTGCTGATTGTTGGTCGATTGCGACTGAGCAAGCACCGCACCAGGGATTTGCGCACGGACCGGCGCGTCTGCGATCAGATCCTTAAAACTCGTGTCGATACGCTTGTAACCAACAGTCTGAGAGTTTGCGATATTACCTGATATATTTTCTAGTGCATGAGACTGAGCGCGCAACCCAGTAACCGCAGTAGAAAGTGCACCATATATACCCATTATTCGCTCCGCCTAACCTCGCGCCCAACTGGGCTCACTTGGCGATAACAAAGCAAGACGAATGCCACTTACTTGGAACGTTGAATCTATTAACGATTTTGACTTTTACCGCGCAATAGACTTGGCAACGACGGCAAAACGCTCCACTCCAACCGGCAGTTTTTGCCTCTTGCTTGTGAAACCACAGAGCATCAGCTAAATCGAACCGATCTATCTAACGACGAGACTGCCCAAATGCTGTTTTCCAGCGCCGATGAATTTGTGAAGGCCCCAAGACGCGCGATCACCGTGTTTGGCATGGCAGGCGTGGGAAAAACTCGTCTGAGCAATATGCTGCGCGACAATAGCTGGTTCCACTATTCGGCCGACTACCGCATTGGCACGCGCTACATGGGCGAGTTCATCGTCGACAATTTCAAACATGAGGCGATGAAGGTCCCGTTCCTGGCGCAGCTGCTGCGCTCGGACTCCATCTACATCTCGTCCAATATCACCTTCGACAATCTCGACCCGCTCTCGACCTATCTCGGCACGCCGGGCGATGAAACGCGGGGTGGATTGCCCTTGGCGGAATATCAACGTCGCCAAGAGCAACATCGCGTAGCGGAAATCGCGGCGCTGCAGGACGTTCCTTACTTCTTCGACCGTGCGAAAGCCCTGTACGGCTACAATGACTTCATTGCAGACACCGGCGGCTCGCTGATCGAAGTGATCGACCCGACCAATGCCGAAGACCCGGTGGTTAAGACGCTGGCCGCGCACACGGCGCTTATTTACATCCGTGGCACCGACAAGGATGCGATTGAGCTGGTGAAGCGGTTTAAAAAGTCTCCGAAGCCCATGTACTATCGCCCCGAGTTTCTCGTTGAAAAATGGGCCGAATATAAGCTGATCAACGGCATTATGGACGACTGCGATGTCGACCCAGCCGGGTTCGGAGCCTGGGGCTTTGAAGCTCTGCTCCATGATCGTCTGCCGCGCTACCAAGCGCTCGCGGACAATTTCGGCTATGTTATCGAAGCTTCGGACTTGGCCACTGTCCGCGATGGCGACGAGTTTATCGATCTGGTGGCCGCCGCAATTGAGAAGCGAATGCGCTAGCGCGCGCACCCCGTGGTGACGCGCGCTCCGCTCGAAACGCTCTCTCCTTGCATCGAATAAGAGGCCACCATGCCTATTAGAATTCCAGACGGGCTGCCTGCCCGAAAGACCCTCGAAGACGAGGGCGTCTATGTCATGGATTCCTCGCGCGCTGCGCGTCAGGATATCCGTCCGCTTGAAATCGGCCTGCTCAATCTGATGCCGAATAAGGAGCGAACTGAAACCCAGTTCACGCGCCTTATCGGCTCGACGCCGTTGCAGGTGAACCTGTCGCTCGTGCGCATCACCGAGCACCAGTCCAAGCATACCTCGGAAGAATACCTCAATTCGTTCTACCAAACCTGGGACGAAGTGAAGAACAAGAAGTTCGACGGCTTCATCATCACGGGTGCGCCGATTGCGCATATGCCGTTTGAGGAAGTACGCTACTGGCCAGAAATGCTCGAGATTATGGAGTGGACCCGCACCAATGTGCACCACACCATGTTTATCTGCTGGGGCGCTCAGGCCGCGCTGCACCACTTCCACGGCGCCCGTCGCTATCGCACCGAGAAGAAGTCGTTTGGTGTGTACGAGCATCAAGTGATCACTCCGCGTTCGCCATTCCTGCGCGGCATGTCCGATAATCTGATGGTGCCCGTTTCGCGCTACAATGATATCGACCGCAGCACGCTCGGTGATAACCTTGAGATTATGGTTGATAGCCAAGAGGTTGGCCTGTGCATGCTGGGCGACAGAAACCAGCGTGCGGTCTATTTCCTCAACCACTTCGAATACGACAATCGCTCGTTGGCGGATGAGTATGAGCGGGACATCAAGGAGGGGCTCGATACCCCGCCGCCGGCCAATCTTTATCCGGACAATGATCCGACCCAAGCGCCGCGCAATATCTGGCGTAGCCACGGGCATCTCTTGTTCCAGAACTGGATCAACGAGATCTACCAATCCACGCCATACAATCTCGACGAGATTGGCGCATAAGATCCAAAGGGGCCCTCGTGGCCCCTTTGTTTTGGAACGGCTCTCCCCCACTTGGGGTTAAAGCCTTGTATTGGCGCAGAACGCCCTTAAATTCTGGGTGCCATTGAGGACTGACCGCGTGCCGCAACCGCCCACCAGACTGACCGACGAAATCGGTATTGCTCTTTCCAATCTTGCAGATAGCGCCACGGGCGTGATGACCCCAACCTTGCGGCTGGGCGTCACCGGCTTGAGCCGCGCTGGCAAAACCATCTTCATCACCGCGCTCGTTCATAACCTCCTCACCAATGGGCGTTTGCCTGGCTTTGTGCCGGCATCTGAGGGGCGTTTCATTGGCGCGCGATTGGCCGAATACCCCGATGCGACCATCCCGCGCTTTGCCTATGAGCAGCACCTGGCAACGCTGACGGGCAACCCGCCGACGTGGCCAGAAGGCACAAAACGCATTTCACAGCTCAGGATTGTCCTGAAATATCAGTCGGCCAAATGGTGGTCCAATATGCGTGGCCCAGCCACGCTGAACCTCGATATCGTCGACTACCCCGGCGAATGGCTGCTGGACCTGCCGCTCTTGGGCCTGTCCTACGCCGAGTGGAGCAAGGACGCGCTGGAGCGCGCACAAAAGCCGGGACACCTCGCCGAGGCTTCCGAGTTCCTGACCGAGCTTAACACGGTTGACGTGAAGGGGGAGGCAACGGACGTTTTGGCCGAGCATCTTGCTGCGGCCTTCACGACCTATCTGCGCCGCAGCCGCGAGCACGGTGCCCTCTCGACGCTACCACCCGGTCGCTTCCTGTTGCCCGGTGATTTGGAAGGTTCGCCTGCCCTCACCTTTGCGCCACTGCCGCTGCCTGCCGGGGACATTCCGCGCAATAGCCTCTACCGCATGCTTGAGCAACGCTACGAAGCCTATAAGGACCGCATTGTGCGTCCGTTCTTCCGCGATCACTTTGCGCGGCTCGACCGGCAGATTGTGCTGGTCGACACGCTGCGCGCGTTGAACACTGGCGCTGCCGCAGTGAGCGATCTCGAAACGGCGCTGACCGCTGTTATGGCTTGTTTCCGTCAGGGTGAAGCGAACCCTATTCTGCGGCCATTCTCGCGCCGGATCGATCGGGTTCTGTTCGCGGCAACGAAAGCGGACCATGTGCACCACACGAGCCACGACAAGCTCGAAGCCATTCTCAATCGGCTGGTTGCTAATGCTGCCAAGCGCGGCCGGTTCGCAGGGGCTGACGCCAAATCCATGGCAGTTGCGGGCATTCGTGCGACCACCGAAGGCACCATCCGCGAGGATGGTCACACGCTGCCCACGCTGGTTGGAACGCCCATCGCCGGCGAAGAACTGGATGGGACCGTTTATGACGGCAAAACCGAAATCGCTCTATTCCCCGGCGACTTGCCTGCGCGGCCGGATTCATTATTCGAAGACGGCGCGCCAGTGGACTTGAATTTCCTGCGTTTCACGCCGCCGCAACGCCTTGAGCGCAACGCCGCCGGTGATGTGGTGCTTCCGCATATCCGCCTAGACCGCGCCATTGATTATCTCATTGGAGACTGGATGGCATGAAGCGCCCTGTTGCCCACACCATCACGTCGTCCGAAGAGAGCCAGGTGCCCGTGCGCGCTCCCAGGGCATTCGCAGCCGAACGCGCGGAGATCGTTGAAGTCGCATTCGAGCCTGAACCAGACCCGGAATTGATAACGCCACCGGCCCGACGCATGGGCTGGGTGGGGCGGATCGCCTGGACGACGGGTGGCATCCTCATATCCGCCGGACTGGGTCTGGCGGCTGAGCGGCTCATCAGCGATCTCTTCGCGCAGAACATCTATGTCGGCTACATTGGCCTAGGCGTTCTTGGCGCGTTCATCGTAGCCATCCTGGCGCTGCTGACGCGCGAGTTTTTTGCGCTCCGACGCCTGCGCGTTCTTGATGCGCTCAAGGCCGATGCCGCACGCGCAAAAGCCGAGAACGACCGCCACCGTGCGGGCAAAGTCGCCGACGAACTGCTCGCCATATACGCGTCTCGCGCTGATCTGGCACAAGCCAAGCAGAACGTCTCCGAACATCTTCCCAATATGTTCGACGGCAATGAGGTGATCGCCCTCTCGGAGCGCGCGCTGATGTCCCCGCTTGATGCGAAGGCCAAACGCCTCACTGCCGCGTCGGCGCGTCGCGTGGCGCTAGTTACGGCGGTATCGCCCCGCGCGCTGATCGACATTGCATTTGTGATTTATGAGAGCATCCGGCTCGCAAGCTCTATCGCAGCCCTCTACGGGGCCCGTCCGGGCCTCTTTGGGTTCTTTAGGCTCACAGGTGCCGTTCTCTCCCATTTGGCCGTCACAGGGGGCCTAGTACTCACGGACGGCATCGTCGAACAGCTAGTTGGGCAAGGTCTGGCCGCGAAGCTGTCAGCACGCTTGGGCGAAGGCGTGGTGAACGGTCTGATGACGGTACGCGTCGGTATCGCCGCGATGCGGGTCGTGAGGCCACTGCCATTTGACACTCAACCGCAGCCGATGGTTCGCGATTTCATTCCCGAGCTGGTGAAGATCACGCAGGATGCGGGCAAAGGAGCATAATGGAGCGTTCGTCGCTTGCCCTTCCGCGCTCCTTGGAGTTTGTCATCACCGGGCTTGTCCGGCAGTGACGGTGGAAGCAATGAACCTCAGTGCTTCACAGCACGGCAAAGAGCCCTCGGGTCAAGCCCGAGGGTGACAGCTGGAGGGGGTGGGCGGGCTGGCCGTTAGGCAGCGAGGCGGATATCGCCAATGGCTTGAAATTGCTCGACCTGTGGCCGAGCGAAATAATAGCCTTGGAAGAGCGAAATACCGGCCTGACGGAGCGCGTGGAGTTCGCCCTCAGTCTCAACGCCTTCGGCCAATACCATCACGCCCAACTGCTGAGCCATGGTGACAATAGCGCTGATGATATGCTGGCGCGCCAACGACGTATCAATGCCGCGGAGCAGTTCCATATCGATCTTGATGAGGTCTGGCTGGAATTTGGCGAGAAGGCCGAGCCCGGCATAGCCGGCACCAAAATCATCAAGCGCGGTCAGAAACCCCATGCGCTTATACTCGGCCACGATGTTGGCGACGTGTGAGGCATCTGCCATGCGTTCGTTCTCGGTGAACTCAAACATCAGGCGATGCGGGTTGAACTCTGTGCGTGCGGCAGCGGCCAAGGTCGCGCGGATGCAGGCGCGTGGCTCATAAACCGCGTTGGGCATGAAGTTAATCGAAAGACGAGCTGTCGACGATGCTGGCAAATGCTGGCCTGCCAGCTCAATGGCTTTAACGCGACACGCCTGGTCGAAGACATAACGGTTCGCTTCCGTGACGACGGCGAGCACCGTACCGGCACCCTGCCCTTCGGCACCCCGAACCAGTGCCTCATAGCCCCAGATTTCTCCGGCACTCACATCGACGATTGGTTGAAACGCCATGGTGAAGGCAATCGGAAACGGTTCCGCATCTTTGCAGCCTCGGCATGAAACGGCACTCATCGACTAGCCTATGTGGTCAGAAAGAAATACGCCGCGTTCCTAAGGCAGGAGAGCTTAAAGCATCGACAACGGAGCATGCTGGAGGCGAAGGTTGGTGTGGGATATGGGTGCTGAGAAGTCCATCCCTGCTTCACCCTCGGCATCCCCGAGTATCCAGACTGTGCAAGCGACGCGATGGACTGCCGGGATAAGCCCCGCATGATGATGGGGGGGATGGCACAGACCCCCACCCGGCCTCCCCCTGGTAGGGGGAGGAGCCAGATCGAGTCCTACGGGACATATTATCAACAGGCGCTGTCGTCCCTCCCCCTATCAGGGCGAGGTTAGGTGGGGGTGATAAAAACCCACTCAGTCCTTAGCTGCGCTTGGGGCGAGGGTCAGTTTGAGACCATCTAGGTCGTCTGAACAGAGGATCTGGCACGAGAGACGCGAGTTCGATTTCACGTCGCCGACCGTGTCCAGCATATCTTCTTCGTCGTCATTGGCAGCGCCAACGGCGTCCAGCCATTCCGGATCAACATAGACATGGCACGTCGCGCAGGCGCAGGCGCCGCCGCATTCAGCCTTAATGTTCAGGCCCCAATCGCGGATCACTTCCATCACGCGCCAGCCTTCCAAGCCCTCAAGCTCGTGAACTTCGCCAGCCTGATCAGTTACAGTGATCTTCATTCAGTCGCTCCTCAACAGCGCGATGGGGATAAAGCCGAAAGGGCGTAGAAGCAAGTCCTACGCCCTCGCCGCAAACAGTGTGTTGGGCGCGAGCCTTATGCGACGCCGAGCTTCTTCTGCAGCTTGGTCGAGCTGGTGGTGTATTGGAAAACAACGCGTTCGCCGGGAGAGATAACGGCCTTAGCGGCTTGCGCCATCAGGGCCGCTTCGTGGAAGCCCGAGAGGATCAGCTTGAGCTTGCCTGGGTACCAGTTGATGTCGCCAATGGCGAAAATGCCGGGAACCGAAGTCTGGAACTTTTCAGTGTCCACGACGATGGTGTTGTCATTGAGTTCAAGACCCCAATCAGCAACTGGACCAAGCTTCATGGTCAGGCCAAAGAACGGCAGCAAGCGCGTTGCTGGGATCGAGAGATCGCCCGCATCGGTTGCGAGGTGAACGTGGTTGAGCTGACCGTTTTCGCCTTCAAGCTTGGCGATTTGGCCGAGCTGGAAGTTGACCTTACCTTCAGCAACCAGTTCCTTCATCTTGTTGACCGAAGCGGGAGCTGCCTTAAAGGCGTCGCGGCGGTGAACAAGGGTGATGGTGCGCGCAACGGATTCGAGAGCCAGGGTCCAGTCGAGAGCGCTATCGCCACCGCCGACGATGACAACGTCCTGACCACGGAAATCTTCCATTTTGCGCACAGCGTAGAAGACGGATTTGTTTTCGAACTGCTCAATGTCAGCAACAGGCGGACGCTTTGGCTGGAACGAACCACCGCCAGCAGCGATGACCACAACCTTGGTGTTGAACACTTCGTCCGCGTCAGTGGTGAGCTTGAACGAGCCGTCTTCCTGCTTCTCGATGGAGTTGACCATGCGCGAGAAGTGGAACTCTGGCGAGAATGGCGCGATCTGCGCCATGAGATTGTCGGTCAGCTGCTGCCCTGTGACGACCGGGAAGCCCGGAATGTCATAGATCGGCTTTTCAGGGTAAAGTTCTGCGCACTGGCCGCCGGCACGATCGAGAATGTCGATGAAGTGGCATTTGATGTCGAGAAGCCCGAGCTCAAAGGCAGCGAACAGCCCGCATGGGCCCGCGCCAATTACAACAACATCGGTGGTGATCTCAGTGGTCATCTCTCACGTCCAATCGAAACCAGAGCCCAGTGGACTCTGGATATAAGGTCCCATCGGGGCCAAGTGCCCCGCACTGAATGAATGGGAACAGCCGCTGTCACCAGCGCCCCCGTTTTGCCTCGTCAAAGGCGATACGCGCGCTCCACTTAACTCACGACGCGCGTCGAAGGAAGGGGCGCGTGCCCGCAGGCACTTCCGTCAATCCAACTGGCTGATAAAACAACGCCATCTCTGGCAGTCGTTTTTCGATCAGCGCTTGGCGCGACGGCTCATGGCTGACCACGAGCGCGGTGAAGCCACAACGATACATATGCGGAATCTGATCCTGCAGAACATCGCCTACAGCTCTGATTTCACCGACATATTTGAGCCTTTCCGCCAACAAACGCGCGGTCGAATAGCCGCGACCATCGGTATAGGCTGGAAACGAGATCGCAATGGAGGCAAAGCGCGCGAGATCATCTTCCACGGCTTCGATTTTGTCGCCGGGGGCTATAAGAAGTCCGAGCGGATGCGGATTGGCAAGATAGTCGCCGCGGTGCGTGAGGAAGTGGGCAAGCGGGACGTGCACATAGCGCGCCTCCGAAGGCGAGACATCCTCTGAAAAAGCGGTGAAGGGATCGGCGATAAAAGCGCCATCCTTCCAGAGCGTGTGACGAGCAGCGGCGGTCATAGCGGGGGCAATCGCTCCGTTGAAATCATAATGGATACCGCATTCTTTCTTGTTTTTGCCGCGCCAACGGCCAGCACGCGGGTCTTCGCCCTCTGCCACCGCCGACGTGCATGGCGCGCAGCCGATGGACTTAAAGCCCTTGGCGTAAAGCGGATGCTCGGGGAGCTTGTGCTCATTGCGATAGGCGATGACGTCTTCGTCGGTAAAATAAGCGAGCGGATTGACCTTGATGCGATCATCAGCGGTCAATTCAAAATGCGGAAGAACGCCGCGCTCTCTGGTCTGGTGGCGCTTACGCCCCGTCACCCAGCCGCCAAATTGTAGCGTGATCGGTTCGAGCGGTTCGGTCTTGCGAATATGGCAGCAGCTATCCGGGTCCGACTGCCAGAGCGTGCCATCAGGATCAAATCGCGTGATGTCTTTGGGATCGGGATGGATCGCGCGGACATTGGAGAGGCCGAGCGTGCGCTTGAGCGTTTCGACGTATTCGAGCGTCTCGGCGAAATGCTTGCCGGTTTCAAGAAAATAGACCGGCATGGACGGATCGACTTGCGCCACCATATGCAGCAGCACAGCAGAGTCCGCACCAAAGCTTGAGACAATGGCGAGATCGTCGGGCAGGACATCGCTGACGGCATAACGCAACACACCAACGGCATCCATTTCGTCGAACATGCCATTGAGGGCGAGGATGCCAAGCGCGCGAAGCTTTTCATTGGCGACGGGAACGGGGGCGAGTTTAGGCATTGCCATAAGAAGAGGCCCCCTCACCCGTCTCTGCGCGCCGACCGCTCCCCCAAAGGGAGAGGTATAGAGAAGTAAGATCAGCCATAGAGCGCCTCCTTGAAGGGGGCTTCGCCTAGGCGGCGATAGGCTGCGAGGAAGGTTTCTTCTTCGCCCTGACGCTGGCTGATGTAGAAATCTACGAGCTTCTCAATGGCGTTTGGCACCTCTTCGGCCTCAAAGCCGGGCCCGATGATCTTGCCCACAGACGCGCTTTCGGTGGCGTCGCCGCCGAGGGTAATCTGATAGAGCTCGCCGCCCTTCTTTTCGACGCCCAAGAGACCGATGTGACCAACGTGGTGGTGACCACAAGCGTTAATGCAGCCCGATATCTTGATCTTGAGGTCGCCGATTTCCTTCTGGCGTACCGGATCAGCAAATTTGCGCGAGATTTCCTGTGCGATCGGGATCGAGCGTGCATTGGCAAGCGCGCAGAAATCGAGGCCCGGGCAGCAGATCATGTCGGTGATGAGGTTGTTATTACCCTCAGCCAAATCATGGGCGACGAGCACATCAAACACCGCGCGCAGATCGGCAATGGCGACATGCGGGAGCACGAGGTTCTGCTCGTGAGTGACGCGCAGCTCATCATAGGAATAGCGTTCGGCGAGATCCGCCACCACATCCATCTGCGCATCGGTGGCATCGCCCGGCGCGCCGCCTACTGGCTTGAGCGAGATCGTCACCGAGGCATAGCCCGACTGTACGTGCGGATGCAGATTATTGTCGAGCCAACGGCCATAGGCCGGATCGATGATCGACTGATAGGCGATGTCGATACTGTCGCCCGAACGGTCGGCAAACGCAGGCGGGGCGAAATAGGCAGAGATACGATCAACCTCTTCCTGCGGAAGGGTGAGAACGCCACCACGCACTTCGGCGAACTCGGCCTCGACCTGCCCCTTAATGCTTTCCAGCCCTTCTTCGTGGACGAGGATCTTGATGCGGGCTTTGTACTTGTTATCGCGGCGGCCATAGCGGTTATACACCCGCATGATGCTTTCGAGATAAGCCAGCAAATGCTCGTTTGGAACGAAGCTGTTGAGGAGCTTGGCGATCATCGGCGTGCGACCGAGGCCGCCACCAACCCAAACTTCCCAGCCGATCTCACCCGCGCCGTTGACGGCAGCCTGAAGGCCAATGTCATGGAAACGAATGGCGGCGCGATCATTGGGCGAGCCGGTGATGGCGATTTTGAATTTGCGTGGGAGGTATGAGAACTCCGGGTGGAGGCTCGACCACTGGCGCAGGATTTCAGCAATCGGGCGCGGGTCGATGATTTCATCGGCGGCAGCGCCAGCGAACTGGTCCGTCGTGACGTTGCGAATGCAATTGCCCGAGGTTTGAATGGCGTGCATCTCAACGCTCGCCAGCTCTTCCAATACCGCGGGGATATCGCTCAGCTTTGGCCAATTGTATTGAATGTTCTGGCGCGTGGTAAAATGGCCATAGCCCCGGTCATATGTGCGGGCGATATGAGCCAGTTTCCGCATCTGGCGCGAACTGAGCGTGCCATAAGGCACGGCCACACGCAGCATATAGGCGTGCAGCTGCAGGTAGAGCCCGTTCATCAGACGAAGCGGACGGAACTGGTCTTCGCTCAGCTCGCCGGAAAGACGACGCTTCACCTGATCAGCAAATTGCGCAGTGCGGCCTGCAACGAAAGCCGCGTCAAATTCATCGTATCGATACATGCCCGTCTTCACCCAAGTGCTGGCGTTCGTATGCCTGCCCGTTCAAAGAGAGGGGAGCGGTGGGGCCCGCCGCCCTGATGCGTTCGCGCAGACGCTTGGGCACAATCACCCCAGCGACCTGCTCAACTTCTTCAATTTCGAGACTGACCACGCGGCCTGTGGCCTTGCTGGCTGCCAGCGCCTCATCGCGAGCAACGGCCTCGTCCTTAGCGTAAAGGCGCGCGGACTGAAGGTCCTCCACCCAAACGCCATGTCCGTCGAGATAAACAGCGGCGCCCGAGATCAGCTCGTTGCCGGTTAGAATTTCCATAGTCACGCTACCTTAAAACTCTCAGCAGCGGCCGAGGCCGCTTGCGCCCAATCACCGTGGGCGACAGCCCGTCCAATCAGAATGACGGCGGGTCCATCGACAAATTCGACTGCGCCCGCAGCCAAGGCACCCAGCGTGCCCGAATAGAATGTCCGATCCGCCCTGCCCGCATTGACGACAATGCCGACAGGAAGATCAAAACCTGCCCCATGCGAAACCAGTCGCGCGGCCGTTTCGGCGGCGATGGCTTTGCCCATGTAAAGCGCGACAGTCAGCCCCGACTGCGCCAACGCCGCCCAATGGTTCAAATCTGTGTCGTCCGCACCGTGAGCCGTCGCAACGACAAAGCCCGTCGACACGCCACGCAGAGTAACTGGCGTTGCCGTATCTGCGGCAGCGGCAAGAGCCGCACTGACGCCAGGCACGATATCGTAAGCAATGCCGGCTTTGCGCAGAGCCGCGATCTCTTCGCCCGCGCGCCCAAAAATCATCGGGTCGCCGGACTTGAGCCGGGCGACCTTTTTGCCCTCGGATGCGAGACGCACGATGAGGGTATTGATCTGAGCCTGACTGAAGGAATGGTGTCCCCGCGCCTTGCCAACGCAAATCTGTTCAGCATCACGGCGGCCCATCTCCACCACGGCTGCGGGGACGAGCTGATCGTGAACAATCACATCAGCGGATTGAAGCAAGCGCTGCGCGCGCAGGGTAAGGAGGTCTTCAGAACCCGGGCCCGCGCCGATCAACCAGACGACGCCTTCGCTGCGGCCAGCATTCGCGTGTTGCTGAAGGAGATCATTGGCTGCGGCATCACCTGTCCCCGCTTCGACAGCACGAGCGACGGCGGGTGAACTGACAAGCTCTTCGTAATACCGACGACGCTTCGGCCCCTCGTGGATCAGGCTCTCGACCGCGTGGCGCATCTTTCCCGCAAGGCCAGAGATCTTGCCGACGCTGGGCGACAGCATGGCTTCGATTTGCGCGCGCACGAGACGCGCGAGAACTGGAGCATCGCCCTCAGTGGAGATCGCCACGGTCAGTGGCGCACGATCCACGATTGAGGGCGTATAGAAATCACATTCGGCTGGAACGTCGACCACATTAAGCGGAATGCCGAGGCGACGTGCTGTCGCTTTCGCCAACTCTGCCGCGTCACTTTTTTCTGCGACGAATACGAGGCTGGCGCCGACAACGTCGTCTGCAGTGATCGCGCGGGGGATGATGGCCACAGGAAAGGCGGAGAAGTCAGTTTCGACAGTCTGGGAGTAAATCTCTACCGAAGCTGTCGTCTTACTAACCAACCGGACCTTATTAAGGGCTTCATCGTTACCGCCGACGATGATGATGCGCTTACCCTTGACCTTAAAACTCAACGGAAATGTGTTGAGACTGCCCATTTGGTTTCCAAACAATAGATGCTGGAACCTAATCTAATTTCATCAAGCGCAACAATGGCTTGAAATTCGATAGCTTTTATTTTCCTCTTCAGACGCGTGACTTGGAAAGAGCATCACCATGCAGGCCACTTCTCGCCAAATAAATCTTTCCCGGATCGCCAGAGAGAATTTTTTGCTGACGAGCGGCGCAAGTTTTGGTCGAGCAATTTGCGTATAGCGACACGTTTGGAGAGAAATATTCTCCGAATTGCACGGTCCGCGTCAGGCCGGATAATTCTGCAAGTCAGAAGATGACGGGCGGTGAGTGGTGTGCGGTCCGTTGCGACGGCTGACGCGGAGAGAGGAACGCTTCTGCGTGAAAGCAGAATGGCCAACAAAAAAGGGACCGCATTGCTGCGGCCCCTTCAAACTTGAAAATCAAACCCTCAGCCCTGGCGGCTCGGTACGTGAACGACAAGACCATCGAGCTCGCCACGCACCTTGATCTGGCATGACAAGCGGCTTTCGTCACGAACGTCGAAGGCGAAGTCGAGCATGTCTTCTTCCATCGACGATGGACCACCGACCGTGTCGCGCCATGCAGCGTCGATATAAACGTGGCAAGTCGCGCAAGTGCACGCACCACCGCATTCGGCGACGATGCCCGGAACAGCGTTCATGATCGCCGTTTCCATGACGGTGGAGCCGTTTTCGCCAACAGTTTCGATACGTTCACCCTGAGCGGTGACATAGGTAATCTTGGTCATTAAGGGGCCTTCCAGACGATCAAAGACCCATAAGGCCTTCGAGGTAATGCTTTTCTATCCCAAACATAGCCTTGACTGAAGCAATCCGGTCAAGCGCGGCTTCGCGAGACATCGCCTGTCCCTTTTGCGCGACGATGAGATTGTTCTTGGGCGTATGTGCATCAGATATGAATTCGAACACCTTGGTGCGATAGCCGTGCACTTCAAGAATGAGTGCGCGTAGACCGTCCGTCACCATCTCGGCCTGCTTTTCAAGGAACGTGCCGTGGCGCAGCAGGAAGTCGAGGCGTTCATCGGCTTGCCCCTGCTCCATCGAGCGACGGATCTGCTTATGGCAGCACGGCGCAACCGCAATCAGGCTCGCGCCTGATGTAATGCCCTTAAAGATTGCGTCGTCGGTGGCTGTATCGCAGGCGTGGAGCGCGATTATGGCATCAGCGCCGCTCGTGTCGAAATCAAGGATCATGCCGGACGCGAAGCTGAGGCTCGCAAAGCCAGACTTTGCGGCCAGGACATTGCCGCTCTCGACCAAGGCGGGACGCATCTCTACGCCCACAATTTTGGCCTTCAAACCTTCGCGCTTGAAATAGTCGGCCAAGGCGAAATCCAGATAGCCCTTGCCCGCGCCCATATCCATGATGACCGGCTCGGTTGCGCCAATCTGCTGAATCAGCGGCGCAAAGATCTCGACCATCTTGTTGATCTGGCGGAACTTGTCTTGGGACGCCGAAAGAACCTTGCCATCAGCACCAGTAATGCCGAGTTCCTTGAGCCAAACAGAAGACGTGTCTGCCAGTGGCCGGTTCTTCGCCCGGTCGTGCGTAGCGGGGGCAGCTTCTCTGCCCTTCACGTCGCGACGCTTGAGGCGAACGTCGTCCTTTTGGCGCTCGAGGCTGAGATCGAACGCAACTGTTTCAAGCTTGGCGCTGCGATAGTCGTTCGCCAGACCCGCCGACAAAAACGCTTCAGCTTCTGCCAAAGCGAGGTTTTTGGTGATGTCGCGTGTTTTGTAGCGATATACCAAGCTCAAACGCTCGCCGGCCTTGATGACAACCTTGCGGGCTTCTACCGATTTCAATTCGGCTTCGGCACCGTGGTAGCCAGCAAGCTTCAGTTTCAGCAGCGTACCGTCCGCGAATGTGTCGCGAACAGCAGCTACAAACTCAGCGATGCGGTCGGACGCGCTCAATGCCGTTCCTTCGTGGTGAGGAAGCGGATCTTGGGCCAGTCCTGCTTCGCGCGGTCAGCCCACCAGGCGTTCTGAGCGAGGAAGACAGGGGATTCAGCGCGATCTTCGGCCATGTTGACCTTCTGCGCAGCAATGAAGCGCTTGAGTTCATCAGCGTCATCACATTCGACCCAACGGGCAACTTCATAGCCCATGGATTCAAAGGTGATCGGCACGTTGTATTCCTTGGCAACGCGCGACGCCAAAACTTCAAGCTGCAGCTGACCAACGACGCCCACGATCCAATCCGCGCCCACCATGCGGCGGAAGACCTGCGTGACGCCTTCTTCGGACAGGTCCGAGAGAGCCTTAGCCATCTGCTTGGTCTTCATCGCGTCGGTCAAACGAACGCGACGGATGATTTCCGGCGCAAAGTTGGGGATGCCGGTGACGTTGATATTCGCGCCTTCGGTGAGCGTATCACCTACGGACAAAGTGCCGTGGTTTGGGATACCGACGATATCGCCCGCAACGGCTTCTTCAGCCAGTTCACGGTTGTTACCAAAGAAGAACATCGGGTTCGACACGGCCATATCTTTGCCGGTGCGGACGTTTTTGAGACGCATGCCGCGCTCGAAAGTGCCCGAGCACAGGCGCACGAAAGCAATACGGTCGCGATGGTTCGCGTCCATATTCGCCTGCACCTTGAAAACAAACCCGGTGACCTTCTTGTCGGCAGGGTCGATTGGCGCGGGCAATGCTGGTTGTGGGCGCGGTTCAGGGCCCCACTCACCGAGGGTCCGCAGCAGTTCAGCAACGGAAACACCCTTGAGCGCCGAGCCGAACAGCACTGGGCTCAAATGGCCAGCGTGGAAGGTTTCGAGATCAAACTCTGGCAGCATGGCTTGCGCCATTTCCAAAGTTTCAAGGGCCGTCATGAAGACTGGATTGTTCGCCAATGCTTCGACGTCCAGCAGATCTTCGAGGCTTTCGAACTCGACGATGGTCTTGCCCTTAGGATCAACAACGCGCTTTTCGATCAGATCGATATAGCCGGTGAAATCCACGCCCTGCCCGATTGGCCAGAGCACAGGCGTCAAATCCAGCGCCAGCTTGCCTTGAATTTCGTCGATCAGTTCAAGCGGGGCATGACCTTCGCGGTCCACCTTATTGATGAAGGTGATGATCGGAATGTCGCGCAGACGGCAGACTTCAAACAGTTTGAGCGTCTGGCTTTCGATACCCTTGGCGGCGTCGATGACCATGATGGCCGCGTCAACGGCGGTCAGCGTGCGGTAGGTGTCTTCCGAGAAGTCCGAGTGGCCCGGCGTATCGAGCAGGTTGAGCGTCAGCCCGTCATAGTCAAAGGTCATCACCGAGGAGGTGATGGAAATGCCGCGCTGCTGCTCCATTTCCATCCAGTCCGAGCGCGTGGCGCGCACGCCCGACTTGCCGCGAACAAGGCCGGCAGACTGAATTGCGCCTGCTGCTGCCAGCAGGCGTTCGGTGAGGGTCGTCTTACCGGCGTCAGGGTGCGAGATGATCGCAAAGGTACGGCGAAGACGGAACGGTTCGTTGGTGGGCCGGGCTGGTGCCGCGGCAGCGGTGGCAATGGTCATCGATACTGCTGAATGTGTTGGCGCTGGCAGAAAGAGCCGAGCGACCCGGCCTTACATATGGGTGCGCTGTATAGTTTGACAGAGGTGTTTGGTCAAACGGACGCAGTGTCTCGCCTGTTCCAATTCATTCTGGAACAAACTTGAGCGTACCGATCTGGCGCAGGGCAAACCCGTCAGAGGTGTGGTGCACCCCATCCATGAGCGGCACATCATGAAAATCGTAAGGGCTAATGCCCTCAAGACAGGCGACGTTCACGCCATATTGCCCGGCAACGGAGCGGCGAACGTGGAAGGTATAGATGCCACAAACCGAGCAGAAGTAGTGCTTGGCCGTGTTGGTATTGAATTGATAGAGCGTGAGCTTGTCTTCGCCCTCTGTGATGGTGATCCCGCCGGGATCAGCCGACACCGCCACGGCCCCACGCATGCGGCAGAACGAGCAAGTGCAGCGCCGTGCCGTGCGCAAACCGTCCGTCAGCTTTACCGTGAATTGAACTGCACCGCAGTGACAGGCCCCTTTTGTTGTCGCAACATCGAGATCCATCACCGCGCCTCCTAGGTTCTCGGCTTACTCTGCTTCGCTCAGAATATCAGCGATTGTTGCCCGCACTTCTTCTACCGCCATGCCCAAATCATCGAGCTGTTCGGTGGTGAGCGGGCGCATGCCCTGCAAATCGCGTTCAAGCTGGCGCGCGAGTTCAGTCACTTCAAACGCACCCACCCCTGCAGAGGCTCCCTTGATCGCATGCAAATTCATGGCCATGCCGTCGTAGTCCGCCGCCAGACGCAGGCGTTCGTAATAGGTTTTGATGGTCGTATCAAAGAGACGCAAAATTTCGAGTTCTAGGTTGGGATCACCCAGGCACTGCTTGGCCAAATGAGCGCGATCAATGGGACGCTTCGGCAGCGCTTCATTGTTCTCTAGCTCGTTCTCGTTGACTGCCCACTGAGCCATAGTCGCACTCCTAGAACCGATCGAAATCGGCAAATACCCTGTGAACAACTTACGCAACGCCCATGAACAGGGAATTAAGCCACAGCTTTGCCTTGCTCAAACGATCAAAAGGTTAACGTTTTTCACTCAAAAATTAACCTTTGAGCAAGAAAGCGGTGGGTTTGCTTAAAATTGAATGTAAGTATGCGCTTTAACCAGCGCGCGGCGGCGAGGGTTTGGGGGACAATCTGGGGCATTTGCATCGCATTGTCCCGTTGTGGCGTTCAGCTTGCTAAGGGCTTGAACGCGATAACAACTCCCAAAATCCGCCGTATTGCTGCAGTGCCGACGCGAGAGTTGTAAAGAGTATGGCGAAGAACACGACACCCCAGAACGATCCGGCCGCACTGGCTTTTTCGGCCGTCGAGGATGCGCTTAAGGATTCGGTGTTCGATTTCGAAGAAGGCGCCGAGCCTACTTCGGAAAAGAAGCCTACGGCCCCAGCCCGTTCGGAACGTTTGCGCGCCGCCGATAAAATCGCGCAGCAAGCTGGCGTTGTCGCCAACGACGACCGCATCTCAACTTCCAAGCTTCTCTATAGCTTGCAGAGTCGTTCTTCAAACACTCCGACCTATCTCGCTCTCGGTCTCTCCCTCGTTTGGCTGCTCGCTTGTGGCACCGCTGCCTGGCTGCGTTTCGCGCCGCAGATGTCCAACTTCGGCCAGTTCATGGGATCGGTCGAATTCGTAGCACTGCTGGCCATCGTTGTTCTGCCGATCGTGGGTTTCTTCGCCGTAGCCACGCTCTTCCGTCGTGCAGCAGACCTTCGCAACGCTGCATCCTCCATCACCCAAGCCGCGATGCGCTTGGCCGAACCAGAAATTACTGCCGCCGATAAGGTCGCTTCGGTTGGCCAGGCCGTTCGACGCGAAGTCAACGCGCTTGGCGATGGTCTTGAACGTGCGCTCTCGCGTGCTGGCGAACTCGAAGTGATGATTCACAACGAAGTCACCGCCCTCGAACGCACCTATTCTGACAACGAATCGCGCATGCGTGCGCTGATTGCCGAACTCGCCAGCCAGCGCGAAAGCGTGCTGACCAACACCGAACGTGTCCGCGAAGCCATCACCGAAAGCCATACCGGTCTGGTCTTCGATCTCGACATGATCAGCCAGCGCATTTCGGGCTCTATCGTCGATAGCGGCGGCAACCTCACCCGCGCGCTGGAAACAGCGGGCAACACGCTTAACACTGGCTTCAACGACCATGCGGACCAGTTCGTCCACCTACTCGAAAACCGCACGACGGATTTCCTCGGCGCACTGAACGACAGCTCGCGTCGCCTTGAGAGTGGGTTCGACGAAAAAACCGCAGAGATGGCCAAGGCTCTCGATGCGCGTGCGCTCAACCTCAATTCTGGCGTTGAAGACCGTATCGCCCTGCTCAGCCAAGCACTGGACGCTCATCAGCAGTCTATCTCTGCGACGATCGACGCGCGCACTCAGCACATCGCCGAACGTGCTGACGTGCTCACCGGTGCTTTTGAAGACCGCACAAAGAATATTGCCGGCCTGATCGAAGCACGCACCACCAACCTTGCCTCTGAACTTGATCTGCGCACAGAAGCGCTGTCGAACCTGCTCACCGATGGTGGCAGCTCGCTGCTCGAACAGCTGCGTATACGTGGCGAAGAAGTCAGCGCCGCCCTCGCCGCTATTGGCGCACAGGTGTCGGGCGATATTTCCGGTCGTTCCACCGAAGCCGAACTGCTTCTGGCAACGCTGTCGCGTCAGCTCGATGAATCGGTCTCAATCCAGCTCAATGCCCTCGATAGCCGCCTGCAGTCGGCCATTATTGAAATTAACGGCGCACTCGATGATACCTCGGAGCGCGCGCGCCTGACCGTTTCGTCGGCTGGTCGCGATTCCTTGCAGGACTTCGACAACCGCCTCACCGAAATCACCGGCGCTCTCGACGACAAGCTCAAGGCACTGGACGATGTTATTGGCGAGCGTGGCGAACAGCTTGTTGCGCGCTTGGGCGAACAGGGCACCAATTTTGCTGCGCGTGCAAACGTGCTGGAAATGGCCCTCAACGCAGAGTCCGGCCGTTTCAACGACATCGTTTCGGAACGCACACGCGAACTGAGCGAAACCCTTGGTGCCAAGACACAGTTTGTTGCTGACAACTTGACCAAGCGCGCAGAAGCGATCGCCGATGTACTCGACGGCCAGGCGACGCTGATTGCCGATACGCTTGACGCTCGCACTGGTCAGCTCAATGAGATGCTGATCAACCGTGCTACCGAAGTTGGTCAGACCATTAAGGCTCAGACCGACGAACTCGGCGAAGTCCTCGCGAACCGCACCGTCGAAGTCAGCGAAGCCATTCACCTTCGTTCGCAGGAACTGGGCGAGACTATCGTCACGAGCACCCAGGCGTTCGATCAAGCTATTGCCGGTCGTACCCAACGTCTCTCCGACACCTTGGAGAACCAGACCCGTCAGCTCGACGAAACTCTCACTATTCATACGCAGGGCCTCGACGAAACGCTCACAGCGCGTAGCGAGTACCTCAATAATGCTCTGGGCACGCACGCGTCGTCCATCGACCAGAGCCTAGCCGTTCGCTCCGCAGAAATTGCGTCGACACTGACTGTCCGCGCAGCTGAAATCGACCAGAACCTGGCAGCGCGCTCGAGCGAAATCGCGTCGAACCTAACAGAACGCGGCTCTATGCTTGATCTCAATCTTGCAGCGCGTGCGGCTGAAATTGCTTCCACTCTGGCCGAACGCAATGCTGAGCTTGATCAGAACCTTGCGCTCCGTTCTGCCGAAATCGCAGCTACCTTGGCTGAGCGCGGCTCCGAACTCGATCAGAGCTTTGCAACACGCTCGGCAGAGCTCACTTCGACCCTGTCGGCGCGTAGCCAGACACTCGAACAGAATCTCGCCCATCGTGCAGCGGAGATTGCGGCAAGCCTGGCCACCCACGCCGGCGACATCGATCAGAACATGGCTCTGCGCTCGACAGAGCTCTACAACACCCTTGCCGCTCGCGCTTCGGAGTTGAACGAAACCTTCTCCGGCCGCGCCGACGAATTCTCCACCACCATTTCCTCGCGCACGCAGGAACTGGCGGCAACATTGGCCGACAGCACGCAGAACCTATCGCAGGCCTTCGATGGTCGTGCCGACGAGCTGGCAAGCACCATTTCGGCGCGCACCCAGGAACTGGCGGCCACTCTGGCCGACAGCACGCAGAACCTATCGCAGGCCTTCGATGGCCGTGCCGACGAGTTGGCAAGCACCATTTCGGCGCGCACCCAGGAACTGGCGGCAACACTCACCGAGCGCACCGACAACCTCTCGCAGGCCTTCGATGGTCGCGCCGAAGCCCTTGCCGACACGATCACCGCGCGCTCGCAAGACCTCAGCGCCACACTGTCGGAACGCACCAACGCGCTCTCGCTCGAATTCGAAACCCGCACCCGCGACCTCGCTGGTCAAATCGACGAGCGCACCGGCACTCTGGTGTCGAACCTCGACGAACGCACCTACGAGCTGGCCAACGCAGTTCACACGCGTACCCTGCAACTCAACGAAGCTCTCGGCACCCGTACCCAGTCGCTCTCCGACACGCTCGCAACCCACACAGCCTCGATTGGCGAAACCATCGGCCTGCATACCGCAGAGCTGGCGTCGACCCTTGATCAGCATGGTGCAAATGCCCGTGGCAGCATTGAAAATGCTCTGCGTCAGGCAACCGACACCATGTCGGAACGTCTCGAAGAAATGTCGCAGACGGTCACCACTAAGGTCACAGAAGTCAACAATGGTCTCGAAAGCGGCCTCGATGCTGCCATCGTTCGCATCGCCGACGCAGAACGCGGCGTAGCAGCGAGCATCGAAAGCGCCAGCATCACTGTCGGCGAAAGCGCCCGTCAGGCGGCTGAGCTCATCGAACACGGTGTTAACTCCGCCCGTCAGGCCATCTCTGACATGGTCGATGAGCGCCTTGGCACCCTGCCGGAGGCAATCACGGCGCGTGCAGACATTACCGCAGAACGCCTGGCCGCCCTCAACGCGACCATCAGCACCTCGATCACCCAGTCCATGGCGGACCTCGAAGCGGGCGCTGACCGTATCGAAGAAACCATCGCGACCCGCATCACTGCGGCGGCTCACGCGATTTCGGACAATGTCGAGAACACAGCGACCCGCATGGACTCCGCTGTGCGCTCTGCACTCGACCAGATCCGTCTGGCCGCAACCAATATCGATCAACTGGTAAGCGTGAAGGCAGTGGACGCTGCCGAAGCAATCGAAACTCGCCTCACCGACATCAATCGCTCGGTGGAAGTGCACACTTCGACCTTCGCGCAGTTGGTCACCGAAAAGACCGGCCTGCTGCACAACGCTTTGGCGAACCACGGCAATATCCTACGTGATGCTCTCACTGAGAACAGCACACAGGCTGAGCAGCTGATGGCAAACTCGACAGGTCGCATCCTGAGCGACGTGAGCACTGCCCTCAACAAGCTCAACGACTCCAATCTCCTGCTGCAGCGCGTCCTCGACGCTTCGACTGCAAATCTGGCGAGCCTCGAAACCAGCGTGGCGCAGCAGACCGCGAACTACTCCAGCACCATGCGCGAAGCCATGGGCCAGACCGAACAGGCTGGCACGATGGTTGCCCAGCACGTTGGCGCCCTCCAGACGACAATTCAGTCGATGGTCCAAGAGTTTGGCTCGATCCTCGGCCGTCTCGACCACGAGGCCGTTGGCCTCAACATGGCCGCGCACGCCCTCGACAGCTCGAGCACCACTGCACTGGAAAATCTCGAACAGCGCCGCGAGGCAATGGACTCCCTCGCGCAAAGCTTCGCGTCGCGTGCGGACGACATCGACGGCCGTATGCGCGTTTTTGCACAGAGCATTGCCGATACCGTCAACGACACGGAACGCCGCCTGATCGGTGCGCGCCGCGCCATGGACGAAGCCCTCAACGCGACCACACACACGGTCACCGACGTGCTGGCGAACACCACCCAGACCCTCACAGAGGCTCTGGAACAGAACAGCGAAAACGTCGCCAACGCGCTCTACACCACCAACGAACGCTTCACTTCGACCCTTAACAGCAATGTTTCGCAGGTTGATCAGGCCGTTCAGCGCGCCGCCGATGCAGCAGCAAATGTTCTGCACCAGACCCAGAGCCAAGTGCGTCTGGCGCTGTCCGAACAGGCCAACCAGGTCAACGCTGCTCTCGACGAAAATGCCAACAAAGTCAGCGATGTACTCTCTACCACTGCTGGCAGCGTAACCGACGTTCTGACCACGACCACCAGCTCGCTCGCCGACACAATTTCGGATTCGACCGCTTCGGTTCGCAACGCGATTTCGACCAATGCTGGCCAGCTGCGCCGTGCTCTGGACGAAACCACTGGCGACGTGACCGGCAAGCTTGGAGAGTTCCATTCGGTCGCCGATACCGAAAGCCGCCGTGCAAGCGAAGTTCTTCAGGAAGCGCAGCAGCGCATGATGGTTGAGATGCAGCGCGCAATCGATGAAGCCACCCAGCGCTTCAACGAAACCGCTCGTGCAATGCGCGAAACTGCCCGCGAAGTGGGTGGCGAACTGGAAGCGACCCGCGCCGAATTGGCTCGCAGTGTCAACGATCTACCGGAAGAAACCCGCGCCAGCGCCGCCGCAATGCGCCGCGTCGTGGCCGAGCAGATCGAAGCGCTCAGCGAACTCAACGCCATCGTCCGCTCGCAGCCAGCCAGCCACGACGTCGCTGAGCGCCGCGCGCCAAACCGCCCTGCCCCACGCCAGCCAGAAGCACCTAGCTTTACGCAGCGTCAGCCAGAACCTGCCCGCGAAGTCTACCGTCCGGAACCGGCTCAGGCGACCTTGGTTGACCCGATCCGTACCCAGCCGGTCGAGCCGCAGCCAGCACCAGCACGCGTTGCACCGCGTCCGCAGCCACAGCCACAAGCGACTCTGCCAACTGCGGCAGAAGTTGCTGCGGCCGCTGTTGCCGAAGCCGGTCCTCCACGGGACGGCGGTTGGCTCCGCGACGTGCTGCGTAACGCCTCGGCCAAGCAGGCCGGTGGCATTGCCCCACAGGGCCTTTCGGGCCTGACCGAAGAGATCGCCCGTGCGATTGATGAGAATGCACTGGCGGAAGCTTGGGCACGCTATCAGTCTGGTGAATCGAATGTTTTCACCCGCCGCATCTATTCGCTGACCGGCCAGGGCACCTATGACGAAGTGCGCCGGCGCATCCAGCGCGAGCCAGACTTCGCGCGCACAGCACAGGCCTATATGACCGAGTTTGAAGCGCTGCTGAAGCGTGCCGCCTCGGGCAATAACCCAGCTGCCGAAACCCGCGAGTATCTGCTTTCGGATCGCGGCAAGGTTTACACGACTCTCGCTCACGCCAGCGGTCGCCTCGCGTAAAACAACACATGATCGAGATGAAAAAGCCCCGGAGAGATCCGGGGCTTTTTTTGGCACATCTGTGGCCCGGTGCTGGCACTTTTGGGCGTCAGGCGTGGCGCGGGCGTGGCTTTTTGGGGCCACGGCGGAGTGGCAACGTGTTGGCGATGCAGAGCAATTGGTGGTTTTTGGGGGGCGGAGGCGCGACTGTCCTATGGGCAGGCAGAAGCACTATCTCTGGGAGGAGAATACAAGATCTGGGGAGTGCGGGGTTAAGTGAAGGGGCCGGACCAAGAGGCTGATGGAAGGCCCCCTCACCCGCCCCAAGAGGGGCGACCTCTCCCCCAAAGGGAGAGGTGAAGGAGGATAGTGTAGTTACAGTCTGCGCGCGCAGTGACCCTTGGATTCAAGTCGACCTTTCAGCACTTGCTCGCTGATCTCAAAGTGCAACGTCCTCGGGTCAAGCCCGAGGATGACGGCTGGTGGGGTGGTTGTTTCACTGATGCGAAGGTAGGCCCCCTCACCCGACGCTGCGCGTCGACCAAGCCTTTCGAGCGTAGCTCTCACGGCCGTGTCCGCGAAGGGAGAGGTACAGAAGCAGCTGCGTGGAAGTTTGGGAAGCAGTAAGGGATTTTACGAATGCCCCCTCACCCGCCCCAAGTGGGGCGACCTCTCCCTTAGGGGAGAGGGAAAAAGAGGTGGGGCGAGTTAAAAGTGGCTCAGAGGGATTTTGGGGGTTTGAGTTTGAGCGAAATCAGAACGCAGATCACCGCTAGAGCGCAGGCGAGGACTGAGTAGAAGAACGCGAAACTACCGAGTGGCTGCATGAGAGCGCCGAAGACGATCAGACCCACCATCGCGGCGGCTTGCGTCAGCATGTTGGAAAAGCCCTGCGCTTCAGCAGCGTTCTCTTCGCGGGTCCAATTGGCGATGAAGTGGACCATGCCAAAATAGCCCAGACCAAAACTCAAGGCGTGCAAGCACTGCGCGACATAGAGCAGCCAAACAGGTGGGCTGAAGGCCATGATGGCGAAGCGCACGAGCCCAGCAATCGCCGACACCATGATCATATTGCGCGCCGTGAACCGGCCGCCAAATTTGCGCCAGCCAAACATCAGGGCCGCTTCTGCTGCCGCCGATACGGCGAGCAAGGGCCCGATGTGATAGCTGCCAATACCGTTCTCGTGCCAGAGCAGCGAGGCAAAGCCACCCATGATCGCATTGCCCCCGTTGACGAGAGCAAAGGCGACAAGTGGCAGAACAAACCAAAGCTTGAGCGAGTCTTTGAGGCGGCTGGGTGCGTTCTGATCAGCGGTGACGGCGGCAACAGTGAGCTGCGGCTCTGGGGCGCGAAAACGCGGGAGCAGGAATGCCAGAAGCGCACGCGCGACGACCACAGCGACATAGAGATAGACGAAGGCTTCTGCGCCCCAAGTGCTCAGAGCAGACCCCATGATAATGGCAGAAGCGACATAGCCAACTGTCGCCCAAGCGCGAATGACACCGAAGTCTGTGCCGTTGCGCCGGGTCATGCGCACAGTGGCAGCATCAATCACCGGGGGAACGAGGCCGTTGCTTGAGGCGCACAGGGCCCAGACGAACAAGATGCCCCAGAATTCCGATACGTAGAAGAGCGGCAAGGCAACCAAAGCCGAGACGATGGATAGACCGATCAGCGCCGTCCGCCAGTCATCGGCCTTATCAGCAATGCGTCCAACGACAACGTTGAGGATGAGCAGCAACAGGGTCGGCAAGGCATTGATAAAGCCAATTTGCTCAGCCTGAATGCCGTTCTCAAAGAGCCAGATGCCTAAGAAGACAGAAGCAACGCCACCGGGAAAATAGACGGTGAACTGATAGATTGTCGCGCGCAGCTCGGGAGTATCCCAGCGCGAAGCCAACGACTGCATGAAACTTGAACTCCGGCGCAAAACCGCGCCCCCAAAACCCTACATGAGCCGGAAGTTCAATTGACGCAAGGAGATTTTACGTGGTGACGTCAGAGGTCGCCAAAAACCGATAGGGCTCAGTCCCTTAGGTACGTTTTCGACCTGTCGTCGCGGTCATCTCCGTCCAGCGGATAAGCTCAAAATCGCCGGAATGATTTTCAACGACGGCTGTGCAGCTTTCGACCCAATCGCCGGTGTTGATGTATTGAATGCCCAAGCGGTCGTGCATGTCAGCGAGGTGAATATGACCGCAGATGACGCCATCGACACCAGTTTCCTTGGCCTCATGGACAAGGGCTTCCTCAAACCGCCCGATGACGGAAACGGCGTTTTTCACGCGCTGCTTGGCCCATGCACTGAGTGACCAGTATTGCAAACCAAGGCGACGGCGAACCCAATTGATGGCGCCGTTGACGCGCAGGGCTGCGTTGTAGGCCCAGTCGCCGACATGCGCGAGCCATTTGGCGTTCATCACCACCACGTCGAACTGATCACCGTGAATAACGAGATAGGTTTTTCCGGTGGCGGAGGTGTGGATGGTGCGCTCGACCAGCTCGATTTCACCGAAATAGGTGCCGAGATATTCGCGCAAAAATTCGTCGTGATTGCCCGGCAAGTAGACGACGCGCGCGCCAGCCTTGGCCTTGTCGAGAATGATCTGTACCAGCTGATTGTATTCTTCAGGCCAGTGCCACTGCTTGCCCAAGCGCCAGCCGTCGACAATGTCGCCGACCAGATAAATCATATCGGCATCGTGGGCGCGCAAGAAGTCGATCAATTGCTTGATGCGGATCGGTTTCATGCCGAGATGCACGTCGGACAGAAATAGCGCCCGGACATGTCGGGTTTGACGATCTTCGGCCATAAGCCAGGCGCCCTCGTTTCAAGCAGAACTTATACTATCGCTGGTCGCTATCGCTGAATACGCAAAAGCAGGCAAGTCAGAATTAAATCGCCAGCTCAACGGATACGCGACTTCAACGCGAGGATGCGTTGGTAACTCTGGTCAATATTTTTTGCAAATTCTGGGTCGCGTTCCGCCTCGGAAACGAGGATGTCGCGGATTTCTTTCCCCAGTTCTGGTCGATATTCGGCCGTGTTGGAAAAGAGAAGAACATCCACACCAGCGCGGACAGCGCGCGTCACGGTCTGTTCGAGCGTGTAGTGATCGCGGATTGCACCCATTTCGAGATCGTCAGTGATGACTACGCCATCAAAGCCGATGTCATTGCGGAGCACGCCATCGATCCACTGCCGGGACAAAGAGGACGGGGTTTTATCGCCCTCGTCGGAATAATCCGCGTGATAGAGGTGCCCGACCATCACCATGTCCATCAAGCCATCCGCCTGCATGAGACGATAAGGCTCAAGCTCAGCGTCAGACCAGGTTTTGGTGATGTCGACATAGCCTTCGTGACTATCGGCGGTCGACGAGCCGTGTCCGGGGAAATGCTTGAGTGCCGTCACCAGGCCCGCTTCATGATGCGCTTGGATAAAGGCACTGTCATAAGCTGCAACCACCACAGGATCTACCGAATAGGATCGACCAAACTTGGCGATGATCTGATTGTTGAGATTGGTATTGAGGTCTGCCACAGGGCCGAAATTGACCGAGAAGCCGACGTCGGCAATGCCGCGCGCCATTTCTGCGTAAATCGCCTCGGCTTGCTCCACCGAGTTGACCGCTGCAATCCGGGCCGCATTGGGGATTTCTTTAAAACCAACATCTTTGGTCAGGCGTTCAACCGCCCCACCCTCTTGGTCGAGGGTGATGAAGGGTTTTATGTCCGCAGACGCAGCGCGAAAACTGGCGTTCAATTCGGCAACGCCGGCAAGGCTGGAGACATTCTTTTTCAAGAACATGACGCCGCCAATAGCGCCCTCGGCCAATTGCTCGGTAACGGCGACAACGCCCTTGGACGTGGGGGAAGTGCCTTCAAAGCCCACCACGACCATCTGCCCTGCTTTTTCGGCAAGGCTGGCAGCTGTTGCTGCGGAAACCGAACCCAAAAGCACAGCGATAAACGCAAAAGTTCGAAGCAAAGCAATCACCTGGTTACGCGCAGAGGAGCAAATGGACCGTCAAAAATGTCCATAGCGTGGTGAAAATGCATTTTTAACGTGCAGAGCCAGCACCAAAGCGCGATAATGGCCCTAGGTGGACGCAATGCCGGATGTTCAACCTTTCATCCGACAACCATCAAACTTTTCGGGCGGAGACCGCAGGGTCGCCGCCCGATTTTTTTCGTTTAGACCTTGTTCTGGCGGTTGGCGATGAGATCATCCACCACAGCCGGATCGGCTAGGGTCGAGGTATCGCCCAATGCGCCAAAGTCGTTTTCGGCGACCTTGCGCAGAATACGGCGCATGATCTTGCCCGAACGGGTCTTTGGCAGGCCTGGAGCCCACTGAATATAGTCTGGCGACGCGATCGGGCCGATTTCCTTACGGACCCAATTGCGCAGTTCAGCGCGCAACTCGTCACTGGAACTCTCGCCAGCCATCAGCGTGACATAGCAATAAATGCCCTGTCCCTTGATGTCGTGTGGGAAGCCAACGACAGCGGCCTCGGATACCTTTGGATGGGCGACCAGAGCGCTTTCCACTTCGGCAGTGCCGAGGCGGTGACCCGAGACGTTGAGAACGTCGTCGACGCGACCGGTGATCCAATAGTAGCCGTCTTCATCGCGACGGCAGCCGTCGCCCGTGAAGTAATAGCCCTTGTAGGTTTCGAAATAGGTCGAAACGAAGCGACCATGATCGCCCCAAATGGTGCGCGCCTGCCCCGGCCAAGAATCCTTGATGGCGAGAACGCCTTCACCCTTGGTCTGATCCTGCAGCTTGCCTTCTGGCGAGAGCACAACCGGCTGAACACCATAGAATGGTACAGTGGCGGAGCCCGGCTTGGTCGGTGTTGCACCCGGGAACGGGGCAATCATATGGCCACCGGTCTCGGTCTGCCACCACGCATCGACGATGCCGCAGCGGTCCTTACCGATGTGCTTGCGATACCACATCCATGCTTCTGGATTGATCGGCTCACCAACGGTGCCGAGAAGGCGCAGCGAAGGCATGTCATGCTTATCAGCATATTCAGAACCAGCACCCATAAGCGCGCGAATGGCGGTTGGTGCGGTGTGGAAGATGTTGACGTTATGACGCTCAACCACCTGCCAGAAACGGCTGGAGTCTGGCCAAGATGGAATGCCTTCGAACATGACCGTGGTCGCGCCATTGGCGAGCGGGCCATAGACGATGTAGCTGTGGCCAGTGATCCAACCCACGTCTGCCGTGCACCAGAACACTTCGCCACGACGATAATCGAAGCTGCGCTCATGGGTCAGCGAGGCATAGGTGAGATAGCCGCCAGAGGTGTGCAGCACGCCCTTTGGCTTGCCGGTTGAACCAGAGGTGTAGAGGATGAACAGCGGATCTTCCGCATTCATTGGCTCTGGGTCATGGAAGGGTTCAACGCCAGCAGCGGCTTCGTGCCACCAGACGTCGCGCGCCCCCTTCATGTCGACAGTGCCGCCCGTGTTCTCGACAACGAGAACCTTGGACACGCCGGGGCAATTCTGCAGGGCAGCATCGACGTTCGCCTTGAGGGGAACGGTCTTGCCACCGCGACGGCCTTCGTCAGCGGTGATGACCAGCGATGAATCGCAGTCATTGATGCGGCCAGCCAACGAATCCGGCGAGAACCCGCCGAACACAACAGAGTGAACCGCACCGATGCGCGCGCAAGCGAGCATGGCGTAGGCTGCCTCTGGAATCATTGGCAGGTAAATGGTGACGCGATCACCCTTTTTGACGCCCAGATTCTTGAGGACGTTTGCGCAGCGGCAGACTTTTTCATGCAGCGTGCGGTAGGTGATATGTAGTGCTTCGTCGGCCGGATTGTCCGGCTCCCAGATAATCGCAACGTCATCGCCACGCTCGGCAAGGTGCCGATCAATGCAGTTGGCAGCAACGTTCAGGACACCGTCTTCGAACCATTTGATCGAGACATCCGGATAGGCAAATGTGGTGTTCTTGATTGTCTTGGGGAAGCTTACCCAATCCAGCCGCTTGGCCTGGTCTGCCCAAAAACCATCGGGGTCTTCTACCGAACGACGATAGTCGGCCTGGTATTGGTCCTGCTTGGTGTGGGTGTGCGCGAGTGCTTCAGCGCTTGGCTGGAATACGAGCTGTTCGCTCATAGGCATCCTCCCTTCGTCTCTCCCACAACTGTTCTACCTGACACCGCAACTATGCGGCAAGTACCGTGGGAGTCGCTGACCGTCTTACACCAGCATGGGGGCTTGCCGAAATGGCAGGTGAGAACCCATTAACAGCTAACCTGTTAGTGTGGCGAAACGCACCAAGAAGCGCGTCCATTGAGGGGGCTCATGGCAGAGATGACAGTACGGGCGGCGACGCCCGCAGATATCGGCCTCGTGCATCGGCAGTTGGCTGCGGTGATCCACGAGTCACCCCATTATTCAGAGCGTTTCAAAGCCCATGAAGCGGCGCGGCTGGACAAAACCTTCCTCCGCAATTTGCTCGCGATTGACCCGTGGCACATCATGATCATGTGTAGCGACGGTGTGCCGGGTGGCGCGATGGTTTCAGGTCCGGAATGCGGCGCAGTCTTCCGCTATTGGTCCTGGGTATTCCCAGAGGCACGGCAAACCAAGCTGGGCATGTTTGGCATGCGGGCCTTCGACGAGCATTGGGACAATGGCCGGTTTCACAAGACCTATACCTATGTGCGGCCTGACAATGCCGTGGCGCGCGCTTTGCTCAAACGCTACGGCTATCGGGAAACGGCGCTGCTGGAAAAGCACATCTTCGGCGAGGACTATCTCCTCATCGAGAAATTCTACACGCGCCAGGACGGGCCGTATGACAGTGGCTATATGGGGCGCCTGGGTCGCCTCAAGAAACAGATCAGGCAGTTGGTCGGCGGCTAGCGCGCGAAATATTGGCGAATGGAGACATCGACCTTGGCGACGCGCCAAGCGATGAGCCAGAGCACCAGCGACCATAGGCTAATGGCGAGGCACGCCGAAACGGCCGCGCCGACGAGCCCATAGGCTGGCACGAGGGCCAGATTGCCCAAGACGAGCGCCGATAGGCCGATGAGCACGGCCGGAACGCTGGCCCAAGGGTGATCGTAGATCGACAGCACCATGGCGGCCGGGCCCAAGAGAGAGCGCACCAGCAAGGCCAGCGACAGCAAGACCAAGGGCCAGAGGCCTGCGCCAAAACCTTCACCAAAGATTGAAAGCGCCAAGGGGCCAAAGATGATGACCCCGACCAGCATCACCAGCGCCGCAAGGCTGGCAGCAAGATTGGCTTCCCCGACTTTACGCAAGAAGCCAGCCCTATCGGAATTAGCCTCGCGCTCGAAGATTTCGGGGAGAATGACGGCATAGACCGCAGCGACACCAAAAGAGACCAGAACGAAAATTCGGCTGACGACGCCAAAGATCGCCAGATCCTCTTTGCTCAACTGGGTCGAGAGCAGCAGAAGATCGATGTCGAAGAAGAAATCGGTGGCTAGACCAATGATCACCCAAGGCAGGGCAAAGCGCCACCAGCGGCGGGTTTCGGGCTGAGGCGGCTCAAGCGCAATGGGAAGCTTGCGCAGGATCGCAAGAACATAGGCAAACTGCAGCGCGGCAATCGCCAGAAAACCGAAGGCAATGGCCCACAGCAAGGTGGCGAAGCCTTGGGTCGGTTGCTCGATGAAGGTGAGACAGACGAGGAAAGTGGCGACCACCATCATCGGTCGGAAAAGGCTGTCGGCGAAATAGCCAGCATAGGGGCGCTTGAGGCCCACGAGCACAGCACCACTGATATAATTGACCGCAGTGGCG
The DNA here is from genome assembly GCF_016461625.1 of Devosia sp. MC532. NCBI lineage: Bacteria > Pseudomonadati > Pseudomonadota > Alphaproteobacteria > Hyphomicrobiales > Devosiaceae > Devosia > Devosia sp. MC532. The sequence goes on along the minus strand of NZ_JAEMNZ010000002.1, from coordinate 251,048 downwards.
CAGGCCAGAATGACGATGGGCAGATGCAGCGCACCCTGCCCCAAAAGCGCCAGCACCAGAACAACGCCGAAGCAAATCGCGACATGGGCATAAGCGCGCTTGATGAAGGCGACGAGTTTTCCGGTTTCGCGCTTGGCCGCATATTCGGCAACGAAGTAAGTGCCGATGGTCTGAAAGCCTAAGGGCATGAAGCAGGCGATCAAATTTACCGCTGCAATGGCGAGCATATAGTCCGCAAGGATCGCTGCGCCCCATGCGCGGGCAATCAGCGCCTGGACGATAAAGGTGAGCCCCGCCCCCGCAAGGCGACTGGCAAAAATAATGCTCGACTGCGACGCGAGCCGTCCGGCAAAACTCATGAAAACTGTCGATCCAAGGGCGGTAATGGTTGATCGGACTGGGCAATATTGCGGTTGGCGCGACTGAGAGTGCGGCGCAGGCGATGAAGCATCTCTCTCGCGCCTAAGGCCCCTACACCCAAGGCATAGGCCAGAGGGTTGGAGGCATAATTGACCACTGGAGGGACTGGGGTAATGACGCCACGCGACCCCACCATGCCTTTTTTGAATTGATGAAGGCCAAGGAAACCATCGGTCCCACCGAGATCATACCACTCAGCATCAGTGCTCTGGCTGAGCCATTGGATGATATGGAAGTGGAGGAAATAGCCCGCACGCAAAGGCAGCGCCGCAGCATTGGTCGCGCCATAAAGATAGACAGCACGCTTGCCAGCTTTAAAAATGACCGCACCCGCAACGAGCGCGTCACCCTCGTAGACATAGAACAGCTCCGGGCGCAGCGTGGGATCGAGCACAAAGAGCTTATCAAGCGTGTCAAAGGCGGAAAAATCGGGGAACAGCTTGCGCTCTGACATAGCGGCATAGAGCAATTTGAACGCACCGAGCTGTTCGGGCGGGGCGTGCTCAAAGCGCAAATTGTTTTTCTCAGACTTGGTGAGCTGGCGTCGCCAGGTTTGATCAAAGCTGGCGCGCAGCTCAGCCTCTGAAAGTTGCAGTTTGACGAGATAGCGATCGGGATAGGTGAGCGCATAGCCGCGCTTGAACCCTGCCCCGCGCAGTGCAGCATAATCAGCATTGTGCGGATCGGTGCTGGCATGGGGAAGGATCGACACCAACATCCCGCGCTTATCGGCATATTCGGCCTTCAGCGCTGCCACCATAGCGTTATAGATTGCATCAGCTTCTGGATGCTGGGTGTCAGCGATCATCGGCGCCCACTTGGCAATAGCGATAGAGGATAGCCCTCCGGGCAAGCGCTGAATCATGATCAGCACACCACCAACTGGCACATTGCTGACGTAAAACAGATTGGGCTCCAGAGTGACCGAGGGCCAGCGCAATTGAGCAAAGGCGAAGATCTGCTCCTGACAGACCGTGTCGAACCCCGAAATGATCGCATCCCAATCATCGGCACTGACCAGCCGACGTGTCAGCTCGATAGTATCCGCCCGAAGCGCGCCGCTCGGACGCAACATCTCGACGCGATCAACAGAACTAACTGCAGCGGACATAAAAACATCTTCCGGACGGCATTCAACATCCGGAAGATAAAACGCTCACATGTTTAAATTCCTACTGCGACAGTGAAAGGCCGGAGAGCTTTTCACTATCGTTTCGCAACTCTTAATGTGCAGCCGCCACATGCGGCGTGTAGAGGAACGGAATTTCCGGAATAGCAACAAAGCTACCAACGCCCTCGAGCAACATCCGAACGGCGACAAAGAGAATGATGATTAGACCAACCCAAGCGATCCAGCGGAACTTGTGCAGAAGACGCGCAATAAAAGACGCCGCGACGCCCATGAGCACTACAGAAAGCGCCAGACCAAAGACCATTGCTTCGATGTGATGTTGCGCTGCGCCGGCTACCGCCAAAACATTGTCCAGCGACATGGACACGTCGGCGATAACGATCTGGGTCACAGCCTGACGAAGGGTTTTCTTTGGCGCCTTGCCGGCAACACGTCCGTCAGCATTGATATCAGCATTGTCGAGGGCTTCGTGCGCCTCAACTTCATCCTGATGGGAAACACTGAGTTCGCGGTACATTTTCCAGCAAACCCAAAACAGCAGCGCGCCCCCAGCAACGAGCAAACCTCCGCCCAGAGAGAGAAGCTCAGTGGTGATCAACGCAAAAATAATGCGCAGTCCCGTAGCGGCCAGAATACCGATGAGAATTGCTTTACGACGCAGGTCGGAGGCTAGCCCGGCCGCGGCCAAACCAATGACAACCGCGTTATCACCAGCAAGGACGAGATCGATAAAAATTACTTGCAGGAGCGATGACAGAAAACTCGAGTCTATGCCAAACATCGAAAAATTGTCCCAGAGTATTGGCAGCGCTATACGCCTGCTCGGCCAAGCTGGGAATGCTCTTTGTCAGGCACAGATCACACACAAGCCATGACACTTGCGCATAGGGCGAGCCGAGAGCCTCGATTAAGAGGCTATCGTGCGGCCAGAACAGAATTTTAAGATTAGAAAATCCACGAAGACCTGAAGGCCTTGGTGGGTGCACAAGGGCTCGAACCTTGGACCCGCTGATTAAGAGTCAGCTGCTCTACCATCTGAGCTATGCACCCGTAAGGGTTTGGGTGATTTCTCACCCCTTCGTATTCTGACCACCGAGGTTAGAAAACCTTGGTGGGTGCACAAGGGCTCGAACCTTGGACCCGCTGATTAAGAGTCAGCTGCTCTACCATCTGAGCTATGCACCCGTAAGGGTTTGGATGATTTCTCATCCCTTCGTATTCGGACCACCGAGGTTAGAAAACCTTGGTGGGTGCACAAGGGCTCGAACCTTGGACCCGCTGATTAAGAGTCAGCTGCTCTACCATCTGAGCTATGCACCCGAAAAGGTTTGGCCGGAGCCAAGAAACAAAACCTCAATGAAGAGATTTAGACTTTGGTGGGTGCACAAGGGCTCGAACCTTGGACCCGCTGATTAAGAGTCAGCTGCTCTACCATCTGAGCTATGCACCCGAAGGCGGTGTGAACCGCCGTCACCAAAGTGGGTGCTATGTAACAAGCGAGTTTCCGACTGTCCAGCGTGAAAAATGCTGGATGTGTATAACTTTGCTGAGAGTTAGGCAGGCTGCGCTTTTCGGCACCGCAAATAGGAATAGTCTGACATTTCAACGACATTGGCGCCGAAGGTGGACAGCTGCGCCTGCTGATCTTCCAACAACGTTACCGTACGCGCGATGATGTATCGAATCTCTTCAGTCCGGTCGTCATCCCCCTCGAGAATGGACACGGCGCGCAACAGGTAGTCACGTGCGAGCAGGTGCGATGATTGCATAGGAGGCTCCGCAATGAGTTTTGGAGAAGACACTGGTTGAAACAGGCGCGAATTTGCCTGACCCAAGTTGCAGCGCTGTTGCACTGTCCGACTCAGATTAAGTCAAATGCGACAGATTCCGGTAAAGTGCTGTGGGTATGTAAAATTTGTCGATACCGATGAGTTTAATCACGGGGGCGAGAGGTGGGGTTTTGGGGGGCGTTTTGACCGGTGATATTGCAGGGGTTTAGGGTGTGGCTGGAGGTGTGGAAGGCCCCCTCACCCGACGCTACGCGTCGACCAAGCCATTCGAGCGTAGCTCTCACGGCCTTCTCCGCTAAGATCGGTCCACCGGACCGATCTCTTCACGCTGCGAAGCCCCCGAAGGGAGAGGTGAAGAGAACAGCGACGAAAAACCTAGGGTCGGGGTGGCTTGCCTGAGGGTAGACTGGGGGACGATTCGTACGAAGGAATAGCCCTGTGCCCGTCCCGCCATTCACCGCAGTGGTCGATACTCTGCCCGAAACTGTACCCTTTGTCGGGCCCGAAGCGATTGAGCGGCGGACCGGAATTAAGACGCGCGCGCGTATCGGCGCCAATGAATCTGTCTTCGGCCCGAGCCCAAAAGCGCTGCAAGCCATTCGCGACAATGCCGACAGTGTTTGGTCTTATGGCGACCCAGAGAATTTTGAGCTGCAGCATGCTCTCGCCGCCAAGTTTGGGGTCTCGCCTGATGAAATCACCATTGGTGAGGGCATTGACGGGCTGATGAGCTGGGTCGTTCGCCTGTTTATCGCACCGGGCGATAAGGTGGTTATGGCGGCGGGTGGCTATCCGACGTTTATCTATCATGTGTCGGGCTATGGCGGGGATTTGCACTACGTCCCCTATATGCGCGACCATGAAGACCCAATCGCCTTGGCCTCAAAGGCCCGCGAAGTGGGCGCGAAAATGGTCTATCTCGCCAATCCGGACAATCCGATGGGAACCTGGTGGCCCGCCGAGACCATTCAGGCGTTTATTGATGCTGTGCCGGAAGACTGCATCATTGTGCTCGACGAAGCCTATGGCGAATGCGCGCCCGAAGGCACAATGCCCGCCATCGACACGACGCGCCCCAATGTCTTGCGCATGCGAACCTTCTCGAAAGCCTATGGCTTGGCCGGGATGCGTTGCGGCTATGCCATTGGCAATGCGCGCCTAACCCGCGCCTTCAATCGCATCCGCAACCATTTTGGTATTTCCCGCCTGACCCAAGCGGCGGCCCTCGCCGCGCTGCAGGACGAAGCACACTTGCAATGGGCGCTAAACTCGATCGATGCGTCGCGTGAGCGTCTTTACGCCATTGCCAGAGAACACGGGCTAGAGCCCATTCCATCGGCGACCAATTTCGTGACCATTGATTGCAAGCGCGATGGCGCGTTTGCCAAGGCCGTGCTCGATGCGCTGGCCGAACAGGGCGTGTTTATCCGAAAGCCCGGATCGCCGGGGCATGATCGGTGTATCCGTGTCAGCTGTGGGCCTGAACGCGAAATGGATATTTTCGCGGCAGCGCTGCCCATCGCGCTCAAGCAGGCTCAGGGCGCGGCGTAGAGGCTGATTTCTGCGCGCAACGGCAAATGATTGGACCCTATAGGATCACCCGCCTCTAGGGTTTTTATACGCGCATTGCCACGCGAAAAAACGTTGTCGATTGGCACGCCGAGCAGCCCGAGATTGACCGGCCAGGTGGCCGAAGGCCAGCCACCGATGGCAAGGCTTTGATTGGCGGCCAGAGTGGCAAGCGGATCGGACCAAGGGGCCGAATTAAAATCCCCCGCCATAACGACTGGGCCTTCGATGGTGTTGAGGAACTCGCCGACGGCCTGAAGCTCAACCCAAGAGGCCCCATCAAAATAGGGTTTGGAGAGGTGTACGCCGACAATGGTGACGGTCTCGCCATTGAGCGTCAGTTCGGCAGAGACGAGACGATCGCGGGCAAATGGCGGCAAGCGCTGCACACGGGCATTTGCCATCGGCAAAGCTGAGTGAAGCGATATATCGCACACCTTCCCCTCCTCGCAGCCGACGCTATAGGGCAAGGCGCGCTTGAGCCGATCAAACTGATGGCTGATGCCGGGGCTTTCCAAGATCAGAGCAACATCGGGCGGGTTGGCCAGAATGCTATCCACCAGCTTGGAGGGCGTGGGATTATCAAACAAGACATTGAACGAGAGCAGCGTAAATTCTGCCTTGGGCGCTTCATAAATCGGCGGACGACGCCCGAGGTAATCGCGGACATAGGTGACGCTGTGAACGGCACCGGCGATCATGATGAAGAGCAGGAGGATGCCGCGCAGACGCGCGCCAGCGATCATCGCGCCGATGGCGAAAATCGCGCCGAGCGCGAGGATGTGAAAGCGCAGGGTTTGGAGCAAGAGCTCGCCCGGCAGGCCCGGCAGATACCAGATCAGTCCGAGAAGGCCGAGCACAACTAAACCTAGCGCCAGCATGGCGCCGCGGAATTCTGCACGCTTGAGCATCAACACTCCATCATCACCCGAGTGATCGGCTAGACCAGTTTCGACAGCTCAGTGCAAGTGCGCAAAACAAAAGGCCCCGGCTTATCGCCGAGGCCCATAATGACACTTGCGTGTTTAAAAGCGATTAGCCTGCCAGCGCGCCTTGTGCGGCAGCACCACGCTCGATGACAACACGGTTGAGTGCGTTGAGATAAGCGCGGGCCGAAGCCACCAGAGTATCAGGCTCGGCAGCATTGCCCGAGGCGATACGGCCGTTCATTTCGAGGCGAACGTGTGCCGATGCCTGCGCGTCGGTGCCCCCGGTTACGCCGTCAACCGCATAGAGAACCAGATGCGGGTTGGCGTCTGCGGCCAGCTTGATGGCGTTGAAGATCGCGTCAACCGAGCCCGTGCCTTCATAGGTCACTGACTTTTCTTCGCCCTCAATGGTGACGGTCAAATTGCACTTGTGAATGCCACCGGTCTTGGAGATGACTTCGAGGTCAACCAACTTGATGCGATCGCCAGCCGAACCGACTTCGTCATCAACCAGCGCTACAAGGTCAGCGTCGTAAACGTGCTTCTTGCGGTCAGCCAGATCCTTGAAGCGCTGGAAGGCTTCCTGGAAGGCATTGTCGCCCAGCTCATAGCCCAATTCCTTGAGCTTGTCCTTGAACGCAGCGCGGCCCGAGTGCTTGCCCATGACCAAGGTGGTTTCCTTGATGCCGACGCTCGCCGGGGTCATGATTTCATAGGTTTCAGCATTCTTGAGCATGCCGTCCTGGTGGATGCCGCTCTCATGGGCGAAGGCGTTCTTGCCGACGATGGCCTTGTTATACTGAACCGGGAAGTTCGCAGCGGCAGCCACAATACGGCTGGCGCGCGAGAGGTGTGTGGTTTCGATTTCGGAATAGAACGGCATCGCGTCGCCGCGAGTGCGCAGCGCCATGACGACTTCTTCCAAGGCCGCATTACCAGCGCGTTCGCCCAGGCCGTTGATCGTGCACTCGATCTGACGCGCGCCACCGGCAACACCGGCGAGCGAGTTGGCAACAGCCATGCCCAGATCGTTATGGCAGTGAACCGAGAAGATCGCCTTATCCGAGTTCGGCACGCCTTCAATGACGGTCTTGAACATGCGGAAATGTTCGTCCGGCACAGCGTAACCAACCGTGTCTGGCAGGTTGATGGTGGTCGCACCAGCACGGATGGCGGTGTCGACGCAGCGCATCAGGAATTCGATTGGCGTGCGGGTCGCGTCCATTGCGGACCACTCGACGTCGTCGATGAGGTTACGAGCCTGCGCCACGGTGCGCGCAATGATCTCGATCACTTCGTCTTCAGTCTTCTTCATCTGGTGGGCCAGATGGATCGGCGAAGTGGAAACGAAGGTATGGATACGGCCAGCATTGGCGTGGCGCACAGCTTCAGCGGCGCGATCAATGTCGGCGGTGATGGCGCGAGCCAAACCAGCAACGCGCGCGTTCTTGACGTGCTTGGCGACAGCGACCACGGCTTCAAAGTCGCCGTTCGAGGCAATCGGGAAACCGGCCTCGATAATGTCGACGCCCATTTCGTCCAGAGTTTCAGCAACCTGCAGCTTTTCTTCCAGCGTCATCGTCGCGCCGGGCGACTGCTCACCATCACGCAGGGTGGTGTCAAAGATGAAGACGCGTTCTTTATTGGAATTGGTTGCAGCGGTCATACTAGTCTCTTTCTTATCGGCCCGGGCGCAAAGGCTCACTGGACCGGACAAAATCTCTGTTCGGTTTAAGATGCGCACTCCCCTGACCACCCGCTCGCAAAATCGAGCTGTCGGTTATCAGGGGCTGATAAGAAGGAGGAGAAGGAGTGGAAGCAGCGACAGCGCAGCAACAATCGCGAGCTTGGTCTGGTTGACCTGCTTCTGAGCGACTGCAATGGCTTTGGCGCGGTTGCGCTGCATACGAGTACCCAAGAGTACGGCTTCTGATAATTCCAACAATGCGCGAACTGAAAGCACGTTGCAAGACCAATGTGACAAAATGCGTTCGATTAGCAGCAGAGAGGCTTGAAAAATAACGAGCGGGATCGGGAAGATTTTATGAACTGGGTTATTCTTGCCGTTTGCTGACCCGGCGCATTTCAAAGCCGGTTTTTGTATTGGCAAAGCCGCAATTGGCATAGAAACCGAGGACTTCGGGCTTTGCTGAGCCCGTGAGCAGCATGATCTTGTAGCAGTCGGCAAGCCAAGCGTGGTCGACGACGGTGCTGAGAAGATGTCGACCGAACCCTTGCTTGCGGAAATCGGCGTGGGTGACGACGTTCTCAAGCAAAGCGAACGGGCGACCACCGCGGGTGAGATTCGGTACGATCACGACGGTTACGGTGGCGACAATCTGGGTGTCGACCAAGGCGATGAACACGCCACTGCCCGGCATGACGGCAAACCGCGCCAGATTTGCTTTGAGCGTATCTGCGCGCAGCACAGGGTCATCGGGATGCAGCTGGCGATAGAGGATGGCAAGACCCGCAAGATCGTCGGCCGTAGCCAAGCGTATGGTGCTTGCAGATATCGCCATGTTCATCTCCCTGTGCGTTGCAATAGAGAGGCGACGTTAGCCCCCTCCCCTATAGTTCGAGTGTACCGGAGGCGATGATGACGGCGTCGCCACCGATGGCCGCGTGGGTCAGTGCCCCAGCCTCTTTCTTGATGTGGATGGTCATTCGACACGGCCGGCCCATTTCATGGCCCTGACGAAGACCAAAATCAGCATGCTCATTGTCTCCGAGCTGAGTGGCCAACATGCCGATAAGAGCGGCAGCGGCGGAGCCTGTGCCGGGGTCCTCGAGGCGAGCGTTGAACATGCGCGCGGCGATGTCGACGCCGGGCTCGTTGGGCGTGAGGGTAAAAATATAGGCCGAGTTCCGCGCGAAGGGGAAAGCCTTCTCCCAGATCAGCGCATTGGGTTTGACGCGTTTGAGCACTTCAGTGCTGCGCACCGGAATGAGGTGGAAGGGATTACCCGCCGAGTAGCCCGCAGGCCTATAGAACTCGCACCCGATATCTTCCGGCTCAAGACCAAGCGCCTGGGCGATAGTGAGCGTATCGGGGAGATCGCCGACAAACTCGGGAAACTTCGGCAGGGTAAAGCGCGCGGAGCCCGTGCGGTGGTCGATCTTTTCGACAAGGGCTGAAACGAGCCCGATCTGCTCCTCAATCCGAACCACCCCGCCCCGACCGTTGAGGCCGAGAACGACAGCGGCGCCAACGGTCGGATGCCCGGCAAAAGGCAACTCCTGCGTGGGCGTAAAAATGCGGATCGAGGCCGCATTCCGCTCAGACAGAGGTTTGAGGAAAAACACCGTTTCGGAGAGATTGAACTCCTTGGCAATGGCCTGCATCTCGTCGTCCAACAACCCCGTGGCATCGGTAAGGACAGCGAGAGGATTGCCGCGCAAAGGCGAGCGGGTAAAGACGTCGAGAAGCAGGTAATCGCGTTTCACGCTGCAGTCTCCGGCAGAGCATAGTCAGCGCGCGCCTTGCCCAGATAGTCGCAGAGCGCATCAACGACAACGCCGTGATCCTTACGGCCCGGCAGGCCCGAAATCGTGATGGTACCGATAATGCCTGCGCCCGGTACGCGAACCGGGAAACCTCCGCCCGCAATCACATAATCAGCCGGATCGGCACCTGACTGCGGCGAGAATGGCACTTCGCCACGCTCAAGCACGAGGCGGTAGGATGCGCGCTGGAAACGGCGCACGGAATTGATCTTGCGACGGACCCATTCAGCATTGTCTGCGCCCGTCCCTTCAATCGCCGTAAAGAACAATTGGCGGTCCCAAGTGCGAATATCGCAGACGAGGACAAGGCCTTCCGCCAGCGCGCGGGCGCGTATCGCCGTGCCAATGGCATAGGCGACGTCTTCGTTAAATGCAGGCAGGACAAGCTCCAGTTCCTGGCGTTTCACTAGGGCAATTTCGTCGTCTTTGGTCATATTCAAACCTCGTTCGCCCTCGCCCATGCTTGGATGAGGGGTTCGCGGCCCGGTGGGCCTTTTGGAAAATTGACAAGTGTTGGATCAATGGGCGCCCAAGACGCAGCGCTATCCGTCCAGATATTGCCGACCGGCTTGGCCCAGCTGATATCATCGAGCGTCCCGGCGCGCACAATGCGGAAACCGGGGCTTTGCGGATCGTTCCAGAGCCAGCTGTAGCAGGTGGAGCAAAAGTTCATGGCAATGACATTGCCGCTGTCGGCGGTGCGCTGATAGGTGACCACCTCGCCGGTGACAGAAAAACTCGCATCCGGAACAACGACCGGCATGCCCCATGACGAGCCGGACGCGCGCTGGCAGTCTTTGCAGTGGCAATTATAGACGGTCAGAGGTGGTGCGCTCAGCGTGTAGCGGACCTGCCCGCAGCTGCATCCACCCGAAACCGGAAATTTTGGTAGTGCCATCTCGCCCCTCCAGACGATCAGCCAGCGACTCCCCGCGCTGACTTGCACCACCAGTTGTACCGGCTTTTTGCTCTACTGCGAGGGGATTTTAGGGGCGAATAAAGCCGCCGGTTTCGAAGGCCCAGAGTAGCGCCGCCACATAAGGCAGAGGCTCGCCAAACGCTTCAAGCTCGGCCTTGCTGCGCACGGCAACAACATCGGCCAGCTCGCGCTCTTCTTGCATATCCAGATTGGCGCGAATGGTGGCGAGCATGTCTTCGGCTGTGTGCGGAAAGTAGAGGGCGCGAGCGACGGAAACGCGCGGGCCATCAAACACGGCAACCATTTCTCCCTCAACGCCATCGGCATAGGATAGGCCGGTCTCTTCCATCAACTCGATTTCAGTGCTGCGCCGCACATCGACCGACCCATTTGGCAGAACGTCACGCGGCTCAAGCGAGCCTGCGGGCGGGTAAATGCGCCCAGCATTGGCGGTGTCGGCGCCCATGACGCCCAGAATAATTGCGTTATCGGAGGAGATGATCAGCGCCGAACCGAACAGATTGCGCAGGCCAATCTCGGGAAACCCCTGATCGCGCCAGGTCATGAAGGCAGAGAAGGCATCTTCATAGGCTGTGGCGCGCAACACGCCATTGCCGTCAATTTCTGGAACAGAAACGCCGATGATGCGGCCATCCCAGAGATGGGGATTTTCTTGAAGTTTGCGCGCCCAAGTCTCCCCCACCGCTGCGCGCAGAGCCTGCGGCAATGGCCAAGCTTCGTGACTAAACCGAATATCGAGGGCGGTGATGGGAAATACGGAAGTCATGGTTGCCTAGTGCGGTATACAAAAGTTCGCAAAATTTCTCTACCAACCATCCCTATTCGGTCTTGGCCATGAGGACCACAGCGGCAGCACGAGAGCTTACTGCAAAGCTCTTAACAACCTCACGCAGCGCCACGAGAATTCACATTTCGAAGCCGTGATTAAATCTTTATCATCTATTCGAATTTAAGAACTTCAGAATTTTAATACGCGCTTTGCCGGATATTTTTTTAATGTATGCCTTTGCTCGTTTCATCTGGACGACACGTCTGGTCTCAGTTGCCTCTCTGTCGGCCGCAGCCCTCCTTACAACCTCACTGGGCGCCTCGGCGGAAACCTCTACATTTTCGACCACGCCTTCATCGACCCAGTTGACCCGCGTACCACAGATATACGAAGGCGTTAGCCATAGTTTTCCTCGCTACGGCACTTGGAGTTTCATCTATTCGCAATACGCGTTCCAAGTGACCGAAACTGGAAGTTATAAGGTCGTAGCGACGACACTCAACGATAACGCCCCGATCGTCAACGTCAGTTGGATTTTGAACGGCGAATTCGCGCCTGACTCCCCAGACGCTCCAACGACACCTATTGAGAATTTCATTGTTGGCGCTAACAATATGGGAAACGTCTCCACGATGCCCAGCGTCAACCTTACGGCGGGCAACCATTACACCATTCTCACCGTCTATGAACAAAGCACCGCAGGTTCGTATCCCTATACCGTCACTTGGGTCTTTGAAGGCCCCGGCTGTGTGAACATTGGGAGCCACACGTGTGTCGACGCTGCCCCAAAATCGGGCTCCATTTTGACCAATACTGCGCCGGGCACGATTAATATCGCCCGCGATTTCGGTCATTCGGTACAAGGACGCATGGGCCAGTTGCGCAATGGTGGGCACGCAGCAGATGTCCCCGACACTCAAATCTTGAGCTTCTTCCCGAGCGCACAGCATGAGGGCCTAGACGCCATCGGCTCGGCCACGACGACTGAAGCCCGAACGCAAGCACTGAGCTTTTGGGTCAAAAGCTTCGGCAATTTCATTTCCAATCGCGGCAATGGCGCGAGCCCCGGCTTCAATCAGTCCGCCGGTGGTGTCATCTTTGGTGGCGATACCCAAGTTCTCGACGATATGTGGATTGGGGCGTCGCTTGGCTATGCCCAGTCTCAAACTTCGGGGAATGCCGATTCCGGCAATGCCTCGGCCGACAACTACCACGCCGGTCTCTATGCCAATTGGTCTAAGGGCCTGTGGTATGTGGCAACCGATCTGGGTTTAGCGCTTTCGCACTTCAAGACCGAACGCACGGTAGGTGCCAGCACGGCCAAGGGCGAGTCGCATGCGCTCGATACCAGCGTGAGCGCGGAATTTGGCTACCAGCTTGATCTCGGCGGCACCACCTTCACCCCATCGGCAGGCTTGCGCTACGACGTGATCAACGCAAAAGGCTATGGCGAGACCGGTGCTGGTGCATCCAACCTCAAGGTTGATGATGCCATCCACCATGCCTTGCGCATTGATGTGGGGGCTGAAGCCAACACAGTCTTTACCCTCACCGAAGATCTTGAGCTTGAGCTGTCAGCCACAGCGCGTTGGCAACACGACCTTCTCGACATGGGTTACACCACAACGCAATCGCTGAGCGGAACAACCTATCAGGTCAGCGCCACCGATCCGGGTCGTGATGCAGCTGTCCTCGGCCTCGGTGCGAAGGCCGTGTTCAGCGACAATCTCAATGTGACGCTGGATTACGGTGCAGAGCTCCGCGCCCGCCAAACCAACCACACCATCACCGCCGGACTGCGCTTCACCTGGTAAGCGCAGGACCCCGTTTGACTGTCGCCATCCCTCATTGTCGCGCGCGCCCGCGCCGCCAGTGAGGGGCTGGCCGTCGCCCCTCCCCGACAAGACAAGCAAGATTGGGCAGACCGCCCCGCGACGCGCGACGGCGTTTCATGCCTGTACTCTCTCGGCCTGAGCCTGCAAACACGCGGACTTTGGGCAACTGGTCGTCTGGAGTGGGAACAAAAAAACGGGGGCCCAAAGGACCCCCGTTCAATAGAGAAACTAATAGAAATTAGTTCTTTGCCTTGTCGACCAGTGCGCCGGCCTTGATCCATGGCATCATGTCGCGCAGCTGGTGACCAACTGCTTCGATTGGATGCTCGTCAGCCAGACGACGGGTTGCCTTGAAGCGTGCGCCGCCACCCGACTTGATTTCCTGCATCCACTCGGAGGTGAACTTGCCCGACTGAATGTCGTGCAGAACGCGCTTCATTTCGGCCTTAGTTTCCGAAGTGATGATGCGCGGACCGGTGACGTATTCGCCCCATTCTGCAGTGTTCGAGATCGAGTAGTTCATGTTCGCGATGCCGCCCTGGTAGATCAGGTCGACGATCAGCTTCACTTCGTGCAAGCACTCGAAGTAAGCCATTTCTGGTGCGTAGCCAGCTTCCACGAGGGTTTCGAAGCCCGCGCGGATCAGCTCAACGAGACCACCGCAGAGAACTGCCTGTTCGCCGAAGAGGTCGGTTTCGCATTCTTCGCGGAAGTTGGTTTCGATAACGCCCGAACGGCCGCCACCAACACCCGAAGCATAAGCCAGAGCGATGTCATGTGCATTGCCCGAAGCGTCCTGGTGAACAGCGATAAGGCATGGCACGCCGCCACCCTTAACGTATTCGCCGCGAACGGTGTGGCCTGGGCCCTTTGGCGCGATCATGATCACGTCAACGGTCGACTTTGGTTCGATCAGGTTGAAGTGAACGTTCAGGCCGTGTGCGAAAGCAAGAGCTGCACCGTCACGGATGTTTGGCTCGATGTCCTTCTTGTAGATATCGGCCTGGAGTTCATCTGGGGTCAGCAGCATGATGACGTCTGCCCATGCTGACGCGTCGGCAACCGACATAACCTTGAGGCCTTCGCCTTCTGCCTTAACAGCAGATGGTGAACCTGGACGCAGACCGACGACAACGTCGGTGATGCCGGAGTCGCGCAGGTTCAGAACGTGGGCGTGGCCCTGCGAACCGTAACCAATGATGGCGACCTTCTTGGCCTTGATGATGTTCAGATCGGCGTCGCGATCGTAATATACGCGCATTGGGAGTCTCCCTCGGAAAGCGGTTTGTTTATGTATTGGCCTTTGCCCCGTAAAGGGCCAAGAATTGATCTGTCGCAGCTTTAACGTCGGCTTCGACGTTTTCTTCGACATTGGAGCTGGTCAGGGCCTTGTCGCCGAGCAGCAGACGGATCTGCACATCGCGAACCACAAGACCAAAGAAAGTGCGGTATGCCTCTTCGCTAGAGGTGAACCGCAGAAGGCGCGCGTCACGCGCAGCTTCCAGAATGGGTTTGAGGCGGCGGCGAATGGCCAAAGGACCGTTCTCGAGCACGATATTGCCCAGAGAATCCTTCTCCTGCGCCGCATGCGTAATGGCTGTCCGGTTGAGCGTGACAGACACTTCGCCGATAATGGTCATCAGCAGATCGCGCGCAAAAGCTTCAAGGCTGGTGCGCAGCGCTTTAAGCGACAAATGGCTACGGTCGACAAATGGCATACGCACTTTGGCGGCCTGCCATTGCACAGTGGCGGTGAGCAGACCATCGCGGTCGCCAAACCACTTGTAGAGGGTTTCCTTCGAGCACGAGGCGCGGCGCGCCACGGCTGTCATTGTCAGCCCGTCACCGTTCTCGACCAGAAGATCGAGCGCGGCCGTCAGCACTGCTTGCTGGCGGGGCGTAAACGTCTCTTCGTTGACCTTGATGGCGAGTGCCACGACCATACCTTCCACGCGTTGACCGAACGCATCGGCGTTAATCCGTTCGATGGCGTACCGTACGGTACGGTTCGAAGCAAGTGGATTCTTCGGATTAGGCGGAAGGATTTCACCAGCTCCCGCCCCGCTCCAATTCAGCCGATCGAAACGGCTCAGTGAAAAGACCGAGTGAAAATGAGAATTTCCAATGCGTTAGATGCTTGGAATGGCCGATCCATCGAACTTTTCCGGAAAGCGCAGGACAAACTTTGCGCCGCCGCTATCGCTATCCGAAACGACGACTGAACCGCCGTGATAGTGCATGATGGAGTAGACCAGATTGAGTCCCAGTCCCGTTCCGCGACCGGCGCGGTGTAGGCGTTCAAAGGGCTCAAAGATACGCTCGCGCGCTTCAGCGGGAATACCCTCCCCTTCGTCCGTGACCGAAATGGTGCGATCTGTTCCGACGCGGACAAGGATTGCTCCAGCCCCGCCACTATGGGCGATGGCATTCTGGATGAGATTGGTAAGGGCGTGATGCAGTGAGCGATTGTCGCCGGTGACGATGACCGGGGCGTCGCCCATATCGAGACCCAAATCATAGCCGGATTTGAGCGCAAGCGGCGCCATCTCTTCGACAACCAGCTCAGCGATCTCACGCAAATCGAGTGGCACCAAGACGCCTTTGACGATGCCGAGGCGCTGCACCTCGAGCAATTGCTCGGCAAGAGTGGCGAGGCGGGCCACGTCCAAGAGGAGGTTCTGCCGCTCCGGGAAAACGTCGCTGTTTTCCAGCCGCATTTGCAGAATGGCGATTGGCGTTCGCACTTCATGTGCAGCGGCGGCGAGGAATTTTTGTCGGCCAGCGTAACTCATATCGAGACGCGCTAGGGTTGCGTTGACTGCCTTCACCAGCGGAAGCAGTTCGCTTGGAACGCCGGTTTCGCGCAGGCGATCACCGCGGTTTTCGTAATTGATCTGGCTAGCGTCCTCTGCCAGCAGCTTCACCCCGCGCAGCTCGCGCCGAACAATGAGCGGAATGGCAATGACGGTCACGAGTGTGAGTACGAGCCAAATACTGAAAGCGAGGAGGATCGTGGCATTACGCAACAACCCAACAACACTGACCGTCGGGCCGTTACCGATAAGCACGTGGACGGGGCCGATGCTGGAATTTTCGGTACGGACAAAGAAGCGCCCACTGGCGTCCTTGGTGCGCAGATCCAAAATGGTGACCTGAGACAGGTTAGCAATAAGCGGCTCCGCGCTTGCCGGTACGGCACCGAGTGTCAGAGTCGCTCCGCTATCACTGACCGCATAAACATACATGTCGGGATTGTTGACGAAGAGGTCACGAACCTCTGGGCTTGGCCGTATGACGATTTCGCCATCTTGGACTTGAGCGAAACTGGCCGCGAGCGTGCTCGAAACACTGGGGTCAATGGCCCGCGCTGTGCCGGCCTGGCTGACAATGGGGTAAATGACCAGCGGGAACACGCCCACACCAAAGAACAGCGCGAGCGAAAACAACTGCACGACAATCATCTTGCCCGTGAGCTTGCGGCCAAGGGAGGGCGATTTGCGGTCCATCATGATTGAGCCTGCAGAATGTACCCGACCCCGCGCACAGTGTGGAGCGTGGCTGTCGCGCCAGCATCGGCTAAGCGCTTGCGCAAGCGCGAGACATGGGGCTCGAGAGCGTTGGCCTGCACCTCGTCATCAAACCCATAAACTTCTTCTTCAATGAGACTGCGGCGGACCGTGCGCCCTGAACGTCGGATAAGGCTTTCTAAAAGCAGCAATTCGCGGCGCGGCACCTCTAACGGCTGGCCATTGACGCTAACCTGCCCGAGCGTGACATCGACCTCGACATTACCCAAGGCAAAGGCTTCGGTGACGACATCGCGGGGGCGACGCAGCAAAGCGCGGACCCGGGCGATCAACTCATCGACCATAAAGGGCTTGGCAAGGTAGTCGTCGGCACCAAGATTGAGCCCCTCGACCTTGTCGGAGGCTGCCCCATGCGCTGACAGGACCAGAACGGGCATGGAGGGATAGAGCTTGCGGACGACGGGAATAAGCGTGGTGCCTTCGCCATCCCCCAAAGAACGATCGAGCACGATGAGATCATACCGCGTGCTTTGGATGGTTTCGGAGGCGGTCGCCAGAGAGGGCGCCCAATCGGTCACGAAACCAGACTTTGTGAGCGCGGCACGGACCAACTTGGCCATTTCCGGTTCGTCTTCAACGAAAAGAATCTTCATGCCCGACCTCACGCAAAAAGCCGACTTCCGGAAATCCAGAAGCCGACTTTTGTTATTCTACAGCAATTGCTGCCGAATTTTGATTAGTCGTCGGTGTTCGGGATCGACTTAGCTTCGCAGAACGATGCTTCCTTGAAAGTGCAACCGTGGGTGGTGGCCTGCGCGAAAGTCGGCGCGGTGACGCCAGCAACCAGAGCAACGGCGAGGAGAGCGGATGCGATCTTCTTCATTTTCAATTCCTTGTTCGCGTCTCGAGGAGGGATCGAGTGCGGTGAAATTGCATCGGCAACCTTGCGTCAAACTTGCCTCATCAGCGAGTAAACGCACAATTCACCTCGAACACAGAAAGTTGATCAAAATCAGCCAGATACGAAGGCGCCCGCGCGCTGAAACGCGATGAGTAAAACGAAGTAGAGAAACGTGCTTTAACGAGCAAACATACCATACAAGACATGTAAAACATTGACACGATCAAAGCTCGAATGGTTGATGCAGCAATGACCGCACGGCGCACTGTTCTAAAACTCGAAGATATTCATCTGCACTTCGGCGATGTCGTTGCGCTTCATGGCGTGGATCTCGCTGTTATGGATGGCGAGATCATTTGTCTTTTGGGGCATTCGGGCTGCGGCAAGTCTACTCTGCTGCGCGCCATTGCCGGTGTCGAAACGCCTCATGCGGGGACAATTGCAATCGACGAGACGCTTGTTTTTGCCCCCAACAGGTTTGTGGAGCCGGAGCATCGTCGGATTGGCTATATGTTGCAGGACTATGCTCTATTCCCGCACCTGACAGCGCGTCAGAACATTGCCTTTGGCCTGAAAAAACTCACGAAGCAGGAAGCCAGCACACGCGTGGACGAGCTGTCCTCTAGGCTTGGCATTGACCATTTGCTTGAGCGCTATCCGCATATGCTATCGGGCGGCGAGCAGCAGCGCATCGCCCTTGCAAGAGCATTGGCCCCCCGCCCGCATGTTCTCTTGATGGACGAGCCCTTCTCCAACCTCGATCGGGGGTTGCGTGACACCTTGCGCGGGGAAGTTGTGGCGCTGCTGCGCGAGCTCAACACCACCGCGATCATCGTCACCCACGACCCGGAAGAAGCCTTGGCGGTTGGCGATCGTATTGTTCTGATGCGCGAGGGCAAGGTCGTCGAGGCCGGGCGCGGCAGCGAATTGTTCAACGCGCCCAAGAGCGCCTATACGGCCGAGTTCTTTAGCCGGATGAACCGCATTCCGGCCACCCGCAACGGGCAATGGCTCGACACAGCACTCGGACGTTTTCCAGCACCCGATAAGCCAAACGCGATCAGCGAGATTTTCATCCGGCCGCGCGCGCTCAGTTTTGGGGCCGACGGAATCAACGCCACTATTCTTAGCCATGCCGTTTTGGGCGAAATCGAAGAATGGCGCATTGCGGTTCCAGAATTATCCGAACCCATTTTGATGCGCACCAGTCAGCGCTATAAATTGCACCCCGGACACACCGCCAAGCTAAATGTCTCTGAAGACGAAATATTGATCTTTTCTCCGTGATCGATATTTTCTTTATAGTATTCTTGAGAAACATCTGTGGTTTAGAACTATTCTAATTCCAATCTATATTTCTTGACTCAATAATTCCACTTAGCTTATTGCCCGGCCATGGGCGCAGAATTCTCCGTCGACGGCGCGCTTGTTTGAGTCAGCCACAAGGGAAACACCATGGCATCGCTTCACAAGATCATCTTTGCGACCAGCGCACTCGCGCTTGGCGTCGCAGTTCCTGCATTTGCCGAAGAACTCAACATTTACACCACTCGCGAGCCAGGCCTTGTGCAGCCTTTCCTCGATGCCTTCACCGCCGAAACCGGCGTGACCGTCAACACCGTCTTCCTGCAGGACGGGATCATCGAACGCGCGAAAGCTGAAGGCGAAAGCTCGCCCGCCGACATTCTGATGACCGTCGACTTCGGCAACCTCATCGACCTCGTTGATGCGGGCCTCACCCAGCCGATCCAGTCAGACGTGCTTTCGGCAGCGATCCCAGAAACGCTGCGCGACAAGGACGGCAATTGGTTTGCCCTGTCGTCTCGCGCCCGCGTTGTTTACGCGGCCAAGGACCTTGATCTCGACGCCATCACTTACGAGCAATTGGCCGATGAAGAGTGGAAGGGTCGCCTGTGCATCCGTTCGGGCCAGCACCCTTATAATACAGCGACGTTTGCGGCCTATCTCGCCAAGCATGGCGAAGAAGCAACAAAGACTTGGCTCGAAGGCATCAAGGCCAACCAGGCCCGTGCAGCAGCAGGCGGCGACCGTGACGGCGCACGCGATATTGCAGCCGGAATTTGCGACATTGCGCTGGCCAATTCCTACTACGTTGGGCTGATGGCTTCGGGCGCTGGTGGCGACGAGCAAAAGGCCTGGGCCGATGCGATCAAGGTCATTCTTCCGACCTTTGAGAACGGCGGTACTTTGGTGAACATCTCGGGCGCTGCTGTTGCCAAGCACGCACCGAACAAGGATCAGGCCGTGAAGCTGCTGGAATATCTAGTGTCGCCAGCAGCGCAGAAGATCTACGCCGAAGCCAATTTCGAATACCCAGTCAACGCTTCGGCTGAAGTCCATCCGATCATCGCCGCATTCGGCACGCTGACCCCAGATAGTCTGGCGCTGAGCGACATCCTTCCGTTCCGCAAGCGCGCCAGCGAACTTGTGGATGAAGTGAACTTCGACACCTTCTCAAACTAACACAGTTCGGTGCGGCGGCTCGTTCCCGCCGCACCGTTTCCCATCATGACCATGGCGGCCAACGCGCCTCTAGCGCGCACCAGAAACCCAATCTCTGCATGGACCGCCGTGGCTGCTGCCACCGCGGTTTTGGTGTTTGTGCCAATCCTCGTCATTGTCTTCACCGCGAGCGCGGACACGGGCGATCTGTGGGGCCATGTGCTGGTCAATGTGCTGCCCCAATCAGCCTGGAACACCGGCGTTCTGCTGCTCGGCACCGGCATTATCGCGACGATGGTGGGCACGGGCGCGGCTTGGATCGTTTCGGCCTACGAGTTTAAGGGCCGCGGCGTGCTGGAATGGGCGCTGCTCCTGCCCCTCGCGGTTCCGACCTATATTATGGCCTATGCCTATCTCGACATTTTAAACCCGCTCGGGCCGGTACAAGGCACGATGCGGTGGGCCCTGGGCTATTCCTCGCCCCGACAGTTCCGACTGCCCGATATTCGCTCGATGTGGGGTGCAATCCTCGTCTTTGGCTTCGTGCTCTATCCCTATGTCTATCTCACGACGCGGGCGATGTTTCTGACCCAAGCCGCAAACCTTGTGGAGGTGTCGCGCACCTTAGGGGTCAGCCGTAACATGGTGTTTTGGCGTGTGGCCTTGCCCCTCGCCCGCCCCGCCATCGCTGTGGGTGTAGCGCTAACGCTTATGGAAGTGCTCAACGATGTGGGGGCGAGCCAGTTTCTTGGCGTCCGCACGCTGACGGCTTCGGTCTATACAACTTGGATTGTGCGCACCGATCTGGCTGGCGCGGCCCAAATCGCCACCGCCATGCTCACCCTTGTGCTGTTGCTGCTGGTTCTTGAGCGCTGGGCGAGACGCAACCAACGCTATGCGAGCAATGCGCAACGGGCTCGCCCCATGCCAGCGCAAAAACTAAGGGGCTGGCAGGCCGTGCTGGCGCTTTGCCTTGGCCTGACCCCAATCCTCATCGGCTTTGCGGGACCAGCGATTTATCTGATCTCGTCAGCAATCAAGCGGTTGGATTTTGCCGGGTTCTCGCCAAGCCTATTGCGCGCGACGGTGAACACAGTGACGATTTCATCGCTGGCGACTGTGCTTATTCTATCCCTCGGCTTTGGCGTGGCCTATGCAGCGCGTGTCCGCACCGGGCCTGTGACGCAGGGGTTTTCGCGCATCGCGACGCTGGGCTATGCCGTCCCGGGGACCGTTCTCGCCATTGGCATACTGGTGCCTGTCGCCGCTTTCGACAGAACGCTAGACGGCTTCTTGCGCGCCAACTTCGGCCTGTCCTCTGGCCTCCTTCTCTTGGGATCAGGCGCGGCACTCCTCTATGCCTATAGCGCGCGGTTCCTCGCGATTTCGACAGGCGGGATCGAGGCAGGACTGTCGCGCATTCCGCTCTCTTATGATCATGCTGCGCGCACCTTGGGCCACAGTGCATCTGGCACGCTGCTCAGAGTGCACCTGCCCCTGTCACGCACGGCGCTGATCGCGGCGGCACTTTTGGTGTTCGTTGATTGCATGAAAGAATTGCCAGCCACGCTGCTGCTGCGACCGCTCAATTTTGAAACGCTCGCAACACTACTCTATGGCGAGGCCGCGCGCGGCACTTATGAAGATGCTTCGTTAGCGGCAATTTTATTAGTAGCGATAGGGATATTGCCGGTCATATTGCTGGCGCGCACGGGACGACCGCGAAAACTCTGAGCCTTCTGACACTATCGGTCCAATAGAGTTTTATTCTCTCATCTCACGTTCGATTGAGCGGAATTTTATTCTCCTGAACACGCTTTTAGACCCCTGTGCTTTGAAAATTATGCCCCGAAAAGGCCATGATTGGGTCAACGCGGCAGATACGCCGAGCTCATCAGGACGAGAGAATGACAAAATTTTCCCGACTACTGACCACCGCAGCAGTCAGTGTTGCATTGGTTGCCACTCCCGCCCTCGCAGACGACGCCAGCCCGCTGGTCACTGCTGAGTGGGTTCAAGAAAATATCAGCAATCCCAACGTGCGCATCTTTGAAGTCAGCGTTGATACTGGCGTTTATGAGCGCGGCCATATTCCGGGTGCGTTGAACCTGTCGTGGCACACAGATCTCGTCGACACCGTTCGTCGCGACATCGTTTCGAGCGAAGGCCTGGAAGCGATCCTCCAGCAGGCCGGCGTGACCGAAGACACCACTGTTGTTCTCTATGGCGACAACAACAACTGGTTCGCAGCTTGGGGCGCTTGGGTGTTTGATATCCACGGCATCCACGACGTAAAGCTGCTCGATGGCGGCCGTAAGTACTGGGAAGCACAGGGCCTGCCGCTCGACACCGCAACTCCAGAATACGCAGCTTCGACCATCGACCTGCCAGAAGAAGCGGCTCCGATCCGCGCGCGCCTCGTTGACGTTCTCGAGGTTGTCGAAGGTGGTGCCGACGTGTCGCTGGTCGACATTCGCGGTCCCAAGGAATTCTCGGGTGAGATTTTCGCTCCAGAAGGCGTGCAGGAACTCTCCGTCCGCGCCGGTCACATCCCTGGTGCCGTGAACTTCCCATGGGGCGGCGCTGTGCAGGAAGACGGTCGCTTCAAGTCGACCGAAGACCTCAAGGCAGCTTTCGCGGCTATCGGCATCGACGGCTCAAAGCCGATCATCACCTACTGCCGCATTGGCGAACGTTCGAGCCACACCTGGTTCGTTCTCTCGCGTATCCTTGGCTACGAAGTGAAGAATTACGACGGGTCTTGGACCGAATATGGCAACTCGGTTGGCGTTCCGATCGACAACCCATCGGGCACCGTTTGGGGCCGCATCTAAACCAGAGCTGAACTAGCTTTGACGATCTGACATGGCGGACGCTTCGGCGCCCGCCACTGACTTTTCCGGGGCATTCTTATGACTTTGTCGCCATCTCGCTATCTCGTGCCGCTGATTGCAGCGACGGTGCTGATCTGGGGTTTCGTTTCTCTCAACAGTGCGGGCGTCGAAAGCCGCCCCCTCGCTTTGTCACTGGTGCTCGGCACGGCCTTCGGCATTGTGCTGCAGCGCAGCCGCTTTTGCTTCCTCTGCAACTTCCGCGATCTCATCGAGAAGCGGCAGGCAGGGGGCATCATTGCCATTCTGGTGGCATTGGCCGTTGGCGCGATTGGCTACACCACCATTTTTGGCGCTTGGCTGCCGACACCGGCGCTGGAGCGCTTACCCCCGACCGCCCATATCGGCCCGGTTAGCATTACCCTTGCCATTGCCTCGACCGTCTTCGGCATCGGCATGGCCATCTCTGGCTCATGCCTTTCGGCGCATTTCTATCGCCTTTCTGAAGGCTCCGTCATTTCGCCCTTCGCCATCATCGGCGCTTTCTTTGGTTTCGGCATTGGCTTCCTCACTTGGAACAGTCTTTTCCTCGCTGTGACCACCAATGCCTTTATCGGCTGGATCCCGCACCACCTTGGCTATGCTGGTGGGCTGACGCTGACGCTGGTTTTGCTCGGCGCACTGGCGATTGGTGCGCTGCTGTGGGCCAAGCCGCAAGCAACGGAAGCGGAGCCAGCGCTGACGCTGGAAACCGGGGTTAGGAACCTGTTCTTTAAGCGCTGGCCCGCGATCATTTCCGGCACGCTGGTGGGCATTATCTCCACCCTCGCCTATTTGCGCGTTGCGCCGCTGGGCGTGACCGCCGAACTCGGCTCGCTGGCGCGTACCGCAGGCACTGCGGGAGGCATTGTGCCGTCGAGTCTCTTTGGCTTGGACACGCTGCGCGGCTGCGCCACCATCATCAAAGAAACGCTGCTCTCCAACAACGGCCTCTTTGTTCTGGGGATTATCGGAGGGAGCTTTATCACCTCGTTTATCGCCGGTCAGTTCCAGCCGCGTCGCCTAAAAGGCTCTGACGTTACCCGTGGTCTTGTCGGCGGCCTGCTGCTGGGCTGGGGCTCGATGACGGCGCTTGGTTGCACCGTGGGCGTTTTGCTCTCTGGCATTCAGGCTGGGTCCTTGTCGGGCTGGGTCTTCCTCGTCTTCATGTGCCTTGGCATTCTGCTGACCTGGCGCTTGGCGCGGGTCTTCCGCATCAGCCTTTAAGGAGCAATGCGCCTGGCTCAAGTCAGGCCCTACGATAGAAGCGTTTACCAAGAGGCTGCGGCGCGCTATGCCAATGGTCCAGCGCGCCCAGACTGCTTACTTGTTTGCACGACACGAAATTGTTTTAGAACTTTTGACGTCTCGCATTGCAGTCTTTCCGCACGCGCAGGCGTAAAGAAACATGACTAGTACAGGCCCTCATGTACGACGTATTCGATGAATATTTGAACCGCGATACTTGGCACACACCCGACTCTCTCGAGGATAATGTGTTCCACCGCACGCTCCGCAAGGTCGTCGACAATATCAACTTCACACCCGACGCGATGGGCGACTATTTTCGTAAGGTGAAGGGGCTTGCCCCCGGTGCCGATTGCGAACTGGCACAAGCCATCGCCCGCCGTGTCGCCGACGCGAAGGCCGTGCAGGATTATCGTCAGTATAATCCAAGCCACTAAGTCTTTCCGCTCAGGCGGCGTGGGTTGAAACATCTTGCTTCCATCGGCACTTGCCGATGGAGCAATATCAGGGCATGGTCACCGCCCCACCCTAAGCGGATGAACCAATGTCTGAGTTATTCTCCCCCATCACGCTCCGTGACGTGACTCTGCGCAACCGGACTGTGGTTGCGCCCATGTGCATGTATTCCTCCATCGACGGCTTCGCCAATGATTGGCATTTCGTTCATCTGGGGCGCTTCGCCATTGGTGGTTTTGGTCTGGTGATTGTGGAGGCCACGGGCGTTGTGCCCGAGGGACGCATTTCCTATGCGGACATGGGGCTCTGGAAAGACGAGCACATCGCTCCCCTCGCCCGCATTGTCGATTTCCTGCACACGCACGGCACCGCCGCAGGCATTCAGCTGGCCCATGCGGGGCGCAAGGCCTCGACATCGGTCGAATGGCGCGGAGCGGATGAGCTTCAAACGGAAGAACAGCGCAAGGCCGTGGGCTATGAACACTGGGTACCAGTGGCGCCGAGTGCTGAAAGCCACGACCCCAATGACGACGACTATCAGGTGCCAACAGCACTGGACGCTGCCGGTATTCAGCGTGTCATTGACGGGTTTGCAGACGCTGCAATCCGCGCCGACAAGGCGGGTTTCGATACCGTCGAAATCCACGCCGCACACGGCTATCTGCTCAACCAATTCCTCTCGCCACTCGCCAACCATCGTACCGACGAATATGGCGGCAGCCGCGAAAACCGGATGCGACTGGTTTTGGAAGTGACCGAAGCGGTGCGGGCGGTGTGGCCTGCCAGCAAGCCGCTGATGGCGCGCATCTCCGCGAGCGACAATGCGGAAGGCGGCTGGACAATTGAGGATAGCGTCGTGCTGGCACGCGAGCTCAAAGCGCGTGGCGTTGAGGTGATCGATTGCTCAAGCGGCGGGTTTGCGCAGGGTCGGATCAAGCCCGAAGCGAATTATCAGGTCAAGTTCGCCCAGCAGGTGAAGGCCGAAGGCGATATTCTGACCATGGCAGTGGGCCTCTTGGGTGACGTTGACGCCGCAGAACAGATCATTGCGCGCGGCGAGGCCGACTTCATCGCGCTGGCCCGTGGGGCCATGGACGATCCGCAATGGGCCGCCCATGCGCGACGGGCGCTTGATGGTTCTTATGACAACTGGCCGGTGCAAACAGTGCGGGTGCAGAGTCGAGATAAGGTTCTCGGCGTGCGGAAATGACAAAGGGGGCTCACGCCCCCTTTTCTTTTACAACAGCACCTGTGTGCCGATTTCCACCACCCGCCCAGAAGGGATGTGGAAGTATTCGGTCGCGTCGCTGGCATTGCGCGACAGGCGAATGAACAGCTTGTCCTGCCACGTGTGCAAGAGCGACGTGGACTTGCCAATTTTGAGGGAACGACGCGAGAGGAAGAAGGAGGTCGACATGATGTCGAACTTCCAGCCCAATTTGCGCGCCAGCCCCAGAGCCTTTGGCAGGTTCGGCGTTTCCATAAAGCCGAAGGTGATGACGACGCGGAAGAACAGCGCATTGTAAGCGTCGATCGTGACCTTTTCATCGTCCGGCACGCGCGGCGAAGTCGAGGTGCGAACCGTCAGAATGACGTTCTGCTCATGCAGCACCTTGTAGTGCTTGAGACTGTGCAGCAGCGCCGTCGGCGCGCCCTCGATGTCGCTGGTGAGGAAGATCGCTGTGCCGGGCACAGTCGTTGGCTTTTTCTTGGCGAGATTATCGACGAGGAACTGCAATGGCACTTCATCGCGACGGGTCTTTTCTTGCAGACGGCGACGACCGGCCATCCAGCTGCCCATCAAGAGCGCGACAAACACTGCGACCGCCGCAGGGAACCAGCCCCCCTGGAAGAGCTTTGACGCGTTCGCGGCAAAGAACCCGCCGTCGATAATAGCAAAGACCACGCCAAATGAGGCAACGGCCCAGAGCGGCCATTTCCAATTGCGGCGCATGACAACGAGCAACAAGGCCAGCGTGACAATCATCACCCCCGACACGGCAATACCATAAGCATTGGAGAGGGACGCCGAGCTACCGAATGCAGCAACGAGGATCAGCACGCCGATCATCAGGAACATGTTGATCTGCGGCATGTAGATCTGACCGCTCTGCGTCTCCGACGTGTGGAGCACGCGCATGCGCGGCAGCATGTTCATAGCGATAGCCTGCTGGGTGAGGCTGAAGGTGCCGGTAATGACCGCCTGAGAGGCAATGATGGTCGCCAAGGTGGCGAGGATCACGAAGGGCAGTAGGGCCCATTCAGGCTGCATCTCATAGAACGGGCTGACAACGTTGTTGACGCCCGTATGCAGCACATAGGCCCCCTGCCCGAAATAATTCAGCAACAGGCACGGAAAGACGAGGCCAAACCAAGCCAGTACAATCGGCTTGCGGCCAAAGTGCCCCAGATCGACGTAGAGCGCTTCTGCGCCCGTCACGGCAAGAAAGATTGCCCCCATCACCACGAAGGCGATGCCGAGGTGGGTGACAAGAAACTCGATGCCGAGCAGCGGGTTCAGCGCCCACAGGATCGCCGGGTACTGCATGATATTGAAGAGGCCCGAGGCACCGAGAACGAGGAACCAGATCGCCGTTATGGGGCCAAAAATGATGGCGACTTTCGCCGTGCCAAATTTTTGCACGGCAAAAACGCCGACAATAATGACCAGTGTGATTGGCACCACCCAGCGCGTCATGCCCGGGGCCACAAGATCAATGCCTTCAACGGCTGACAGAACCGAAACGGCGGGGGTGATAATGGCATCGCCGAAGAACATGGCCGCGCCCAAAATCCCGAGCGCTGTAATCCAGAATGGTGGGTTGGTGAAGGTCTTGCGGGCAAGCGCCATCAAGCTGAGCGTGCCGCCTTCACCATTGTTGTCCGCACGGGTGACGAAGAACACATATTTGACCGCGACGGTGAGCGCGAGCACCCACACGATCAGCGAGAGCAGACCAAGGATCTCGACATTGGTTGCCGCAGCGCCCGGGCGCACGTGCATGGCCTGCCGGAAAGCGTAGATCGGCGAGGTGCCGATATCGCCATAGACGACACCGATCGCCCCGAGGGTCAGCATGGGTAGATTGTTGGACTTGTGATCGCTGTGGGGGACGTTCACATCACCGACGCTGGGCGCGGTGTTTTCCGAATGCGTCATGAGCGTTAGGGCTCTCGCTGTAGCAGGGCGGGCGCCGCTATACACCCGCACCCATAAACTATCAATGCCCGGCGCGATGCTTGGTTCAACAAGAAAAAAAGGCCGCTCGATTTGCGAGCGACCTTCCAAGACAAGAATTGTCTCTGAGCGTGAGTGATTTACTCAGCAGCGATTGCAGTTGCAGCGTCTGCTTCGCGAGCCTGCTTTGTAGCAGAGGCCCACCAGATCAGCTGATCGAGCATGTCCTTGGCCGCGCCACCGATTGCACCTTCGATGTCGTTCAGCGACTTGGTGCCGCCAAAGCCTGGGTGAACCGAGGCAAATTCAGCGCCAGCAAGGTGAACTGCCGAGCGAGTCGAAACCATCTGCAGCTCAACACCGATGTTCCGCAGGTGCTCGATAGCGCGTGCGCCACCAACACCACCGTAACCGAAAGCGCCAAAAGCCTTCTTGTTCCACTCGACATAGGCCTGATCAATTGCGTTCTTGAGAGCGCCAGAGATCGAACGGTTGTATTCAGCGGTTACGAAGATGTAGCCGTCGAGTTCAGCAATTTTCTTCTGCCACTTCTGCGCATTTGCGTTCTGCGAAGGCATCCAGGCAGTGGACGCAGCTTCGTCAAAGAATGGCAGGTCATAGTCGCGCAGGTCTACGATTTCAGCTGCGATTTCAGGGCGTTCGTTGGCCTTGTCAGCAATCCACTGGGCAGGGACGTGACCGAAGCGGGTCGGACGAGTGGTCGAAATAATAACGCCAATCTTGAGCTTGGACATCTGAGTGCCCTCCTTGGTAACAAAACGTAACTGAGGCGATATATGTGCCTGTCTCGTCCGTTCACAAGTGGGCACTATTATGTTCCCAGATACAGATGTCTCACTAGGTAACACCGATGTAAGTATCGGAAAATCCTAGGCTTTTAGAACAGAAAATGGACGGATCACGATAATCCGTCCATTTTCAGCATAATTAAAACGCAGTGTTCTGTTTTATCGAACAGTCTTCAGCCTGCGAGGACCGCGCAGTAGCGGCGGGTGGCTTCAGCAAAGCCATAGAGGAGTGCATCTGCGGTGATGCCGTGGCCAATGGAAGCCTCTGCGACGCCTCTCACCTGTTCTTGGAAAGCGGGCAGGTTTTCAAGGGTCAGATCATGCCCGGCATTGACACCCAAACCAATGGCAAGGGCAGCGGCGCAGGTATCAGCCAGCGCCACGAGTTCGCGCTGCGCGGCAGCCCGGTTGTCATAGCAAGCACCATATGGGCCGGTGAACAGCTCGATACGATCGGCACCAACCGCCTTGGCAGCAGCAACGCCGTCAGCCCCTGCATCTGGATCGCAAAACAGCGAGATACGTCGACCTTGAGCACCACGGAGGCGTGGAATGACCGCATTGAGAATGTCGGCCTGACCGACAAAATCCCAACCGTGGTCAGAAGTCGCCTGGCTCGGATCGTCAGGCACCAGCGTCACTTGATGGGGATTGATGGTTTCGATCAGGGTGATGAAATCTTCGCTGGGATAGCCCTCGATGTTGTATTCAACATCGGGATACTCCAAGGCCAAAAGCTCAGCCAAAGCGAACACGTCCGTACGCCGAATATGGCGTTCGTCGGGACGGGGATGAATGGTGATGCCCGCAGCGCCCGCGTCCAAAACCACGCGCGCCATGCCGGTCACACTCGGCCACGGCAGATCGCGGCGATTGCGGAGTTGGGCGACGGCGTTGAGATTGACGGACAGCAGAGTCACGGACGGATATCCTTACAGCAGATAGCTTCTGCTTACGCCCTGCCCCACCGAGGAGCAATACTGAAGCGCTAGGCCGTTAGACGCAGACTAAAAAACACCCGGCGCGATGAGCGAACACCGCGCCGGATGATTGGGCATTACATGCTTTCAGGACCGCGGCTGATCGCAGCCAGACCGGTGCGGACCACTTCGACGAGACCAAGCGGCGCCATCAGAGCGATAAAGCTATCGATCTTTTCTGGCTTGCCGGTGACTTCGAAAACGAAGCTCTCGACGGTCGAGTCGATGATGTGCGCACGGAAGGCATCAGCAAGACGCAGCGTTTCAGCGCGATGATCGCCCGAACCACGAACCTTTATCAGCGCCAATTCACGCTCAACGAAAGCGCCTTCTGCCGAGAGGTCGTGGACCTTGTGGACCGGCACGAGACGCTCAAGCTGGCTCTTGATCTGGATCAGAACCTTTGGCGTGGCGATGACAACAACAGTGATGCGACTAAGTCGACTGTCGTGTTCGGTCTCACTGACGGTCAGGCTCTCGATATTGTAGCCGCGCGCCGAGAAGAGGCTCACGACACGGGCGAGGATACCGGGCTCATTGTCGACCAAAACCGAAAGCGTGTGGCGTTCGTTCTGCTGGGTTTCTGGAGCCATGAAATAGGCGGAACCAGTGGGCTGGAGATGTGCGTTCATTTTTGTTTCTCTCCGCAGCTGGCTTAAACCAGCTGGCGTCCCTTCTCGTCGATGATGTCGCCGATGTCAGCGGTATCAGGCAGGATGATTTCATTGTGCGGCTTGCCCGATGGGATCATCGGCAGGCAGTTCTCGTCCTTCTCGACGATCACGTCGAAGATAACTGGGCCGTCATAGTCGAGCATTTCCGCGATTGCCGCGTCGAGCTCGGCTGGGTTTTCGCAGCGAATACCCTTAGCGCCATAAGCTTCAGCAAGCTTGACGAAGTCCGGCAGCGATTCCGAATAGGAATGCGCATAGCGCGAGCCGTGCAGCAGATCCTGCCACTGGCGGACCATGCCCATGCGCTCGTTGTTGAGGATGAAGATCTTGATCGGCAGACGATACTGAACCGCCGTCGAGATTTCCTGCATGGTCATCTGAACGGACGCTTCGCCGGCGATATCGATCACCAGCGCATCTTCATGCGCAACCTGCACACCAACAGCAGCCGGCAGGCCATAGCCCATGGTGCCCAGACCACCCGAGGTCATCCAGTGGTTTGGCTTATCGAAGTGGAAGTGCTGCGCAGCCCACATCTGGTGCTGGCCCACTTCGGTGGTGATGTAGACTTCCTTGGACTGGTTCTTGGTCGCTTCATACAAGCGCTGGATAGCCCATTGCGGCTTGATGACGGTGTCGGAGTTCTTGAATTTGAACGAACCAACGGCGCGCCACTTTTCAATCTGGCTCCACCAAGGCGCAATCGCTTCAGTGCGAGGCTGATTGGTCTTGGAACGCCAGATGCGGATCATTTCCGCCAGCACGCGGTTACAATCGCCAACGATTGGAATATCGACGCGGATGATCTTGTTGATCGATGCAGGGTCGATATCAACGTGGATCTTGCGGCTGTTTGGCGAGAATGCATCGACGCGGCCGGTGATACGGTCGTCAAAGCGTGCGCCGATGTTGATCATGACGTCACAGTCATGCATCGCCAAGTTCGCTTCGTAAGAACCGTGCATGCCCAGCATGCCCAGCCACTGCTTGTTGGAAGCCGGGAACGCGCCCAGACCCATCAGGGTCGAGGTGACTGGGAAGCCAGTGAGTTCGGCCAGCTCGCGCAGGGATTCGGAGGCTTCCGGACCCGAGTTGATGATGCCGCCACCGGTGTAGAAGATCGGACGCTCAGCCTTGAGCATCATATCGACAGCCGCTTCGATAGCCTTGAGGTCGCCATCCATCTGCGGACGGTACGACTTGGCGCGCAGCGTGCTCGGCTCTGGACGATAGTAATCGCCAACCGCGAACTGAATGTCCTTCGGAATATCGATGACAACCGGACCCGGACGGCCAGTGGTGGCGACGTGGAAGGCCTCGTGCAGGATGCGTGGCAGGTCCGCCACGTTCTTTACGAGGTAATTGTGCTTGGTGCACGAACGGGTGATGCCGACCGTATCGCATTCCTGGAAGCCGTCGGTCCCGATTAGGGTCGTTGGCACCTGCGCGGTGATGCAAACGAGCGGAATGGAATCGAGAAGAGCGTCGGTGAGGCCGGTCACCGCATTGGTCGCGCCCGGGCCCGACGTCACGAGCACAACGCCCGGCTTGCCAGTCGAACGTGCATAGCCTTCGGCCATGTGGGTCGCACCCTGTTCGTGGCGCACCAGAATGTGCTGGACGAAGTCCTGCTGGAACATCGCATCATAAATTGGCAGCGCAGCGCCACCGGGATATCCGAAGATATGTTCAACGCCCTGATCGGTGAGCGCTTGGATCACCATTTCAGCGCCGGTCATTTTTTCGGCCATCATTCAGCCCTTCCTAATTCTCCCCCGGAGGGAAATCCGTCGTTCTCCGCCTCTCCCCGCGCGGCGGAAAAAAGGCAATAAAAAAGGCCCCGTTTGGGACCTTGTGTTCGGCGCATCCGCAATCGCGCGGGGTTTTACCCCACGGTGCCGATGCGCCTGCTAACCACTACGAGAATGAGCGCCCGCATGGGACCTCTCCTGAAAATTCGTTGCGCATTGATAAAGTGATTGTGAGTCCTGAGTCAACCCAAAATGCCGCATGCAAATCACCAGCTGAGATCGCCTCAGCCTGCCACACAGGCTTTTTTAATGGCAGGACGCCTCCAAAGTGCTAAAGGCGGCACAACACAGATTATGACCTTTTGGTGACATGAGTAAAAGCGCGCTCGACAAAGACTTGCAGCGTGTTTCCGGAATGGAAACGGCAACCTTCAATTTAACCCGCTCGCTCGCAGCGCCGGGCATCGCCTTGGTCTTCCTTCTGCTGGCCGCAGTTTGGGCCAGCTACGCGATGGGCGGCTCGCCAGGCACATATATCGTCGTCATATCGGCCTGTATCGCAGGCTATATGGCGCTAAACGTTGGCGCCAATGACGTCGCCAATAACATGGGCCCAGCTGTCGGTGCCCGTGCCATTACCATGGGCGGTGCTCTCGTAATCGCGGCAATCTTCGAAGCGGCTGGCGCTCTGCTCGCTGGCGGCGACGTGGTCAACACAGTAGCGCGCGATCTGCTGATCGCACCGGACTTCGAGTCGAAGACCTTTATTACCGTGATGATGTCTGCCCTGCTGGCCTCCGCGCTGTGGGTGAACCTGGCGACCTATATTGGCGCGCCAGTTTCGACCACTCACGCCGTTGTTGGTGGCGTCGTAGGCTCCGGCATTGCTGCCGCAGGCTTTGGCGTCGTCAACTGGGGCATGATTGGCGCTATCGCCACCAGCTGGGTGATTTCGCCAGTCATGGGCGGGCTGTGCGCAGCAGGCCTTTTGTGGTTGATCATGAAGACGATCACCAATCGCCTCGACAAGATTTCAGCGGCGCGCGTTTGGGTACCAATCCTTGTCGCACTGATGACAGGCGTCTTCGCCATTTATCTGGCGACCAAGGGCATGAGCCGCATTTGGAAGCCTGAACTGCCGATCGTCGTGACGCTGTTCTTCGTGTTCACCGCACTTGGTTGGATTGTTTCCATGCCAATCGTGCGCAAGCAGTCGATGAACCTTGAAAACCGCAAAAAGCATGTAGCGACGTTGTTCCGCATTCCGCTGGTAATCTCGGCCGCGCTGCTGTCCTTCGCGCACGGCGCAAACGACGTTGCCAACGCAATCGGTCCAATGGCCGCTATCGTCAGCGCCATCGAGAGCGGCGGGGCTGACGCAGGTGGCATCAGCTTGCCATTCTGGGTCCTAGCCATTGGCGCAATCGGGATTTCACTAGGCCTCGCGCTGTTTGGCCCCCGCCTCATCCGTACTGTTGGCGAGCAGATCACCAAGCTCAACGAAATCCGCGCATTCTGTGCGGCGCTGTCGGCGGCTGTGACCGTACTCGTCGCTTCAGCACTCGGCATGCCGGTTTCCTCAACGCACATCGCTGTGGGTGCAGTGTTCGGCGTCGGGTTCCTGCGTGAGTATTTCTCGCGCCGCGATATGGAAGGCTCGGCAGTTCCGGTTAACGCTAAGTTCGTTGACCCATCCCAGCTCAATGCCACCCCGGAAGAGGCACTTGCCAATGCGCGTAAGTCTGAAGGGCGTCTGCTGGTCCGTCGTCAGCACGTTTACTCGATCGCGGCGGCCTGGGTCGTGACCGTCCCCGCATCGGCCGTTTTGTCGGGCGTGCTCTATTACGTGCTGAGCCTGATCATTCGCTAATCAGCAACAGCATTAGCCAAACAAAAAGGCCCGAAACCTCATGGTTCCGGGCCTTTTCTCTAATTCGAAAGGGATCGCTTACTTGCCGAGATAAGCCGTGTGAAACTTCACGGCGAGACGCGCCAATGAGCGATCGGCCAAAAGACGCTTGGCTTCTGTCAGCGTCGCCCAGTGGCGTAGACGCTGCCCTTGCTCACGCCAGCTCTCGAGCTGCTCGGTGACGAGAAGTGGGTAGAGATCGACATTCACTAAAGTCGCCCCTTCCCCGCCGGTGCTGGCGCGGTAGCTGCCAATAACGTCCTGCGAGATTGTGCCGACAACACCCGCCTCTTCAGCAGCCTCGCTCGCAGCGCTGTCCCAAGCAGTATAGCCAGGCTCAATAGCACCCTTTGGAAAGATCCACTTGCCGCTGCGGCGCGAGGTGATCAGCAGGAAAGCCATGCGCCCGTCGATGATCGAATATGGCAGAGCTCCGGCCTGACGCAACGCATCTGGCGTTTCGACGGCGGGGCTCCAATGCTTAAGCAATTCGCGCAAGGTCACGACCCTTTGGATAAAATAGGTTGGTCGCTCCTTGGCACAGCTACGCCGCTTGTGTCCACACCACAAACAGAAAGGGCCCCGAAGGGCCCAATCAAAATTCGTTATAACGAGCCGAAAAGCTCGATTAGCGTGCCAGTGCAACGTTTGCTGCGGAAACCTTGCCGTCACGGCCGGTTTCGAGTTCGAAGGTGACCTTGTCGCCTTCGTTCAGGCTCTGTAGGCCCGAGCGCTGCAATGCAGAAATATGCACAAACGCGTCTTTTTCGCCGTTCTCAGGCGAAATAAAACCGTAGCCCTTAGTGGTGTTAAAGAACTTCACGGTGCCCGTAATAGTAGACATAGCAAGACCTCGAGGTCGTAGATGCTGCTCGCGCAGCGTTGGGTGAGCCTGACAGCAAGTTGTCAGAACGTACATTTTCACCAGATCAGGAGGTAGCCTAGTTTCCGGAAGCCCGGTCGTTCAGTTAGCGCAAGTCGAGTGGCACGTTAGTACCGATTATCTACGTAGACTGAACAATTTTCAAGGCAGAACTCACTGTAAGTGAAAGACACCCGGCCGGGGGGCCGACCGGGTGTCTTACGCCCAAAAGGGCGTACGCCGCAGGGGGCGCTACGGCATCTAGAGACGGTGTTAGCCGCGCGGACAAGCCGCTACGTACTGCACACCTGTGCGTGGGTTGCGGTACACGCACTGATTTGGATTTCCGTTATAGTTACGGCTTTGCAGAGCATCGCCAGCAGCCGCACCAGCGATCGCGCCGATACCAGCACCAACGATAGCACCAGCTGCACTGCCGCCGGTGATTGCCGACCCTACGACCGCGCCACCGACGCCGCCAACGGTTGCACCCTGCTGGCTAGCAGTACATGCGGTGAGCGAGAGAGCCGCAACTGCGACCACCAAAATCTTAAGCATGGAATATCCTCCACGATAACTTCCGCGTCCAAAATGCGCGACATCCGTGAATGGTTCCAGAATTCCGCCCAAATTATTTATTTAATTTAGCGAGGCCCGCGCCACTTAGGGCAAATCCAAGCCATCCCAAAATCATAAGCCCACCGCCAATTGGTGCTGCACCTGCAAAAAGTGGTGCACTGAGAAACTCACGCAACGCCAAATCCGCGCCAAAAATCAGCGTCCCGAGCGCCAGAACTGCCCCCGAAACGGCGAAGGAACGAGACCGACCAAAGAGGCCAACCGCCAACAACGCAGGGCCATGGGAGAGAAAGACCGCCGCGATGGCAGAAAGATTGCGCGAGTCCACCATATGGGAGGATGCAGCCGCAGCAGCGACGCCGCTCGCCCCAAGCAAACCCGCAACGACAAGCAGGCCTCGATGCAACACAATCATGTCCAACTCCTTAGCCGCCCTTTTATAGCGCCAGCGAATGGTCTAGAGGATCACTCTCTAAGAGAGTATTGAATATGAGTGAGATGGTCGCGCCAATGCCAGAGCGTGCTTCGCGTGGCGCCTGGGGGCGGGAATTTATCGAGAGTTTTTCTCTCGCTTGGCCGCTGGTTATTGCTCAGCTTGCTCAAAACGCCCTGCAAACAACAAACGTCGTCATGGTCGGCTGGCTCGGCCCGTCCGATCTGGCAGCGGCAACGCTGGCCTCAACGTTCTATACCCCTTTCATGCTGCTCGGCACCGGGATCGTCGCAGCTGTATCAGCGCTTGTTGCACAAGCGCGTGGGCAGCGGGACATCAAGGCAGTGCGCCGTGTCGTGCGCCAAGGGTTCTGGGCGGCCCTCATGATTTGCGCGGTGCTTGTGCCGCTGATCTTACAGTTTCAGAACATTTATCAGCATCTGGGCCAAGACCTCGACACGCTCGCGCATGGCCAGAGCTACATCAATATTCTGGCGTTTTCCCTGTTTCCGGCGCTCGGCATTATGGTGCTGCGCTCGTTTTTGTCAGCGACCGGCATCACCCGTCCCATTCTGATCATCACCATCTTCGGCGTGCTCATTAATGGGCTGATCGCATACAGCCTCATCTTCGGCAATTTTGGTTTGCCGGAAATGGGCATTCGTGGCGCTGGCGTTGCCTCGCTCGTGGCGAACTTGGCGATGTTCGCCATGATGCTGACCTATGTGTTGCGTCACCGCAAACTTAAGCGCTTCAACATCCTCGTGCGCTTCTGGAAGGCGGACTGGGGACACCTCAAGG
The DNA here is from genome assembly GCF_016461625.1 of Devosia sp. MC532. Taxonomy (NCBI): domain Bacteria; kingdom Pseudomonadati; phylum Pseudomonadota; class Alphaproteobacteria; order Hyphomicrobiales; family Devosiaceae; genus Devosia; species Devosia sp. MC532. The sequence goes on along the minus strand of NZ_JAEMNZ010000002.1, from coordinate 214,716 downwards.
AAATCTTCCGCATTGGCGTGCCTATGGGCATGACGACACTGGCGGAAGTCGGGCTATTCACCGCCGCGGCGGTGCTCATTGGCCAATTCGGCACAGACGCGATTGCAGCCCACGCCGTCGCGTTACAATGCTCGTCGACCGCTTTCATGGTACCTCTGGGCTTGGGATATGCCGCAACTGTCCGCGTTGGCTTGGCCTATGGTCGCGGCGACAAGGAAGGCATTCGGCGCGCCGGCTGGGCGTCCTTTATCCTCGGAACCGGCTTCATGGTGTTCTCCTGCGCCCTGTTCCTGCTCGCGGGTCGACAGATTGCCGGGGTGTTTTTGGATCCGACGCTCGAGTCCAACGCCCATGCGATCAATCTTGCTGTGACCTTCATCGCAGTGTCGGGCCTGTTCCAACTGGTCGATGGCGCTCAGGTTACGGCAGCCTATTCGCTGCGCGGCCTGAGCGACGCGAAGGTGCCCATGTGGATCGCCATCTTTGGCTATTGGTTCATCGGGCTACCGACCAGCTATGTCTTGGGCTTCACCTTCGGCATGGAAGGCTTGGGCGTGTGGCTCGGTCTTGCTGTCGGCCTCGCCTTCGTGGCTGTGCTGCTGGTCGGGCGATTTGCCTATCGCGAACGCCTCGGACTGCTCAAAACACTGAACCCCGCCTAAAGCGGGGTTCCTCCAAGGCCCAGTCTTGGCCAATCAGCCATGCGGTTGCGGAACCACGTTCGCTGCCGCTTGGCATATTGATGGGTGGCAGTCGTGGCGAGACGGATCGCCTCCTCCTCATCCATTTCCCCTTTCAGCCAAGCCGCAATTTCCGGTACGCCAATTGCCTTCATGGCAGGCAGCATCGGGTCGAGGTTTTGCGCCAACACCGCCTTCACCTCCTCCACAGCGCCATTGTCGAACATATGGTCAAAGCGATGGGCGATACGCTCGCGCAGCACCTCGCGTTCGGGCCACATAACAAAGCGCTCAATATCGGCGTCAGCCAAAATTCCAGCCTGCGGCTCGTCTTGATAAGACGACAGCGCCCTGCCCGTTGCCCGCTTGACCGAGAGCGCCCGAACCACACGCTGAGGGTCAGCAACCTTGAGCCGAGATGCGGTGATGGGATCTTCCGCCGCGAGCAGCGCCATACGCTCAGCCTCGTCAAAATCGGCAATCTCTTCTTCAACCGAAATCATAACGGCTTGAGGCACTTCTGGGATGTCTGCGAATCCCTTCGTCAGCGCATCGAAGTAAAGTCCTGTGCCGCCGACAAAGATCAGCTCACGCGCTGGATCGACCTCTTGAATCAACGCATTAACTTTTCGGATATATTCGCCGGTTGAGAACCGTTTAGCGACAGGCACAACGCCATAGAGATGGTGCTCGGCCTGCGCTTCGTCTTCAACAGATGGACGCGCTGTCACAACACGAAGCGTGTTATAAACCTGCATTGAATCGGCGTTGATAATCACGCCGCCACCCGTCTGGGCGCGCGCGATTGCCAGCGCCGACTTGCCGCTGGCAGTCGGACCCGCTATCAGAACCACGCGCCTCTGGGCCATCATTTCGTTCTCCCGAAAGTCGCTTTATCCATGCCGGTTCTTTCCCTGATCGCCAACCCTGCAGACCCTGATTTCGACACCAAGCTTGCTCAAGCTGTCGTGGCGGAAATAGGCGGGGAACTCAACTGGCTGAACAATGGTATCGCCTGCGATATCATTGAGCCAAAAGCTGAGAACGCTCTCACCCTCGCACGCGAGATCATCGGCACGCGCGCCGTGGACGTCAATTTGGTGCCCACCGATGGTCGCCGCAAGCAGCTTCTTGTCGCAGACATGGACTCCACCATGATCCAGCAGGAATGCATCGACGAACTGGCCGCTGCCTTGAACCTCAAAGACAAGGTTGCCGAAATCACCGAACGCGCTATGCGCGGCGAACTTGATTTCGAACAGGCGCTAGACACGCGTGTGGCTCTCCTCAAAGGCCTTGATCGTGCTGCCATGGACGAGGTTCGTCGTGGCTCCATCACCCTCATGCCGGGTGGGCGTACGCTGATCCAGACCATGAAGGCCTATGGCGCTTACACCTCGCTGGTGTCGGGCGGCTTCACCTTCTTTGCTGACTATTTTGGCAAGCGCATCGGCTTTGACGAGGCCATCGCCAATGTTCTCGAATTCGACGGCGATAACCTCACCGGCACAGTGAGCAAGCCGATTGTCGACAAGACCACCAAGCGCACTCGCCTTGAAACACTCGCCCAAGAAAAGGGCCTGTCGCTGAGCCAGACCATGGCTGTGGGCGACGGTGCCAATGACCTCGATATGATCGCCATTGCGGGCATGGGCGTCGCGCTGCATGCCAAGCCGGTCGTAGCGGCGGCCGCAGGCTACCGCATCGACCACAGCGACCTCACGGCCCTGCTTTATCTGCAAGGCTATGACGACGAAGAACTCGTCCGCTAAGCCAACACCAAGATCCAATAGAAAAGGCCGGCGCAGTTTCCTGCGCCGGCCTTTATCATGTCTAGTCAGCTTTTACTGAGCTGCTGGTGCAGCAGGCTCGGCTTCAGTCGGAACCACTGGTTCAACGGGGGCCGGAGCTTCAATACCCACGGTTGGCTGCAAAGCCGTACCATCTTCCAGCGTGATGCTTGGAACAGTGGTGTCCTGCAGGCCAAGGCCGTCGAGGAGTGGCTCAGTCGGTGCATCGACAACTTCTGGAACAACCAGAGGCTGGATCGGAGCACCAGTGATTTCGCCGCGTTCTGGCAGCGCGCCGCCCGAACCGAAGTAGCTGAAGAAAGCGCTGTCTGGCGACAGAACCATCGTCGTGCCGGTGTTTGCCAGCGACGTACGATAGGCTTCCATCGAACGGTAGAACTGGAAGAACTCTTCGTTCTGACCATAGGCCAGCGCAAAGATACGGTTCCGTTCAGCGTCGCCCTGACCGCGGAGGATTTCCGCATCACGGGTTGCAGCCGCGACGATTTCAACCGCCTGACGATCAGCGATAGCGCGCAGGCTCTGAGCCTGTTCCTGACCACGAGCACGAAGCAATGCAGCTTCGGCAAGACGTTCAGCACGCATACGTTCAAAGGTCGTTGCCGAAACTTCAGCATCGAGGTCGGTACGCAGGATACGTACGTCGACAATATCGAGACCGAGGTTTGCCAGATCCGGACGGATCAGATCACGGGTTTCCTGCATCATCTGTGCGCGCTGATCAGACAGAGCGTCTGAGAATTCACGCAGACCGTAAACCTGACGCAGAGCCGCATCGAGGCTTGCGCCGATACGGGCTTCAGCGACTGCAAGCTGACCGGTCGCACGTTCACGGAACAGACGCGCATCAGCGATGCGGTAGGTCAGGAAAGCGTCAACCTGATAGAATGCGTTGCCCGACACCTGAACACGCATGTTCGAGATATCATAGCGTAGCAGACGATCGTCGATCATCTGAACGGTATCAACGAAGTCGGTCGGGATCTTGAAGTAGATGCCCGGCTCGGTGCGCACGTCGGTGATCTGACCGAAGCGCATAACAATGGCCTGCTCGCGTTCGTCAACGACGTAAAGCGAGGAGAAGACGACGTAGAGGGCGGCAAGAACCAGACCGCCGAGAACATAAAGACGGTTCATGATCAGTTCCCTTCAGTGGTGTTGCGCTTGCCCAATTCTGGCAGCGGCAAATAGGGAACAACGCCCGAACCATTTGCACCTGGCTCGATCAGCACCTTTTCGGAGCTGCCCAGAACCTGTTCCATGGTTTCGAGGAAGAGACGCTGACGGGTCACTTCTGGCGAATTCACGTATTCAGCATAGATCGAGTTGAAGCGTTCCGCCTCACCGGTAGCTTCCTGAACGACGCGGTTCTTATACGCAGCAGCATCTTCACGAGCCGCTGCGGCTTCACCGCGAGCGTTACCGAGAAGGGTGTTGGCGTAAGAACGGGCTTCTTCCTGAAGACGTGTCTCGTCCTGACGCGCACGCTGCACTTCATTGAAGGCATCGATAACGTCAGCTGGAGGACCAGCATTCTCGATCAGCACCTGGCTGACATTTACGCCGAGGCCGTAGCTTTGCAGCGTCGCCTGAGTGATGCGCAGAACTTCCTGCTGAATGCCGGCACGGTCGTCAGAGTAAATGTCCTGAGCCGGACGACGACCAACCGCTTCACGCATCGCGCTTTCAGACGCGTAGCGCACCAGCGATTCCTGATCGCGAACGTTAAACAGGTAAGAGACCGGATCGTTGATCGCCCAGAACACGGAGAACTGGACATTGACGATGTTCTGGTCGCCCGAAAGCATCAAACCGTCGCCCGCATTGCTGCGCGACGATGCAGTCGCTGCACCGATCTGGGTCTGATTGACGGTCGTGGTTGCACGTTCAACCGATTCAACAGGCCACACCATGAAGTGCAGACCCGGGCCCGAAATCTCTGGCTTGGGCTTACCGAAGCGGAGTTCAACACCCACTTCTTGCGGGTTGATGGTGTAGATAGAGTTGGACACCCAAAACGCTGCTAGCGCGAGGAAGCCGCCGATAAACAGCCACTTCCCACCTGGAACGTTACCTTTAAACTGGTCACGGCCACGATTGAGAATGTCTTCGAGATTGGGGGGATTACCGCCCGGACGACGCGGACCACCGCCGCTGCCGCCACCGCCGCTATTGCCGCCACCACCTGGCGCTTGGCCCCAAGGGCCGCCATTGTTGCGGCCGCCTCCGCCACCATTATTCTCCCAAGGCATCGCAATCCTTTCGGTGTCTAAGAGAAAATCTGTTCGTTCTTATATAGGCATGCGCACCCGCGTATCAATCCGCGAGCGCTTGGCGCGTTTCATAGACCTTAATGGAATATGGCGCGCCGTCTTTTTCCGACGGTTCAACATGTGGTTCGGCCACAACCTGCCAGATTTCTGGGTCGATCTGAGGAAAGACGACGTCGCCCTCCGGCTCAAGCTCGACATGGGAGATATAGAGCCGATCCGCCTTGCCGATGGCTTGCGCGTAAATCTCCCCGCCGCCGATGACCATAAGCTCATCAACACCGAGCGCGCCGGCCAAGCTCGCGGCCAATTCTATGGCTGCTTCAAGGCTTGCCCGGACATGGACGCCCGCTGGAACAGCATAGTCTTCTTGCCGCGTCACCACGATATGCGGGCGCCCCGGCAAGGGCTTAGGGAAAGTCTCGAACTGTTTGCGCCCCATGATCATGGGCTTGCCCATGGTGGTTGCCTTGAACCACGCGAAATCGGACGGAATGCGCCACGGAATTGTCTGGTCAGACCCAATGACACTGTTCCGCGCCACCGCGGCAATCAAGGCAAGCTGCATGGAATACGGTCCTCAGTTCATCAGCTGATCGGAATGGCGCAGCAGAAGGATGTCGATCTCTCCTGAGGCCCAGTAATCTGTTTTGACCATTTCAAAGGTCGTTGGCCCGATTTTCTTGACGCCGTCCCCACAAAACGACACCAGATTTTTCGGGTCGCCCTTGTCGACAACGAGACGGAAGTTCTCGATTTGCCCACCTGCCCAATTATTGCCGGTGGTGACGATGTAGGAAATCCAGTTATCCCAATAAGGGGCGTATTCCTCGCCCTTCGGAATGGATTTCCGCACTGTATTGCGGAAGCCTTCATCGACGCAGTACTTGGTTGCGTATTCGCCCTGCGGGTCCCAGCCGCTTTCCGGATCGCCGGTGAGCAGGACGTTGGTACCAACCGTACCGCCAACGCTTGGGCGGTATTTGTGCTCGACCACAACCTTATCATTGGCTGGGAAGGTCGCCTCCCAAACATAGGAGGCGCGATAGGTCCAGAGCGGATAGGTATCATCCTGCACCTTGCCCTCGCCCAAATCATAAACCTCACGCTGAACAATGCCGAGACGTTGAAGCGCGCTCTTGTCCTCCGCCGACAGACCATTGAGTGCGTCTTGGGTCTCGTCGGCGAAATTGACCAAGGGGACGCCCATGCTGGTCAATAGCGCGCTTCGGTCCACCCCGACGGCCACGGCATATTCATAAAGCGTCGCGGGAAGCTCATCGCCGTCGAAGGTCGTCACAAACTCAAAGAGGTTGTCGAGCGGCCCTGTCGGATAGGACACTGGGCTATGATAGGAAAAATCAATGTCGGGCATCGGGAAGGCAACGAGCTGCTCAATGTCTTCGTCGCTATTGTTGCGGAAGACATATTTTACGCGGATCTCGTCGACCGAGATGTAGAGTTCCTCGCTCTCCATCGAGATATGGTCATTGGTGACGAAGTTGAGCCCATTCGTCGTCAATTGAACCGACGTGTCATTGGCAACACTGGGTCCCACCATAATTCCGGCAGCCACCATAAGTGCGATGAAACGCATGTGAACTCCCCACTCTGCCCGCTCCTCGTGGGGAGCAGGACTCTCGTCAAAATGCCTTGTTCCGGTTTAAGCATGTTCAGCTGCGGCGCAAAACCAGCAAATTCGCTGAATTACAGCCGACGAAAGCTGACAGGGGCCTGAGCCTGCACTAGAGCATTCCTCAACACCGCATCCGGGCAAGTAATTAAAGCGCGCAAATCATGGTTCAGACTTGGCAATTTTGGGCGTTTCTGTCCGCAGTGTTTGCGGCGCTCACCGCCGTTTTCGGCAAGATCGGCGTCCAGAACATCAATTCGGACATGGCGACGCTGATCCGGACAATCATCATTCTGGCCATGACAGCGGCCATTGTCGTGTCTTTTGGCCATTGGCAGAAGCTCGAAACTATTCCCGGCAAAACCTGGGTGTTTCTGCTGCTTTCTGGCCTCGCCACAGGCGCATCTTGGCTGTGCTATTTCCGTGCGCTTCAAATGGGGCCGGCGTCGCAAGTCGCGCCCATCGACAAGCTCAGCGTCGTTATGGTCGCTCTCTTCGCAGCGCTGTTTTTCGGAGAAAAGCTGGCCGTGCACAATTGGCTGGGCGTGGCTCTGATCGGCGTGGGCGCAGTGCTCGTCGCGATCCCTTAATCGGGGCGATTGAAATAAGCGAACCACTTGCGGTCGAGCGCGGCATCAAGATCAATGCCATTGTGGCGCGCATAGAGCAGCATCATTGCGAGAAGGTCAGCAGCCTCATCATCGCGCTTCTGCTTGATCTCGTCTTCGCTCATGCCCTTGAGCCGCCCGCGACCCGATAGGCGAAGATGCTCGGCAGTCAGCTCGCCCAGCTCTTCTTGGAGTTTGAGGATGAACCAATCATCATTGCGTTCGACATTCATGCGTTCAGCATAAAGGTCGGAAATCTTGGCGACGAGACCGGTCAGCTCTTCGAGAGTGCGGCTCATACGGAAACCGACGCCTTAATATGCGGATGCGGGTCATAGCCCTCAAACGCAAAGTCCTCGAAGACAAAATCTTCCAGACGCTTGCGCTCTGGGTTCATGATCAGCTTGGGCAGTGGGCGCGGCTCGCGCGTCAGCTGCAACTTCGCCTGCTCGAAGTGGTCATTGTAAATGTGCACATCGCCAAAGGTATGGACGAAGTCGCCCACTTCGAGATCGCACACCTGCGCCATCATATGAGTCAGCAGCGCATAGGAAGCGATGTTGAACGGCACGCCGAGGAAAGTGTCCGCCGAGCGCTGGTAGAGCTGGCAGGAGAGCTTGCCGTTGGCGACATAGAACTGGAACAGACAATGGCATGGCGGCAGCGCCATATTGTCCACTTCCGCCGGGTTCCAGGCCGAAACGATGTGACGGCGGCTATCAGGCTTGTGCTTGAGGCTTTCAACAAGCGCACCGAGTTGGTCGATGTGACGACCGTTGGGCGCGGGCCAGCTGCGCCACTGCGACCCATAGACCGGACCAAGATCGCCGTTTTCATCGGCCCACTCGTCCCAAATCTTGACGCCCCGCTCCTGCAACCAGCGCACATTGGTCTCACCGCGAATGAACCACAGGAGTTCATAGATGATGGATTTCAAGTGCAGCTTCTTGGTGGTTAGCAGCGGGAACCCCTCTTGGAGGTTGAAGCGCATCTGATAGCCAAACAGCGATCGCGTACCGGTTCCGGTACGGTCCGACTTGTCGGCACCGGTTTCAAGAATATCGGAGAGGAGTTTTAGATACGGCTGCATGACCCATAACTAGCGCGATTCGCCGCCGAGGTGTTTCTCGATAAGTCGCGTCAAAGTTGCGATCTGCTCCTGTTGGCGCAAAATGAGACCGCGAATTTCCTCTTCGCGAAGCCGATCGAGTTTTTCATGCAGGGCCATGATCTCGATCTCCGATTTCAAATTCACCTCATAATCATGGGAAGACACCTCCCGATCCTTCGCCGCCTGTCGGTTTTGGCTCATCATAATGACAGGTGCCTGCACGGCCGCCAGCATGGACAGCATCAGATTGAGAAAGATGAAGGGATAGGGATCAAATGCCCGACCGGCCAATAGCAGATTGGTGGTCACCCAAAGCGCCAACACCACGCCAAACCCTGCGATAAAAACCCATGAGCCGCCAAAGGCCGCGACCTTGTCGGCCAACCGCTGTCCAAAGGTCAGACGGTCATTGAATTGCGCCTGCGTATCCCGCGATAGAGTGCGTCGCTCTATCGTTTGCTCAAGGACGTTGCGTTCCTGGTCGGTCAGATTTTCCATATCCTTGCCGAGGAACCTATCGGACGCATGCGCAATACGGGCGGCGGGATCGGAAGACATGGGTTTGTTCTCTTGCTTTATGGATGGAGCAATACTGGCACTGCGGTGGCGCAAGCCAGAGCGGCATCCTACTCCCATATAGAATGCTGTCAGCACCTGTCTCAGAGAGTATTGCCGACTTCAGGCGAGGCGACTGACGAACTCCGTCTCGTCCTTTTCCCAAACATGCGACTTGTCGATATGCGCCAGCGCCCATGCGAACATGGTCTGCATGCCACGCAAGTCCCGCGCCGCGACCGCTTCTTCCAAGATCTCGTTGATCCGCATCTTGGCGGGCAAATGGCCAAGAGGTCCGACACGCTCAAACTCAACACTTATGCCCTCATCAACCCAAGCGCCGACAAGAGCCGCGAATTCTTCAGAAATGAGGAAGGCGGTGAGCTCAAGAACGAGAATTGTGATCGTGTCATTGTCGAAATGCTCGGAGCGTATAACCACGCCGCTCCGCAACGGATGCCAAGCCTCGCCCAACTCAGGCAGGAAGAAGTAGCCGCAGTAAAAGCCGCGGCACACGGTTGGACGTACGTCATAAACGGTGCAGCCCTGCCCTTCGGCGCAATGCAGGCACAAAAAATTGGCGGGCTTCTGCAGTTCTTCCGTGCGGATTGGCGCAAAGGAACAGCAGGCGGTGCAGCTTTCGCAGCTACGCCCTTCAATTGGCTGCAATTCCATAGACCCCTCCAATTCCCCCGGACCTTAGAAGAGCGTGAATTGGGCCAGCTTGTCTAGCACCAGCTTTCGCGCTTACCGCGCCATGGATGGGCCAGACCTTCAGCGATCATAGTGTCTGCGATGGATCGGCCATTGCGCTCGACGATGCGCAGTTTGCGCCCGTATTGGTCTTCGTCACGCTCATAATCGCCCAGTGTGAAAGGCGCTGCATTCAACAGCGAGATAAGGCGCGTTGTTGCGCGCTGGCCCAATGCCGCTTCCTGCGGGCAAGATGGGCTGCTGACTTCGGGCGTATTCAAATCGGCGATGCGATATTTCACACCATCGAGCCAGAAGGTGTCGCCATCGACAACGCAGGTGACGCGATTTCTCGTACTGCAGACAGAAAAATGTGCGCTCATCCTAGCGGCTGTCGCCACCCCAGACGGCGCAACACCGGTCGAGGCAACAGCGCTGATCCGTGGCTCAATAAGCCATTGCGCCAACCCGCTGCGATCGACGCCCACAACGACCAAAGCGCCCAGCATAAACGAGCCTGCAATCGCATAGGCGATGGGGAATTTCACCCACCACGGCATGCGCTGGGATCGGCGCAAGCGGTTAGATCGTACGAGATAAAGGCGGGGCGGCATGGTTACTCCTACACAGAGCAACCTGACCTATCCGATCTTAATCCCGTGTGAATTTTATGCAGAGCGTTTGCATCCTTACGCCCAGTCACCTATATAGAAGGGGCTCGCAAGAGCTATGGCGATAAACTGTCATTGTAATAAACCCATCGGACCCGGGGGCAGTACCCGGCGTCTCCACCATCTCCCCTCTTTACGAGGTGAGCCAATGGGGACGAAACAGGATCGACGAGGGCGTAAAGAGTGTGCTTTCGCTCGGCATGGTACCACCGTTATCGGACTAAAACTTATAGTTGCAAATGACAACAATAAGGCTCCAGTAGCTCTCGCAGCGTAAGCTGCGCGACATCTGGGAAATAAGTCCTCCGCCCCTAGCCGGGCGATAGGCGGGGTTCGCAGGCACCTGGCAACAGAAGCCTGCACTCAATCTCCAATCCGATCGCAAAAATCCGTCTTTGTTCTTGAATTATCAGGGAACGTAGGGCTGATATGAGCCGTTCGGATTCGACACTACTCTCGGGAGAAGCCCCAATGGCCGAAGACCACATGCGTTACGATATCCTCACGCAAGAAGCGATGCGGGGCGTCGTGCGTAAGGTATTGGCGGAGGTGTCGCGCACCGGCCTTCCGGGTGATCACCACTTCTACATTTCCTTTGCGACCCGCGCTCCTGGCGTGCGCATCTCGGAAGAGCTGATCAAGCAGTATGATTCCGAAATGACCATCGTGCTGCAGAACCAGTATTGGGATCTCAAGGTCAACGAAGCCAGCTTTGAAGTGGGCCTGAGCTTTAACGGCAATCCCGAAATGCTGCTCATTCCGTACACCGCTATCAAGGGCTTCTTTGATCCGTCCGTGCAGTTTGGCTTGCAGTTTGATCCGAGCAACGTTGCCGATGATCAGCGCGACGATACCGGCTCTTCTTCCACTGCTGCTGCGTCGGAAGAAAATTCTGCCGAACCGGTCGAAGCGAGCGGCGAAAAAGTCGTTTCGCTCGACGCTTTCCGCAAGAAGCCATAAGTCGTCTCGGAGATGGACAAACGCTCCTTCTCCATTGTCGGCCACCGCACATCGATTGCGTTAGAACCCGCGTTTTGGGCTGGGCTTGAGGCCATGGCACAACAGCGCGGGTTAAGTTTGGCTGGCCTCGTCAGACATATCGACGAAACCCGCGACACGCAGAACCTATCTTCTGCCGTGCGTTTGGCCGTATTGGCCTATTATCGCGATGGCGAAGCTTTGGCTCGCTCCACAGACCCTAAGGCAAAGGCCGAATAGTCGGCGCGAAAAGCGTGGGATTCTGCGGGGCATCGGGCGCGCTCTGAATGAGCATTTCAATCGTCTGCTGATCAAAACTTGGCAACATCGGCTCCGGCGCGACGAGCGGCTGGGAGAATGGCGGCACTGGCTCTGCCTCACGCGCCGCTTCCTCCTCGGCGGCAAGACGCGCGGCTTCTTCCTCAGCAGCTATGCGTGCTGCCTCTTCCGCAGCTAGGCGGCGCTGCTCCTCAATACGCCGGTTCCGATCTTCCGCCGCTGCACGCTGCCGTGCCTCGTCTTCAAGACGGAGCGCATCTAGGCGATCCAGCTCAATCTCATTGGCGCGCACCTGCACGGCAGCGGAAATTTCTGAGAGATCGAGAGTGGCTTCGGGGGCAGAGACAGTCCCGCCAAGTCTGGTGAGAATGCGCGCATTGTCGAGCTCAACCAAGCCGCGTGGATCTTCAAACGCTTTCGGCATCATAACGAAAGAGCCGCTGACACCCATATCGTTGAGCGCCAACTGGAGCGAGCCCGAAAGGGTGGCTGCCTCACCGTCAATAAACATATTGCCCAAGCGCACTGTGCCGCCCGCAATCGTGAAAGCGCCCGGTGCCACAGCGGCACTAAATTTGCCCTCGGCCAGAGCCGCACGCATGACGGTTTCCAAAACGTCTGGCGGGGTGTTGAGAACATCGTCGACGTTCACGAGTGCTGGATAGACCGCCGTAGAATGCCCGGCGACGCCGAATTCCTGAATGGCAAAATTGCCTTCCCCGGAGAGGCTGCGCACCACCTCGGCCAAGCTTTGCCCTGCCCCTTCAAACTGGCCGCTGCCATCGAGAATGCCGGAAAGACCCAGCTCTGGTGCCACGGCATCAATAGTGACGCCGGTCATGGTCCCGCGCCCAGAAATGGTCCGTTCGCTCAAAGCGCCAGCGCAACAATTGACGAGGTTCAGCGAGAGCTTGCCGCCGCCCAATGCGGTTTCAAAGCGCCCCAGCGTGGCCGATTGCTGGTCCCAGAGGAACATAAAACTGGTATCGCCGCCGATCGTCCGCCCATCAAGGCTCAGCTCGCGGGCGATGACTTCAATATTGCCACGCGTTTGGCGGGGTGCGAGCGCGGTGGCCAGGGGGCCTTCTGGCCAGACGCCATCTGCCGCACCGATAAGCGCTTCGCCTCCAAAGAGGAACGCTGCCAGTGCGGTTGCGTCCACACGATCGGTGGTGATGGTGCCGCCAAAGCCCGGCAATTGTCCGATCATCTGCATGCTGACGTCGCCACTAAAGCGGGTGTCGCCTGACGCGCCGGTAATCTCAGAAAGGGCAAGGCTGCGACCAGCGACAAATTCCATGCTGGCGCTGGCTTCCACCGATGGCAGCTGTGCGCCGGACACGCCAACCAATGCCGCCAGCCCACTGCCATCGCGCAAGATCACGTCGGCCGTGCCCGTGCCGGACAGAACAGCGCCATCGTCAAAATCGAAATCGCCATAAAAGGCGACGACTTGCCCGTCCTGCCCCAGAGAGAGACGGCCAGTGAAGCCATCGGCGAGTGTGCCGTCAACAAAGGCGCTGCCGACCATGGCCTCATCGCCGGTAAACAACGCTGGCCCGGTCCAACCGAATTGTTCGAGCAGCGCGAGGCTATCCTGCGCCTCAATCGAAGCGACAACAGAAAGTTGGCCCTCGCCCATGTGCGAGATGGGCCGTTCACTCTCGACGCGGACGTCCAGCGCAGCCTCGGCAATTGCGCCATTGGCGGTAATGGTCTGGCCACTGCCCTGTTCTGCATCGGCCAGCACAATCTGCAAATCGGCTGGCATGGCCAAATCGATGGCTTGTTGCCAATCGAATGGCACATTGGCCATTTCATAGAGTGCCGTGAGGCCAGGCGCGCCCGCCTCTTTGAGATTTAGGCCACCCGAAAGCGTGACATTGGGATCAAGCAACGATCCGCTTAGACGCACAGTGCCGTTAAAGCCGACCCCGCCCCAATCATCGACCGATAGGCGCGAGAACCGGATAGCGTCGCGCGACCATTGCGCCTCGCCGACAAGGTTTTGCGCGGGCAGACCGAGCACATCGAGCGCCTGCGCCTGCACTGAGAAACTGCCATCGGGGAAGCTGATAAGGAAATTGCTGTCGAGCGAGGCATTGGGCGCGAGCGCAAAGAGCGCCTCGCTCAGCGGCGCATCGAGGTCTCCCAAGCGCAGCACAGTGTCCAGTCTCGGCTCTGCGCCAAACCCAATGCGCAGGTCCAGCCCATGATCCTGCCCGCCCAAGGCGATCCAAGCATTACTGAGGCCAAAGGCGTCAGAGCCCAAACGCACGCGACCGTGCAATTCCCCCGGAACGCCGAACAGTGGGTTGTCGTCGCTTGGCTTGCGCCAAAGCGCTGCCAGTGCGTCGAGACGCTGCGCCCGCATGACGATGTCGCCCATGACGCCCAAGCTTCCGCCGGCATTGGTCACCTTGCCCGAAAAACGGGTTTCGGTCTGACCGGGCAAAAGCCCGATGGCTTGCGCAATGGTCCAGCTATCGCCGTCCGTCGTTGCTTCAACGCGCAAATTGCGCAGCGAGAAGCCACGCATCCCAACCTCAGCAAGGTCAATCTCAAGCTTGCCTGCCATTTGGGGAATAGGCGGAGCCGGAATTTCGCCCAAGAGGCGGACGAATTCATACGCCTGTTCGGCTGCAACTTCGCTTGCATCACGCGGCGGGAGCGAGAACACGCCCCCCGAAACCATAATGTCAAAGAAGCGCGTTTCCCCCAGCTGCACATTGGCCGTGCCGGTGAGCCGCATGCCCGAGCGGTTCTGATCTGGGCTCAACGTAAACCCGGTCAGCGACACCCGATCGGTGGACGCGGTAATCTTGGTTTCGAGCACCAGATCGCCCGTAATGTCCTTAGCCGCCGTGGCGAGCTGTGGTGGCTGACGATAGGTCAGCGTGCCATCAAACTTAGGGGCGAGCCCACTTTCAAAAGAGCCATCGGCATTAAAAACCGTATTGGTCGCGAGATCGCGCACCATGGCCGACACGCGCGCTGCACCCTGCGCATCGCTGGCCCCAGAGTTGAGCCGCAGCTCATAGCGCCCATCGGCATAGTCGGCATTGCCCTGAAACTGGAATGGCCCACCAAAACTAGAAAGCCGCAGATCGCCTGACAGATTGGAAACAGTGAAGGTTTCGTGGCTCCGCACATCATTGAGCCGCACACTGCCATCGGTAATGCTGGCGTGGCCCAGAGCGACACCGGTTCCGGCGTTCGACATATCAACGCCACTGGCCAAGAGACCATTCTCGTCGATGGTGAAATCAACAACGGGACCAATCAGCGAAACCGAGGTGGCGTTATAAATATCGCGCAAAAAGTCCATCAGCGCGAACTCAGCTTCAACCCGCCGAACCGTTGCCGCCGGATCGGTGGCCGGGCCCACCACCACATCGTCAAACTCAAGACGCGGGGTCGGCAACAGTGAAAACGCAATATCTCCGCGAATGGACACATCTGTGCCAAGCACTTGGCTGGCCAGCACTTCCATGCGGTCGCGATAATCCGCCCAGTGGATGAACCGGGGCAGAATGAAAGCTGAGCCGAGCACCACGATAGCGAAGATGCCGACCACGATATAAATGCGATTAAGCAATGTTGTGCCTGCCCCGGACAATTTGGAGCGAAGTGTAGGCGCTTGCGGCCCCCGCGCAAGCCATAGCCGCAATTTGCGCAATGAAAACGGGAGAAATTTCCAGCTCCGCCGCTGACGGATCGGTGAAAACACCCGCTTCTATACAGGGGGCGGCGCACTCCCTATATTGCAATGAGAACAAAATGAGATTCGACGAGGCTTGGCGACGTGGCAGCGATGCTGTGTGCGCCTTGGAAACTTTCGCTAATGGTCGACCACGCGCCCCTGCCCCGCCCCAAAGCTGGCCCCATCACAAGCCAACTGAACCGTCAGCCGCCGGTTGATCGGAATATTCCCGATTATCTGCACGGTCTGAACCCGGAGCAGCGCGACGCCGTGCTGACCACGGAAGGCCCGGTTCTGGTTCTGGCGGGCGCGGGCACAGGCAAAACGCGCGTTCTCACCACCCGTATTGCGCATATTTTGAATACCCGCATGGCCTGGGGCTCGGAAATTCTCGCTGTGACCTTTACCAATAAGGCCGCAGCGGAAATGAAGAAGCGCATCCATGATCTGGTGCCTCAACTCGACGGCCTGCCATGGATGGGCACGTTTCACTCGATCGGCGTCAAAATTCTGCGCCGCCATGCCGAACTGGTTGATCTCGAACCACAGTTCATTATTGTAGACACGGACGATCAGCTCAAGGTCATAAAAGAGATCTTAGAAGCCGAAGGCATCGATACCAAACGGTGGACGCCAAAACAGTTCGCCGGAATGTTGGACGCTTGGAAGAACCGCGGATGGCTTCCAAAAGACGTGCCGAGCTATGAAGGCGAGCACTTTGCAGACGGCAAAGCGATCAAGCTTTACTACGATTATCAAGCGCGTCTCAAAACTCAAAATTCCGCTGATTTTGGCGATCTTCTGCTCGAATGCATCCGCCTCTTCCGCGAAAATAAGGACGTTCTAGCCGAGTATCATCGCCGGTTTAAGTATATCCTCGTGGACGAATATCAGGACAGCAACACGGCCCAGTATCTGTGGCTGCGTCTGCTCGCTATGGGCAAGCCTGCGCCGGAAGCAAACATCTGCGTGGTAGGTGACGACGACCAGTCTATCTACGGTTGGCGGGGCGCTGAGGTGGACAATATCCTGCGCTTCGAGCAGGATTTTCTCGGTGCCAAGGTTGTCAAACTCGAGCGCAATTATCGCTCCACTGCCAATATTTTGAAAGCCGCGTCGACCGTCATCGCCTATAACGAAGGCCGCTTGGGCAAAACGCTTTTCACCGACATTGCCGAAGACGGCGAAAAGCTGCTGCTCACGTCCGTTTGGGACAGCGAAGAAGAATCGCGCCACGTTGGCGAAGAAATCGAACAGCTGCAGCGTGACGGCGAGCAGCTCAACGATATCGCCATTCTGGTGCGCGCCTCGTTCCAAATGCGTGAGTTCGAAGAACGCTTCATTAAAATGGGCCTCAATTACCGAGTGATTGGAGGCCCGCGTTTCTATGAGCGGAAAGAGATCAAGGATGCTGTTGCCTACTTGCGCGTAGTGCGCCAGCCTGCAGATTCCCTCTCTTTCGAACGTGCTATCGGTGTGCCCAAACGTGGCATCGGCGACACCACAGTCAAAACCCTCAAAGAAGCGGCGCGGCTATTACAAATGCCTCTGCTCGAGGCGACCCGACAACTTCTACAAACTGAAGAAATCAAGCCAAAGCAACGTACCGTTCTAAGAGAGCTCATTTCTCAGTTCGACGAATGGAGAGCCGTAGGTTTGCGGCGCTCAATACAAGCAGTCGAGCTGAACGAGGATGGTATAGAGATCTATGTCGATGCAGAAAGTGATCCGATCCCACCCAATCAACTTCTAGAACGCATTCTGGACGAGAGTGGCTATACGGAAGCCCTTCTCAGGCCGCTTACCGACGACGAACTCGAGCTCATGGCTGAGGGCAAGATTGTTAAGCGCAGTGCCAAAAATGGGGAAGAGCAAGGTCGACTAGACAATTTGAAAGAATTGGTTCGTTCGCTAGAAGACTTCCCTAATTTAACAGGGTTCCTCGACCACATCTCCCTCGTCATGGATCGTGACGCAGGCGACGCCAGCGATGCTGTTTCGATCATGACGCTGCACTCGGCAAAGGGTTTGGAATTCAACACAGTCTTCTTGCCCGGCTGGGAGGAAGGCCTCTTCCCCCATCAGCGCTCCCTCGACGAAAGCGGCAAGGCTGGGCTCGAAGAAGAACGGCGCCTTGCCTATGTGGCCATCACCCGTGGCCGCAAACGCGTGCGCTTGTCTGTGGCGCAGAACCGCCGCATCCATGGCCTCTGGCAATCCGCCATTCCAAGCCGTTTCTTAGATGAACTTCCCCCCGACGTGGTGGAGGTGAAAGACACCGGCTCGTCCTATGGCGGCTATGGTTATGGTGGTGGCGGCGGCGCATCGAGCCGCTTTAATAAGATCGATCCATTCGAAAGCGTCTATGAAA
Organism: Devosia sp. MC532; assembly: GCF_016461625.1. NCBI lineage: Bacteria > Pseudomonadati > Pseudomonadota > Alphaproteobacteria > Hyphomicrobiales > Devosiaceae > Devosia > Devosia sp. MC532. The sequence goes on along the minus strand of NZ_JAEMNZ010000002.1, from coordinate 197,353 downwards.
CGCCCGGTTGGAAGCGTGCCCGCGAAAACCAATCGAGCCGCAAGGGCGGTGGCCCCATGACGATTGAGGGCAATCTCGTCGCCCGCTCGGTCAACACCGGCAGTCAATCGAGCAGCTATTCGCTCAACGACCGCGTCTTCCACCTCAAATTCGGCTACGGCACAGTCACCAATGTCGAAGGCAATAAGCTGACGATCGATTTTGAGAAAGCCGGAACCAAGAAGGTTTTGGAGAGCTTTGTGAAGCCGGGCTAAGAGCCCGGTTTTTCTTCATGCTGCCCTATCCATTCGTGAACTCTGCTCCCATTTAAGCGTTGTGCCTGCACACACTTATGGGAAGAAAACATGATCCTCTCCACCACACCCACTCTCGAAGGCCGCCCCGTCTCGCAATATCTTGGCATTGTTACGGGTGAAGTGATCGTCGGCGCTAATATCTTCAAAGACCTGTTTGCCGGTATTCGCGACATCGTCGGTGGCCGCGCGGGCGCTTATGAAAGCACACTGCGCGATGCACGCCGTGAAGCGTATCGCGAGCTGGAAGAAGAAGCCCGCCGCCTCGGCGCCGACGCTGTTGTGGGCATCGATCTCGACTATGAAGTGGTCGGTCAGGGCGGCTCCATGCTGATGGTTTCCGTCTCCGGCACGGCCGTAAAACTCTAATTCCGCGCGGGCAGGACACACTGCGCCATTGACTTGGACGCCTCTCCTGCCCCAATGGCACCGAACTCCAATAAAGGTCGCCCATGTCCGTCGAACAAGTCTCCGTCGCTCTCACCAAAGAACAGGCCTATGCGCTGGTCGACGCCGTGTCTGAACGCGACGATCTGGCCACGACCGTGTCGTGCCACGAGAACGAAGAAACCGGCGAGTGGATCTTTGAGGCCGGCTGCGAAGACACGCCAAACCTCGAAGCGTTTAACGAAATCGCTCAGCAGGTTCTCGGCGGCGCGGTGACCTTTACCGTCGAAGAAATCGACCCGAGCATCAACTGGGTGGCCAAGTCTCTCGAAGGCCTGGCTCCGGTGATCGCGGGCGGCTTTTACGTCTATGGCTCGCACTCGACCGACCCGGTACCCGAAGGCCTGATCGCCATGCAGATCGACGCCGCACAGGCGTTTGGCACGGGTCACCACGAAACCACCACCGGTTGCCTTGAAGCCATCGACATGATCCTGGGCACGAAAAACCCGCAGAACATGATCGACGTCGGCACCGGCACGGGCGTTCTCGCCATTGCATTGGCCAAGAAGCTCAACCGCAGGGTGTTCTCGACCGATATCGACCCGATCGCTGTCACCACGACGCTCGAAAACGCTGCCCTCAATGATTGCGCTGAACTGATCGAATGCATCGAAGCGACCGGCCTCGACCATGAAGAGATCACCTCCCGCGCGCCTTATGATCTGGTCGTCGCCAATATTCTGGCGGGCCCGCTCACCGAACTGGCTCCGGGCGTTGGCGCTGTGACGCAAGAAGGCGGCAATGCCATCTTGTCGGGCATTCTCAACACTCAGGCGCAGGGCGTTATCGACGCTTACCTCGCAGCCGATTTCAAGCTGGTCGAGCATCTCAAGCGCAAGGATTGGACCACGCTTATTCTCGAAAAGAACTAAGCAGCTGCGCCTCAGAAATAGAAAAGCCTCCCTTCGGGGAGGCTTTTTTGTTGGCCCGTCGATCAAATGCGCAATGCGGCGCGAGCCAAAATGCAAAGGTCCAAAAACAAAAAATCCCCGAAGGTGGCTCCGGGGATCGTCTGGTCTAGATTGTCAGCGTAATGCTTGCAGCCGCCTTATGGGCGCTTAGTAACCGCGCCAATCAGCTGGTGCTGCATGCGGTAGCTGACCTGGCGGGTAGCTTCGCGACCACGGCAGTCAATCAGACCACCCAGTGTGCTGCGGAAGCTATTCTTGCTCTCGGTCATTCTCTACTCCATGCGACGGCGGCAATCCGTTGCGCCGTCTGTGCGTTTCTCTATTCCATCCGCGCCATTCCAGTTAGTGGGGCGCGAACAGATCAGCTATGCCTTTTATGCAAGGCGACCGATTAGATGTCGGTATTGTGCTTCTGAGCAGCCTTGGTCTTGGCATCGAACTGAGCAACATAGCGTTCAGCCTGCTGTGTGCGAGCATCAACGATGGCATTCAGGGCGCGGCGGAAGAAATTCTCTTGCTTCGTCATTTTTCTCTCCTAGTGTTCGACACTAAGATAGGCATTCTTCGGGCTACAACCAGTCCGATAAAGACAAGCCAGCTATGCCCAGAGCGCAGCACGGCGCAGGATTTGTAAGCATGACAGACCGTTCTTTCCCGCCCACGCAGTTTCAGAGCTTCGAGGTCAAGAGTGACCCAAGCCAGGTCGCGCCCCGAGTCGCTCAGTTGCGCGCGGCGATGAAAGCTGCGGGCGTGGATGCCTTCCTCATTCCACGCGCTGATGCGCACCGCGGGGAGAGCGTGCCGGAATGCGATGCGCGCTTGGCATACCTCACCGGCTTTACCGGCTCGGCGGGTCATGCCTTGGTCACAGCGGATAAGGCCGCGCTTTTTGTCGACAGCCGCTACACCTTGCAGGCACCCGCGCAGACCGACACAGACGTTTTTAAAATCGAGGAACTGGCAGTTGGCTCGGCCAGCCCGGTACTGCGCGATTACATCGCCGAGGGCGCGACCCTTGCTTACGATCCCTGGCTGCACACTCCGGGCGAAATCCGCACCTTTATTGATGCGCTCAAGGGCTATGCCAAGGTCGTTCCGCACACCAATCTCGTCGATACCATCTGGCACGACCGCCCGGCAGCGCCCATTAGCCCGATCGAATTCCTGGGCCACAACCGCGCCGGCAAAACCGCGCAGGACAAGCTCACTGATCTGCGCAAAACGCTGAGTGACGAAAACGCCGCTGCTGTGGTGCTCACTCTGCCCGAAAGCATCTGCTGGCTCTTCAATATGCGCGGGCGCGACGTGCCCAACACGCCCTTCGTTCTTGGCTTCTCCATCGTGCCACAATCCGGCACACCGAAGCTCTTTCTCGACGAAGGGAAGATCACGCCCGAGATTAAACAGGCACTTTCTGGCATTGCCGAGATCGAACCAGTAACCGGATTCTCTGCCGCTCTTGCAGCTTTCGGCGCAGATGCGAATAGCGTTCTAATCGACCCACAATCTGCCCCCGCTGCCGTTGCCGAAACGCTGACCAAAGCCGGCGCCAAGCTCATCGAAAAGCGCGATCCGATCCTTGGGCCCAAGTCGCGCAAGAACGAGGTCGAACTCTCCGGCATGCGCGAAGCGCATAAGCTCGACGGCGTTGCTCTCGCCAAGTTCCTGCATTGGTTCGATACCGAAGCCCCCAAGGGCAATCTCACCGAGATCGGCATCGTCACCGCGCTTGAAGCCTTCCGCCGCGAGGAAGAAACCTGCGTCGACGCCAGCTTTGATACCATTTCCGGGTCCGGACCAAACGGCGCCATCGTCCACTACCGTGTTACTGAAAAGACCGACCGTCGCCTCAATCCCGGTGAGCTGATGCTCGTCGATTCAGGCGCGCAATATCTCTCCGGCACCACCGACATCACCCGCACGCTCTACACCGGTTCAGCCTCACCCGAGGAGATGGACCGCTATACGCGCGTGTTGAAGGGCATGATCGCTATTTCCATGGCGCGCTTCCCTGTCGGCACCAGCGGCGCAGTCATTGATGTGCTGGCGCGCCAATTCCTCTGGCAGGATGGCATCACCTACACCCACGGCACCGGCCACGGTGTGGGCCATTTCCTCGGCGTCCACGAAGGGCCGATTGGCATTTCCAGCCGCTACACGGCGCCCCTAGAAATCGGCAATGTGCTCTCCAACGAGCCGGGCTACTACAAGGCCGGAGCCTATGGCATCCGCATCGAAAACCTGATCGTGGTCGAGGAAGCCAAATCCTTCCCCGGCTATCTGGAGTTCGACACCATCACCCTCGCGCCCATCGAAACGCGCCTCATCGACCAAAGCCTGCTCACCACGCCGGAGCGCGATTGGCTCAACGCCTTCCACGCCAAGGTGTGGGACGAAATCAGCCCGCGCCTTACGGGCGAGGTGAAGGAGTGGCTCCGCCGCGCCACCACAGCGATCTAATCAAACCAAAGGGCAGTCTCTCGACTGCCCTTTTTACATTCGGCTATTTCGCGACCCGCTCAAACCACTCGTCTTCCGAGATCACCTCAATGCCGAGGCTTTCCGCCTGTTTGAGTTTAGAGCCTGCCCCCGGCCCCGCAACCAGAAGATCGGTTTTGGCCGAAACCGAACCCGCAACCTTCGCGCCTAAACGCTCTGCCATTGCCTTGGCTTCGGTGCGTGTCATCTTCTCAAGACTTCCCGTGAATACCACGGTTTTGCCCGCGACGACGCTATCGGCCGAGATCACCACCACATAGGGCTTTGGCCTCACCTCAAGCAGCAAATCGTTGAGCGCAGAGACGTTCTTGTCATTGGCAAAAAATGACATGATCGAAGAGTGCACTGTCTCCCCAATACCCCCGATTTCCGGGAAGAGCGCGTGCCCATCTTCGTGGTGTGCCGCCGCAAATGCGACATCGCGGAATTTTTCAATCGTGCCAAATTCCTTGGCCAAAAGCGCCGCTGTGGTTTCACCCACATGACGAATACCGAGCGCAAAGATGAAGCGATCGAGCTCAGGTTCACGACGCGCATCAATAGCATCGAACAGCTTTTTGACCGAAACAGCACCAAACCCGTCAGCGTCCTTGAGCTTCTTGAAACTCTTGGCGTCTTCAGCCTTTAGGGTGAAAATATCCGCGGGACGCTTGATGCGACCTTCTTCGTAAAACTGGCTGATCTGCTTGTCGCCCAAGCCATCAATGTCGAGCGCATTGCGCGATACGAAATGCTTTAGGTTCTCGACGGCCTGTGCGGGGCAGAACAACTCGCCCGTGCAGCGACGCACCGAGTCGAGCTTACCTGTCTTCTCATTGATCTCGCGCACAGCTTCGGAGCCGCATACCGGGCAAACATGGGGGAAGACGAAAGGCTCAGCGCTTTCAGGGCGATCTTTGATAACGACATTGACGATCTGTGGGATCACGTCGCCCGCGCGCTGCACAATGACGGTATCTCCAACGCGCAAATCCGCACCATCGCGGATGGGCTCGCCCTTATTACCAATGCCTTTGATATAATCTTCATTGTGCAGCGTCGCATTTTCGACGACCACGCCACCCACAGTAACGGGCACCAGTCGCGCCACCGGCGTTAACGCCCCCGTACGGCCAACCTGAATATCGATCGCCTCAAGCCTAGTGAAGGCCTGCTCTGCTGGGAATTTATGGGCAATTGCCCACCGAGGGGCGCGGGCGACAAAGCCCCAGCGTTCCTGCAAGTCAAGTCGATCGAGCTTATAAACCACGCCATCAATGTCGTATCCGAGCGCCGCGCGCTGCACTTCAATACCGTGGTAATGGGCAATCAGCTCTTCGGCGGACGTCGTGCGGATCATCAGCTGATTTGTAACGAAGCCCCAAGATTTTAGCTTCCGAACGAAATCAAACTGCGTTTCGGCCGGAGGCTGCGGATTACCCGCGCCATCCTCTGCCAGACCCCAGGCATAGGCAAAGAAATTGAGTTTCCGGCTCTTGGTGATTTCCGCGTTTTTCTGGCGCAAAGACCCCGCAGCGGTATTGCGTGGATTAACGTAATCCTGCCCACCGAACTTGGCGGAATGCTCCTTGAGGCGCTGGAACTCGGCGTGGTTCATATAAACTTCGCCGCGGATTTCGATCACCGCAGGCCAGCCCTCACCGGTCAGTTCGTGCGGAATATCGGCAATGGTTTTGAGGTTTTCGGTGATATCTTCGCCCACTGAGCCGTCACCACGCGTTGCGCCCTTTACGAACACTCCGTTCTCGTAGCGCAGCGATGCAGAAAGCCCGTCGATCTTTGGTTCAGCCGTGAACTCAAGCTTGAACTCCGGGTTGCGCAGCGTATCGGCCATGAAGAACTTCTTCGCCCGCGCCACAAAATCGGACACATCTTCATCGGTGAAGGCATTAGTCAGGCTCAGCATCGGCCTGCCATGGCGCACATTGGCAAAGCCATCGGCAGGTGCAGCACCCACAGCTCCGAGCCTACGCAAATAAGGTTTGTAGACCTTAGCTTTTTCTACAGAGAAAATGTAGTTGAAGACGTTACGGAAGGAGTCATACGCACCGTCCGACATTATAGGCTTCGAGTCTACGTAATATGACTCATCGGCCTTCTCGATGACACCAAGCAAATATTCACTTAGCTCGTTTTCTTTCGTGATCGCAGAAAGAACCAAGCCTTGGAGCTTAATTTCCCGCTCCTCCTGAGACAGGCCAATTAGAGGCTTATGAGCGCGATCATATATCCACTCTAATCTGCCAACATCTATGTTTTTTAGGATGTTTACGACGTCAGACTTCCGCGTATTAGGATATGCAGAAACCCAGTCATCAGCGATTGCGTTGATATATTCACTTCTTTGGTGAGAACTTAGCTTAGGACGAGTTGGTAGATCGCTCATCTAACACCACCTGGATACCAACTATACTTTACGTACAATGGGCAACAAAATCACCGGTTCCAGCGCAGATAACCGGCCCGTTTCGTACGGACGTCTACTGAACTTATCCAGCAGACGCCACCCGAAACGAGTGACCGATACTCGATCGAAGTGCAAAATCGTGTCAGCAGTCGCTGGCACCAACAAAAACCTAAATTGAAAGCTCAGTGCACTCCGCTCAGGAGCTTATTGGCAGCAGCGCGCGCTTCATCGGTAATCTCAGCCCCCGCCAACATACGCGCCACTTCTTCCTGTCGCGCATCCCGGTCCAGCGGACGAACATGCGTGCGCATGAAAGCGCCCTCTTTGACCATCTGCTTCTCAATAAGCAGGTGACGGTTCGCGCGGGCTGCGACCTGCGGGGCGTGTGTCACAGTAAGAACCTGCACTGTGCTTGCCAGCCGCGCCAAGCGGCGACCAATCGCATCGGCAACAGCACCACCAACACCAGTGTCGATTTCGTCAAAAATCAGAACTGGAGCCGAGCCGCGATAAGCGAGCACCACCTTAAGCGCCAGCAGGAAACGGCTCAATTCGCCACCCGACGCCACCTTGAGCAGTGGCCCAGCGGCCGTGCCCGGATTGGTCTGAACGTGGAACGCGATCTGATCAAAACCAGCGGCAGCGACACGGTTCTTATCGACCTGCTGGTCGACAATGAACTTGGCCGCACCGAGCTTCAAATCCGGCAGTTCAGCCTCTACCGCCTTGGTCAGCGCTTTAGCCGACTTGGCTCGGCTCGTGCTCAACTTTTCTGCCGCCTCTGCATATTTGGCCCGCGCCAGCGCTTCGGCCTGCTCCAGAGTTTTGAGGCGCCCTTCCCCGCTTTGCAGCGTATTGAGATCGCCTTCATACTTTTCGAGCACTTCCACCAAGCCATCGCAGCTGGTCTGGTGCTTACGCGCGGCCGCGCGCAGCGCGAAAAGACGCTCTTCGACCTGCTCGAGCTCAGAGGGGTCAAACGCCATTTCACGCTTCAGATCTTCCAAGGCGTCAGCCGCTGTATCAAGGGTGGCCAGCGAAGCGTCCAGCGCATCCACAATCGGCTGGAACAGCGTCGCCCCGCTGTCCAGCTTGCGCAGCAAGCGCCGCATAAGGGCTGCGAGTGCAGGCGATGGCGCATTTGGACCGTTAAGGATTTCATCAATCTCGACAACATCAGCAGCAGCCTTTTCGGCTTGCTGCAACTGTTGGCGACGTTCGGACAATTCTGCCTCTTCGCCCAATCCCGGTTTCAGCTTGGAGAGCTCATCAACCGTGTGGCGCGCATAGTCTTCGGCGGCAAGAGCCTCATCAACCTGCGCGCGCTGCTCCTCAACGGCCTGTTGCGCCTCAACCAAGGTCGCCCAAGCGTCCCGCACAGCCGCTGCCGGTTTGGCGAGTTCACCAAAAGCGTCGAGCGCCGCGCGGTGCGTGGCCACATCAACCAAAGCGCGATCATCGTGTTGGCCGTGAATTTCGACGACCTGGCTCCCCACCTTTTGCAAAAGCGAGGCCGACACCGGCTGGTCATTGATAAAGGCGCGGGTACGGCCGTCCGAGAACTGAACACGCTTGAGGATCACGTCCTCATCATCGGGCACAGCGTTCTCGCGCAACAGCGCCCGCGCCGGATGATCTGCGGCCAGTTCCAGCACGGCGACGACCTGCCCGCTATCCTGCCCCTGCCGCACCAACGAGGCATCCCCACGTCCACCGAGCGCTAAAGTCAGCGCATCAAGCAAAATGGATTTGCCCGCGCCGGTTTCACCGGTGAGGACAGTCATGCCGTTATCAAGCGCCAGATCGAGCTGGTCGATGAGAACGATATTGCGGACCGACAGCGCGTTTAGCATGCGCGAAATTCCCTCAAGGGACTGGGCTTTGCTTGTCTTATCAGCTTGGCTGCGGATTGAGACGTCCGCGAGACGCCTTCCACAGCAAAGCCGCTAACACAGCCGCGTGACACGATAGCAAATCAGAACAAAATAGCAACACCGTCTTTCGCTAACCCCAGAGCGAAAAACAAAGGGCCCCGTGTGGGGCCCTTCAAACTCGTCAAATTGACGCGCTTAGTTGCGAACGCCGGCCAACCAGCTGCCCGAATTCAGGCTTGGTGCAAGGCCCTGCTTACCGAGAAGTTCAAAGCCGCGCTTGTACCAATCGCTCGATGGGTAGTTGTGGCCAAGAACGGCGGCAGCCGACATGGCTTCTGTGGTCAGACCAAGCGAGAGATAAGCCTCGGTCAGGCGGTAGAGCGCTTCTTCGATGTGAGTCGAAGTCTGCCACTTTTCAACGACTTCGCGGAAGCGATTGATCGCCGCGGCATACTGGCCATTACCGAGGTAATAGCGGCCAACCGACATTTCCTTACCAGCGAGCTGGTCATAGGCGATCAGGAGCTTTTCCTTAGCGTCCTTGGCGTGCTCGGACTTCGGATAATTGTTGATCAGGAGCTGATAGGTGTCGATCGCATCCGTCGACAGCTGCTGGTCACGGGTAATATCCTTGATCTGAGCGAAATAGGCAGTGCCCTTCAGCCAGAGGATATAGGCGGTTTCAGAGCTCTTGGGATAGAGCGCCAGATAGCGGTCTGCCGCGAGGATCGCCTCGTCAAACTTGCCGATGCGATAGTTCGCATAGACCTGCATGACCTTGCCCTTTTCGGTCAGCGGATCCAGCGGATGCTGGCGATTGAGCTGGTCGAGCTTGCGGATCGCGGTCTGATAGCGCTGGCCATCCATATCGTCGAGCGCACCCTGATAAAGGGCAGCGGCAGGAATGATAGCAGCTTCTTTGAGCTTAGGCGGCTGGAACAGACCACCACCGGCGCAAGCCGTCAGTGCTGTCGCAAAAACGCCAATGGCAGCGAGCCGAACGGCGCGGGCTGTAAGCTTCTTCATTGCATTAAAGGTCACGTACGGCCCCGTATTGGTTCATGCGCACTAATGCGACGTAGTTTCCAAATGGATCAAAACTGTGGCAGCAGAAATCAACGTCTCAGCTTGCCGAGCGCAGATAATGGGACACCTCAAGACCTTCAGGTTGGTCGTTGAAGGCTTCCATTTCAAGCGGCAGATCCTCCGCGCTAACTATCTCATAATTAGCATCGCTGGAAAAGAGACCAGTCAAAACATGAGCATTGAGCGCATGGCCCCCTTTATAGGAGCGGAAGCGACCGAAGATCGGCAAGCCAGCGAGCGAGAGATCACCCACGGCGTCGAGCAGCTTGTGCCGGACGAATTCGTCCTCAAAGCGCAGACCACCTGGGTTCAGGATACGGTCTTCATCGACTGTGATAGAGTTATCAAGGCTCGAGCCGAGCGCAAAACCAGCCGAACGCAGGATTTTGGCGTCGCGCGCAAAGCCAAAGGTACGGGCGCGCGATACGTCTTCAAAATACCGGCGCGGCGTCCAGTCAAAGATCATGCGCTGGCGGCCGATGACGCGAGAATCAAATTCAATTTCAAGATCAAGCGCGCGCCCGTTGTAGGGCTCAAGCGCTGCGAAGGCGTCGTTGTTACGAACAGTAACGGCGCGCATCACCTTGAGGAATTTCTTGGCAGCCGGCTGCGTGACCAAACCGGCTTCAATAATTGCCTTGGCAAAGGGATAGGCGGACCCATCAAGGATCGGGCATTCCGGTCCTTCAAGCGTGATCAGCGCGTTGTCGACGCCAAGTCCCGAGAGTGCGGATACCACGTGCTCAACGGTCGAAACACTGTAGCTATCGCCCAGGTCGATCGTGGTCGCGAGCGTCGTGCGGCTGACGCGCGTGTGCAGCACCGGAACCGTCTTTGTATACGTGCCGCCGCCGAGGGCGCGTCGAATAACATAGCCAGTATCGGGCGCTGCAGGCGCCAAAATCATTGTCACAGGCTGCGCCCCGTGGACGCCGTAGCCAGCAAAGTTAATCTCGCTGGCCAAGGTCCGCTGACGCGTAGATAGCTTAGTCATGCCTGGAATATTCCAAATAGGTCACGCTCAATCAGAACGCTTATCGAAAAAAAGCTCGGTGCGGAAGCCGCACCGAGCAAGGTTTTCACCTGTTGATCACGAAAAGACTAACCGTGCTTACGCAGGAATGCTGGAATCTCAAGGTGTTCCTTCTGCGCGGGTGCAGCAGGAGCGCGACCATGTGTATCAAGATTGCCACGCGCGCCTTCGGTTGCTGGCGGGACACGCGAAGCGCGCTGACCACCATTCTCGATTGCACTGCGAGCCGCAGCATCGTCAGCCATGGTCTGGCGCGGTTCAGCACGAACCTCTGCCTGCGCAGGAGCGCCCAGGTTCAGACCAACATTGGATGCCAGACGCTTGAAGAGTGCGCGAGCATTGCGTGGCTCTTCAGTCTGCACCTGCGGAGCGACTGCTGCTTCCTGAGTGCGGCGAGCGACAGCTGGCAGCTCTTCAGTACGCGGCATACGACGCTGACCGTCCGGACGCGCTGCATTGGATGGAACATAAACCGAAGGGATCGGCTGTTCCTGAGCAACGACAATCTCTTCTGGCTCATAGTGAGATTCAGAAGCCGGCACGTATGGTTCTACGACGATACCGTCGTCTTCGTGAAAGGAAACTGGCGATGGCTGCGCAGCGGGCGTTGGGTGCTGAGCGTGGAACGCCTCGGCAACCGCAGCTTCAACTTGCGAGCTGATGTCTTCAACTTCCATCATTACTGGCTCAACCGGAGCCTGCGGCACCACGGGACGGTTGGCCTCAACCGGAACGTGGCGTTTTACTGATAAAGGGGTGCGGGACGCGTGCGGCTTAGCCGGCTCCATTGCCTGAACCATAGTCGCGTCGGTGCCAGTAGCAACGACAGATACGCGGATCGTACCGTTCAGGTTTGGATCGTAAGTCGCACCAAGAATGATATTCGCGTCGGTATCCACTTCTTCGCGGATACGCGAAGCGGCTTCATCGACTTCATAAAGGGTCAGGTCTGGACCGCCGGTGATCGAGATCAGCAGACCACGAGCACCATGCATCGACACATCGTCGAGCAGTGGGTTCGCGATAGCCGCCTCAGCAGCGTGACGTGCACGATCTTCGCCCGAAGCTTCGCCCGTACCCATCATCGCCTTGCCCATGCCACGCATAACAGCGCGCACGTCAGCGAAGTCGAGGTTGATCAGGCCTTCCTTGACCATCAGATCGGTGATGCAAGCAACACCCGAGAACAGCACCTGATCAGCCATCGCGAAAGCGTCCGCGAAGGTGGTCTTTTCGTTGGCAACACGGAACAGGTTCTGGTTCGGGATAACGATCAGCGTGTCAACGTGACGGTGCAGTTCGTCAATGCCATCTTCAGCCAGACGGGTACGACGATTACCCTCGAAGTTGAACGGCTTGGTCACAACGCCAACGGTCAGGATGCCCTGTTCGCGCGCAGCCCGAGCCACGACGGGCGCTGCACCAGTGCCAGTACCACCACCCATGCCGCAGGTGATGAACACCATGTGCGAGCCGGAAAGGTGATCGTTGATTTCGTCCCAGCTTTCTTCCGCTGCCGCACGACCCACTTCCGGGTGCGATCCAGCGCCAAGACCTTCAGTGACGCCAACGCCAAGCTGAATGATCCGCTGTGCCTTCGACAGGGCGAGTGCCTGCGCGTCGGTGTTTGCAACGACAAAATCCACGCCTTCAAGGCCGGATTGAATCATGTTGTTTACGGCGTTGCCGCCACCACCGCCCACACCGAACACGGTGATGCGGGGCTTGAGTTCCTGAATATCGGGAATAGTGAGGTTGATCGTCATGTGTGGCCCCATAGGTGGCGTGGTTGATTAAGATTTAGCGGCCTAATCGTTAATCCCACCCTAACAATTGCCTGTATTGCGCAGTTCTCGGCGCATTTTGCGACACCACATGCAAGGCACGCCCTCTGGTGTTAACCAGCCGATAAGCAACAAAATTAACCTTGCACGGTGCGGAGCTGGTCAGTTTGGGCCTTGATAAAGTGATAATAAAATAAACGAATGCCCATAAAGTGAGAGGGCGCTCGCTTAACGAACGCCCTCTCCTGATTTGGCTCTACGGAGTTATCCGTATCTATCTTTGTGTGTTAATTCGCGTCCAACGCCGCCACCTGATCGATCGTTTCCGTCGACGATCAGAAGCTGCTACGCAACCAATTGCCGACTCGTGAGAGGTAGCCGTCCGTCCCAATGAGTTTGCGGCTACTGCGCGGCTCGGAGTATTCATTGGCGCAGACCTGCGGATAAACCAGCATGCCCGCCACTGTCGCAAAGGCGGCGCCACGAGCAATTTCAGGCAGGCCCGAAATTCCCATCGGGCGACCATTGCGGACGTTGCGAGCAAGGGTGCGACGCGCCACTTCCGGCAGGCCAGTCATTTCGCTGGCCCCACCGGTTAACACGAAGCGACGTCCGCAGACGTCCATCATGCCCGTGGCCTGCATGCGGTCGCGGATTGCTGTCAGCACTTCTTCGATACGCGGACGCATGATGCGGGTCAGAACAGCGCGCGGGATTTGCCCCGGCGCTTCGTCATGACTTGCACCCACGGGCTGGATCGGGATCATCTCGCGTTCGTCCGCCTGCCCCGGCAGAACCGAGCCATGCAATGTTTTGAGGCGCTCTGCGTCCTGCACGCTCACCGAGAGCTGGCGCGCGATGTCGAGTGTCAGATGGTGGCCACCAATGGCGATAGCATCGGCATAGACCATGTGCCCGTCGTTAAACACCGACACAGTCGTCGTCGCGCCGCCAAAGTCGATGCAGGCGACACCCAATTGCGCTTCATCATCCACGAGGGTTGCAAGACCCGAGGCATAGGGCGTGGCAACGATAGCTTCGATCTGCAAGTGGCAGCGGTGAAGCACCAGTTCCAGATTGCGCATAGCCAGAGTTTCCGCGCTCACCACGGCAACGTCGACGGACAGCTTCTCGCCCACCATGCCCTTGGGATCACGAATGCCCTTGTGACCATCGAGCGAAAACCCGATCGGCAGCGCGTGAATAATGGACCGTTCTGGGCGAACCGAGCGAGAATTGACCGCCTTTAGCACGCGCACAAGGTCAGACTTTTCCACCTCTTGGCCGTCAAGATTGACCGCCGCCGAGAAGGTTTCGGACCCTAGACGACCAGCGGTAACGTTGACGAGCACGCTTTCCAGCGTCAGTCCTGCGGCGCGCTCAGCCATGCCCACGACATTGCGAATAGCCTGTTCGGCCTTTTCAATATCGGTGACGACGCCACTCTTGACGCCTGCGGCAGGACCATACCCAAAACCGATCACTTCCGCCTTATGCGTACGCCCCTTCAAGGAGCGACCTTCGCTGCGCGGCACGAGACGCGCGATAATGCAGCAGATCTTGGTCGACCCAATGTCGAGCACGGCCACCAGAGTGGTCTTGCCAGGTTGAACCGGACGAAGCCGGGAGGTCATCGCATCGGTGATCATTGGGGTGTCGTCACAGTTTCTTCGATAGGCTTATTGGGGCGGAGCGCGACCAGCGTGTCATTGCGCAAATCAATCTGCGCCAGATCGCGGTCGAGCAATCGGAATTCATCTTGATAGTCTTGCAGCTTGCGCAGCGCTTGGGCGACGCCCTGCTCCGGCAGCTGCACCCGCAGGCCAGTGCTATAAATCAAATCCCAACGACGGTCGGCGATACGCGAAATCGCCACCAACTCGTCTTTGAGTTGCGGAACAGTGTCGATGGCGCGGATCATCGCTAAGGCATCGTCCGCAGCGCCATCGCCAATGACCAATGGCAGATCGCCATAGGCACCACGATCCTCGCCGATCTGATCCCCTGCCCGATCAATCAAGAAGGTGATGCCATCCACGCGCCAACGCGCAACCGGCAGTTTCTCGGTGATCGTAACGTCCACCTTGCCCGGATAGGTCTTGCGGACCAACACGCTTTCAACGGCCGGAAGCTCAGCAATGCGCTTGCGGGCGGCATCCACATCAAAACTCATCGTCGAGGTTTCGAGCTGGATCGCCAAAGCGTCAAAAACATCCTGCTCGGATGTCAGTGTTTGACCGGAGATCGAGATTTCCGAAACGGCAAGGCCCGCATGCGCAAATTGCGCCTGCGCCAGTTCGACCCCGATCATCGCCAGATTGCCGATAGGCTCACGGACTTGGTAGAGCCCGGCACAGCCAGCGAGTAGCAAAACAGCAGTAAAGACCTTACGGATCTTCCCGCTATGCAATACCCAAACGCGGTTCAGGGAATTTTTGATACGGCGACGCGGAGCGCGCGCACGGACAGGCAAAGCGCGGGTCGTCACTGGTCGCGCTCCAGCGAGAAGTGCCTCGCTTTTTACCTGTTGCAACTCGCGTCCTCCACCATCCAGGAGACTAGATCTTCGTAAGAGTGTCCGGCATGCAGAGCCTGCTCGGGCACCAGGGATGTCGCTGTCATACCCGGCTGGGTGTTGATTTCGAGACAAACCAGTTCGCCATCTTCCCCGGCCGCCTCGTTGTACCGGAAGTCACTTCTGGTCACGCCTCGGCATCCGAGTGCTGCATGGGCAGCTAATGCGAGCTTTTGCACTTTGTCGTAAATTTTCGGTTTCAGATCGGCAGGCAAAATATGCACCGACCCACCAGCCGCATATTTTGCTTCGTAATTGTAGAAGCTGAGGTTTGTGACGATCTCTGTCACCCCTAGCGCCACATTACCCATCACTGCGCAGGTGAGTTCACGGCCCGGAATAAACCGTTCAACCATGACCTCTTCGCCATTATTCCAATCTTCGCGCAACAGTTCCTGCGGCGGATGACCAGTCTCGGCTTTGACGATAAACACGCCAAAGCTGGAGCCATCGGCGATCGGCTTGATCACATAAGGCGGGGCCATAACGTGATCGCGCGCCGCCTCTGCCCTGGTCACGATGACGTGATCAGTGACAGGGATACCCGCAGCCTTAAACGCGATCTTGGCCTGATGCTTATTCATCGCCAGTGCCGAAGCCATCACGCCCGAATGCGTGTATGGGATATCGAGCAGCTCGAGCACGCCCTGGATCATGCCGCTTTCGCCAAACGGGCCATGCAAAGCGTTGAACGCCACATCCGGCTTGAGCTGACGCAGTACGTCGGCAACGTCACGGCCAACGTCAACCTCGGTCACCCGATAGCCCGCATTGCGCAGAGCCGCAGCGCAGCCAGCGCCAGAGCTCAGCGACACGGGACGCTCGTTCGACCAACCACCCATCAAGACCGCGACGTGCTTGCTCATTGTGCAGCCTCATTCTGTGCAGCAGCCAATTGCGCTGGAAGCGCGGCCGCCCATTGCGTGATATTGCCTGCACCCAAACACACAACATAGTCGCCTGCTGCCGTGCGTTCCGCCAGAATTGCAGCAAGGTCTTCAGGACCAGCAAGAACGCGCGCATCGCGATGACCACGGGCACGAATGCGGTTGACCAATTCATCATTGGTCACGCCCTCAATCGGCTGCTCGCCCGCCGCATAGATTGGCGCTACCAGCACGGTGTCTGCGTCGTTGAAGCAGGCCGCGAAATCATCAAACAGATCCTGCACACGGCTAAAGCGGTGCGGCTGAACAATCGCCACCACATCGCGTCGTGCCGATTGGCGCGCTGCCTTCAATACTGCCGCGATTTCAACGGGGTGGTGACCATAGTCGTCAATCACTGTCACGCCGCCCGCTTCACCTGTCTTGGTGAAGCGACGCTTGACGCCCGTAAAGCCCTTGAGGCCCTTGCGGATCGCTTCTGCAGGCACATGCAGCTGGTCCGCCACGGCAATCGCCGCGGTCGCATTGAGCGCATTGTGAATGCCCGGCATTGGCAGTTCGAGCCCATCAATCCGCAATTGCGTCTGACGAATACGGTCACGAATTTCGACCGAGAAGGTCTGAACGCCGTCATGATTTTCGACATCGATCAGGCGCACGTCTGCCTGAGGGTTGCGCCCATAGGTGACAACACGACGATCGCGAATTTCGCCAACCAGCGACTGCACAATCGGATGATCGAGGCACATCACCGCAAAGCCGTAGAACGGCACATTCTCAACGAACTGGTGGAAGGCCTTCTTCACGCCTTCAAAGTCACCGTAGTGATCAAGATGCTCAGGGTCGATGTTGGTCACGACCGCCACGTCCGCCGGCAGCTTCACGAAAGTGCCGTCGCTTTCGTCCGCCTCAACCACCATCCATTCGCCGCCACCGAGACGGGCATTGGTGCCATAGGCATTGATGATACCGCCGTTGATCACGGTCGGATCAAGATTGCCGGCATCGAGCAGCGCCGCGACCAGCGTGGTCGTCGTCGTCTTGCCATGCGTGCCGCCAATAGCAATGGCGGTCTTAAACCGCATGATTTCGGCCAGCATTTCGGCGCGACGCACCACAGGCAGAGCCCGCGCCCGCGCTTCCATCAGCTCCGGATTGTCTTTCTTGATCGCCGAGGAGATCACCACGACTTCAGCTAGCCCGAGGTTGTCGCCGCTCTGACCGATCTCAACCTTGATCCCCATGTCGCGCAAGCGCTGAACATTGGGATTAAGCGAGGCGTCGGAGCCCTGCACCGTGTAGCCTTGGTTGTGAAGGATTTCGGCAATACCGCTCATGCCAATGCCGCCAATGCCGATAAAATGGACCGGCCCGATGTTCCGCGGCATCTTCATGATGGAATTCCTTCATTCGTCTTTGGTGCAAGCCCAGCGATTTGCTCGGCAAGGTCGGCCAGTTTCTCGACAGCCTGAGGCTGACCCAAGGCTCTGGCAGCCTCAGCGGCTTGCTGTAATTTGGCAGGATTGCTGAACAGGTTCTGCAACCGAGTGGCAAGCGATTGCGGTGAGAGTGTGTCTTGCTCCATCACCCAGCCGCCGCCGCCCTCTTCGAGCACCTGGCCATTGTATTTCTGATCGCTATCGAGCGCGCCGGGCAGCGGAATCAAAATCGCTGGACGGCCAATAACGCAAAGCTCGTTTACGGTGGATGCCCCAGAGCGTCCAATCACCAAATGCGCATTGGCGATACGCTCCGGCAGATCGCCGATAAAGCTCGCCAACTCAACATTGGTGCGCGATTGGCGGTAGCTTTCCGTCACGCGATCAATGTCTTCGGGCCGCGCTTGCTGAACGATCTGCAAACGCGAACGCAGCGCATCCGGCAGAAGCGCAATCGCCGCCGGAACCACATCGGAGGTAAAGCGCGCGCCTTGGCTCCCGCCAGTCACCACCAACCGGATCGGACCGACAGCGTCGAGCGCGGGATAAGGGCGGCCCGCCACAGCCCGAACACGGTCACGCGCCGGATTACCCGTCACCACTGACGCCACTTTTTGCGCATCAGCAAATTTCGCCTTGGCAAAGCTCAGCGCCAGCGTATGTGCAAAACGGGTCAGCGCCCGGTTGGCGCGCCCCATGACCGCGTTTTGCTCGTGCAGAATGCCCGGCACGCCGGACAGCTTCGCCGCGATGAACGGCGGGAATGTCGGATAGCCACCAAAGCCTATAACGGCGGCAGGCTTGTCCTTAGCGAAAATGCCATAGGCCTTGGCCACGCCACGCAGAATAGTAAAGCCCGCACCCGCGGCCTTCACCAAATTCGCGCCTGAAGGGGTGGCGGAGGGGACGATATGGATCGCCTTGGCCGGGAAGTCCGCGCCATAGGCTTCCACCCTATGGTCCGTCATCAGCTCGACAACATGACCACGGCGTTGCAGCTCTTGAGCCAGCGCCATAGCCGGGAACAGGTGCCCACCGGTCCCACCGGCAATAAGAATAAATCTGCTCATTCTGCGGGGGCCACCACTGCACTGCGATACGAAGGAATGCCGGTCGCCATACGCTCTTCCGGCTTGGTACGGGTCAATGCAAGCATCAGCCCCATACCAAAGGCCACTGCAAACATGGACGTGCCGCCATAAGAGACGAATGGCAGCGTCATCCCTTTGGGTGGGATCAGGTTCAGGTTCACAGCGAGATTGATGCCCGACTGCATCGCAAACTGCACGGCAATGGTCGATGCGGCCAATCGCGCAAACAGACTTGTCTGACGCTGCGCCGAGATCATCGCGCGGATCACGATAAAGGCGATGAGACCAACAAGGCCCATGCAGAACAGAATACCAAACTCACCCGCCGCCGCCGAAAACACATAGTCAGCATGCGCGTCGGGAATGAGCTTTTTGGCCAGCGACTCGCCCGGACCACGCCCAAACCACCCGCCTTCCAGCAGGGACTGAATGGCGCGGTCGATCTGATAGGTGTTACCACCAGCATCAGGATTGATGAACGTATCGATACGGCGCGACACGTGCGGGAAGAACATATAGGCCCCTGCCAGCGCACTGACCGCCAGTAGCCCCAGCCCAATAATCACCCACCAGCTGATCCCGGAGAAGAACAGCAATACGGCCCAAGTAGCGACCACCAGCGCGGTCTGCCCAACGTCCGGCTGCAGCAGCAGCGCCGCCACGATCAGGACCATGAGCCCCGCGGCCATCCAGCGCCCTGGCACGTTGCGATGGATGAGCGATTCAGAAAACAGCCACGCGCTGATCACAGCGAAGGCAGGCTTGACGAATTCTGATGGCTGAATGGATTGCCCGGCGAGCGAAACCCACCGGCGCGCGCCCTTAACCTCGGTCCCGAAGTAGAGGGTCGCCCAGAGCAATACTGTCATCACCACCAGCACGCAGAGCGCGCTCAAGCGTGCTTGGCGGTGAGACAGTAGAGAGGTTGCCAGCATAACTGGCACCGCCAAGACGCAGAACATGGCATGGCGGATTACAAAGTGCCACTCATCGAGCCCGATGCGTTCGGCCACAGCAGGGCTTGCGCCAAAGCTGAGGACCATCCCACACGCCAAAAGCATAATCAGAGCGCCGAGCAGCTCGCGGTCAATCGACCACCACCATTCGGCAAGCCAAGTTTTTTCAGCACGGGAGAACATCATCGGGAAAGCCCGGTTACGCGGTACAACTTACCTCGATTTGTAACCAACGATGGTTACCGATTTGCCAAGGCATTTGCGTTTTGCAAAAGCGTGATCAGAAAAAAAACAAGCCCCGGCGAACCGGGGCTTGCTTGGAATTTCAATGACTTGATCGACTTAGCGGAGCTTGAGGCTCGACAGACCAATCAGCGCCAAAACAAAAGAAATGATCCAGAAGCGAATAACCACCTGACTTTCCGTCCATCCCAGATGCTCGAAGTGGTGATGGATGGGCGCCATTCGGAAAACGCGCTTCCCTGTCAGCTTGAACGAGGTCACCTGCACGATCACCGAAACCGTCTCAAGAACGAAGAGACCACCGATGATGCAGAGGACGATTTCGTGCTTGGTCGCAACCGCGATCGTGCCCAAAGCACCACCTAAGGCGAGCGAACCTGTGTCACCCATAAAGATCTGCGCCGGTGGCGCATTGAACCACAGGAAGCCAAGTCCTGCCCCGATCAGCGCACCGCACACAACCGCCAATTCAGCCGTACCCGGCACGGAATTGAGGAAGAGATAGTCCGCGTAGTTCTGCGAACCAACGACATAGGCGATGAGGCCAAAGCAAGCCGCCGCCACCATCACCGGCACAATCGCCAAACCATCGAGGCCATCTGTCAGGTTCACCGAATTGCCCGCAGCAACCACGACGAAACCGCCGAACAGAATGTAGAAATAGCCAAGGTTGATGGCGAGGTCTTTCACGAACGGGAAGACCAGCGAAGTGCCATAAGAGCCCGAAGCAAGCTGGGAAATCGCAAAGGCCGCGACGCCACCGATCAGCGCTTCCAACAGCAAGCGCTGCTTGGACCCAAAGCCCTTGTGGCTCATGCGCTTGACCTTGAGATAGTCGTCGTAAAACCCAATCGCGCCAAAGCCGATGGTTACGAACAACACCACCCAGACATAACCATTGGTCAGGTTCGACCACAGCAATGTTGAGATCACCGCGCCCGAAAGGATCATCAACCCGCCCATTGTCGGTGTGCCCTTTTTGGTCAGCAAGTGTCCAGCAGGACCATCTTCACGAATTGGCTGTCCACGTCCCTGCTTCAGGCGCAGCAGGGAGATCATCCCCGGGCCGAACATGAAAACAAAGAACAACGCCGTTACAACTGCTCCAGTTGTACGGAAGGTGATGTACCGGAAGACGTTGAAGGCTGACACGGAGTCGCCCAACTGGCCGAGAAAATAGAGCATTCTATTCCGCTATTCTTGTTGGGGATTTCAGCTGTTTGAGAATTTCTGTGTGATGGCGCTGACAATACGCGCCAGACCAACCCCGTTCGATCCTTTGATCATAACTGCGTCGCCAAACGCAAGATCATCTATGATCACCTCTTGAGCTTGTTCAACACTCTGATGATGGCTGGCCACAATGCCAGCGGGCAGAGCCTGTCCGAGAGCCGCCATATGCTGGCCCACGAGATGCACGCGCGTCGCGCCCGACGCCAGTACGGCTGGTGCAAGGCCCGCGTGCAACGCGTTCGCCGTGTCACCCAATTCTCTCATATCGCCCAGCACGATGACCTTGCGACCATTCGCCGGTGTAACTGAGGCGAACACGTCCAATGCCGCACCCATTGAGGCGGTGTTGGCATTATAGCTCTCATCGATCAGCAACAGAGCCTTATCGGCTGATCCAAAATTGGAGCGCTGTCCCCGCCCCGGCTGCGCTCCCAAGCGCGCTAAAGTGTGCAGGGCAAAACCCGTATCGATCCCTGCGAGGTCCGCCACAATTAGCGCTGCCGTTGCATTGACCAGCATATGCCGCCCAGCGACGCTCAGCTCAAGCGCATAGCGTTCCCCACCACGCTCCACCGTCGCCGTACTGCCGTCAGCTCTCGTCACAACATCAACGATCTGCCAATCGACACCGGCCGAAAAGCCGTAGGTGATGACCCGGGCAACACCTGCAGCGCTTGCCGCTTGCAGCAAAATATCAATTTGTGGGTGATCAGCATTGATCACCGCCGTGCCACCGGGCTCAAGCCCGTCAAATATCTCCGCCTTAGCCAGCGCGATGTTTTCCAGCGAGCCGAGATTTTCCAAATGGGCAGGCGCCACATTGGTGATTACCGCCACATGGGGGCGCACCAGCTTGCTCAACGGGCGAATTTCGTTGGGCGCGCTCATACCCATTTCAAACACACCGAACTGCGCCGTTTCCGGCATCCGCGCCAGCATCAGCGGCACGCCCCAGTGGTTATTAAAGCTCTTGATCGAGTAATGCGTTTCGCCAGCTGTTTCGAGCACAGTGCGAATGGCTTCTTTGGTCGTGGTCTTACCCACGCTTCCGGTCACACCAACGATAAACGCCCGGCTCCGCGCCCGCGCTGCCCGCGCCATGTCGCGCAAACCGCCCAAGGCGTCAGCGACGACAATACGCCCCTCGCCCACGCTTTTGCCGTCTGTCACCAGAGCTGCCGCAGCGCCATTGGCGATAGCGGTATCGACAAAATCATGCCCGTCGAAGCGATCGCCCTTGATCGCTACAAACAGGGCATCACGGCCAAGATCACGGGAGTCGATTGAGACCGAGTTGATCTCAGTCGCACTCACACCAGCCGCGCGCCCACCGGTCGCTGCGAGAATGGCATCAAGCGTAAAAAGTGGAGGGGTCATGAAATTAGCTGTCGTTGAGAGAAGCGCAGTTGGTGACGCAAAAAGTCAGATCACCGTTCTATAGCGAAATTGAGGTGCTGGACCACGCGTGTCACTTTCCCCCAAAACAAAACGCCGGACTATGAGGTCCGGCGCCATTGCATTAGCCCTTAATCGCTTCCAGAACCACTTCGTGGTCCGAGAAGTGCGATTTGGTGGTTCCGATGATCTGGTAGGTTTCGTGGCCCTTGCCAGCGACCAGAAGCACGTCGCCTTTCTTGAGGCGCTTCACCGCAGCAAAGATAGCCTCACGACGATCAGCGATTTCCTCAGCGCCCTTGGCACCAACCATCACCTCAGCGCGGATCGCAGCCGCGTCTTCAGTGCGTGGATTATCGTCCGTGACGATCACTTCGTCCGCCAGATTGCTGGCGATCTCACCCATCTGCGGACGCTTGCCCTTGTCGCGATCCCCGCCACAACCAAACACCACGCGCAGCTTGTTCGGCGCGTATGGACGCAAGGTCGTCAGAGCCGTGCGCAGTGCTTCGGGCTTATGCGAATAGTCCACGAAAATGGCTGCGCCATTGTGTTCGGCAACCAGCTCAAGACGCCCAACAGCGCCAACAAGTTCCGGCAGTGCTGCAAACACATCAGCCTTATCAACACCTGAAGACATCGCCAGAGCGGCCGCTACCAGCGTGTTTGACACCTGGAATTCACCAGGGATTTTGAGGTGGAAGCTGACGAGTTCGCCAATATGGCGGATCTCAACGCGCTGACCGTAGCCTTCCGGCTTGATCGAAAGCAGCTCGATATAAGCGCCTTCACGACCGACCGTGAGCAATGTTGCGCTGGCCGAAAGCGCCGCGAACATAAACGCTTCGTGTTCCGGATCATCGACATTGACGATTGCCGCGCCGCCATCGACCAGAAGCTCAGTGAACAGACGCAGCTTGGCGTTCTTATACTCTTCCATGTCAGCGTGATAATCGAGGTGATCACGGCTGAGATTGGTAAAGGCGACCGCTTCAAAGTGGATGCCGTCAAGGCGGCGCTGGTCCAGACCATGGCTCGACGCTTCGAGCGCCACATGGTCAATCCCCTGCGCCTTGAGCGCGCGCATGGCCTGATGCAGCGTGCGGCTGTCGGGCGTGGTCAGAGCGCCGTCGATACGACGGTTGCTCGTCTCAATACCCAGCGTACCAATGCTTGCACCCGGCACCCCGACTTCTTCCCAAATCTGGCGAACAAAGGATGCAACGGAAGTTTTGCCATTCGTGCCGGTCACAGCCACCAGCATTTCTGGCTGCGGCTCAAACACTCGGCTTGCCGCGCGCGCATAGGCAGCGCGAACATCTGGAACCACGATCACTGGCACGCCCGGGTCACCCGGAGGCGAAACGTCCGTCACAACAGCAAGCGCGCCGCGTTCAACCGCGTCAGCGATAAACTGATTGCCGTGCACCTTAACGCCCGGCAGAGCGAAAAAGACATCGCCCGGTTCAATACGCCGGCTGTCCGAATTCAACCCGAATACGGCACCAAGGCCCTTTTTCGGGCGGGCGCCAGATCCCTCGAGCAGTTGGCTAACGCTTATGGACAACAGTCAAAATCCTTCTGGATAGAGCTGCCGCACTGATTGCGGAACGATCTGTTGATCCAGCAGCTCACTAAATTCTGGCGCAATACCCAGCATTGGTGCAATCCGTTGCACGATCCGGCCGGTCATATGTCCCGCATTCCAACCTGCGGTTGTGCCTGACCGTTCATTTTCTGCCTTTGGCTCATCGACCATCACGACCATAGCATAGCGCGGATTATCGAGGGGGAAGGCCGACGCGAAAAAGTTCGTCACCTTGCTCGATGAATAACGGCCATCAACCACTTTTTCTGCAGTACCAGTCTTCCCGCCAGCGCGGTAGCCCAGCGCGAGCTTATTCATCTGCGAACCTGAACCACCGACAGCGATGGCATTCAACCGCATCAAATAGCGGATGTATTCGCTGGTCTGCGCACTTACCACAGGCTCATAAAGCTTCTCTGCGTCAGCAATCGAGCGCTTGAAAAGCGTTGGAGCAATGTAATTGCCGCCGTTCACCAGCGCTGTATAGGCCATCACCATATGCAGCGGCGACACCGACAGACCATGCCCAAACGAGGCCGTCGCTGCGCCCACTTCAGACAACGACTTTGGAATGGACGGGGAGCGCATTTCGGGCAGTTCAAACTCGACGCGTTCGTCAAATTTGAGGCGGCTGAGGAAGGCGCGGAAATTGTCTTTGCCCATCGCCTGCATCACCCGGATCGTGCCGATGTTAGACGAGTATTTGTAAACTTCCGGCAACGCCAGAATACGGTTTTTACCGTGGAAGTCGCTAATGGTGTACCGGCCGAAGCGCACACCATAGCGCGCATCGAACTTGTCCGTGATACGGACAGTCCCGGAGTCCAGCGCTCCCGCGATGGTGATGGTCTTGAAAATCGAGCCCGGCTCAAAGATGCCCGACGTGATCCGGTTGAATGTATCTTTGACCAAGGCAGACGCGGGCTCATTCGGATTGAAGTCCGGCAGCGATGCCATCGCAACAACTTCACCCGAATAGATGTCGATAATGACGCCGGCAGCCGCGATCGCCTGATAACGCGCCATCGAATCCTGCATTTCCTGATGCAGAATATGCTGCACGCGCATGTCGACCGAGAGCTCAATTGGCGTCAGCGCATTGCCGCGCGCAAGGCCAAGCTCCTGCAAAACCGAAAGGTGGTCGGTGTCGACATAGCGCTCAATGCCCGCAATGCCCTGATTGTCGACATTGGTCGATCCCAGAATATGGGCAGCCTCGCTCATCGCCGGATAGAAACGCTTGGATTCCGTGATGAAATCAATGCCCGGAATACCCAGACGCATCACTTGCTCTTGGATGGCTGGCGTCAGTTCACGCTGCACCCACACAAAGCCCTTTTCGCCCGTCAGTCGCTTGCGCAGCCATTCTTCATCCAGGCTTGGCAACACGGTACGGAGCTTAGAGACAGCCTCTTCAACGTCAATAATGCGGCGCGGCTCGGCGTAAAGCGAAGGCACACGGATATCGACCGCCATCTCCAAACCATTGCGGTCCAGAATGGGCGGGCGCGACGCCATGATCGCGTCACGCGTTTGCCCTTCGATCGATTGGTCCGGCACAACCATGCCCAGCTGAATGAGGCGACCGCCCACCAGGCCAAAGCCCATGACGACGGCCAAAATCATCCACCGAATACGCGCCTGCGTCAGGTTCCCGCGCTGCTTACGCGAGCCCTCTAACGCAATGGTCGGCGGCATTCCCTCGGCGACGATAGCCATTATTCGGCTCCATCCAGTTCAATGATAGCGTCGATTGGATCAACACCTTCTGCAATTGCTTCAAACAAGGCATCCATCGATGCCGCATCGGGTTTTTCGGGGCGCATCGGCAAGGCCGCGAACGCCCCAAATTGCTCTTGCGCAACAGGGGTCAATTCGAGCTCCACCTGATGGCGCTTCACAATTGGGTCGATGTGACCGGGCTGATTGAGCACCGCCCAGTCTGCTTTGATCAGAGAGAGTTCCCCCTCCTGCTCATTGATTTTTACGGCCAACGCAGTTCGCTCAGCCGCCGTGCCTTCAATGGAAAACTTGAGCGCGTAAACGCCCGAAAGCATGGCCACCGACACAAACAGCAGGAAAATGTTGACGCTGCGGATCATTACGCTTCTCGCACTTCCGGAACACCCAGACCACGCAACTGCACCGGACGCGCAGCATCAGTGGTGCGACGCGCACTGCGCAACACAGCCGAGCGCGAGCGCGGATTGCGCGACAACTCAGCCTCGCCCGCCTTGACGGCCTTGGCGACCGGATGCCAACGCCGCGCTTCGGCCTGCACCTGCGGCAAGTGACGCGATGCGGTCGGCCCACCCTTGTCAGGGTCGAAGAAGCGCTTGACGATACGATCTTCCAACGAATGGAAGCTCACCACGGCCAGCGTCCCCTCTTCGCCCAAAAGGCGTTCGGCCGCGAACAGGCCTTCAACCAACTGGTCGAATTCGCCATTCACCGCGATCCGCAAGGCTTGGAACGAGCGCGTTGCCGGATGCGCATCACCAGGCTTACGACCGATGGCCTTCTCAATGATCTTGGCGAGTTGAAGCGTCGTGTTAATCGGCTCGTCTTCGCGCGCGGCCACAATGAACTGGGCGATACGGCGAGACTTGCGCTCTTCGCCAAACGCATAAAGCAAGTTCGCCAATGCTTCCGTTTCCAGCTCATTGACCAGATCGGCAGCGCTCGTGCCAGAACCGCTCATGCGCATATCCAGCGGCCCCTCACGCATAAACGAGAAGCCTCGCTCCGCCTGATCGAGCTGCATGGAAGACACGCCAATGTCGAGCACAACGCCATCAATCGGCCCAAAGGGCGCGGCCAGCGTATCGAGAGCCGAGAATGTGCCAGCAACAAAATGGAAGGTATCGGGGAATTCGGCGCGCAACCGCTCGACATGCGGAGCAACGGTCGGATCACGATCGATCCCGATCACGGTCGCTCCGGCCTGCAACAGCGCACGCGAATAGCCGCCCGCGCCAAACGTACCGTCGACAATTTTCATTCCCGGTGCGGGCTTCAAGGCCCAAAGCACTTCGTCCAACAAAACCGGTAGATGTGGCCCTGCAGTCACGTCTGACTCGGCCGGATTTGGCTTGCCCATATTCGGCAAAACTCCATCACCGGCAAAACGCGCCGGTTACAAAAACTCATCCCCCATTTTGCAATGGGACCTTTAAGATTTTGTTTCCCATTCACCTGACGGCGGAACCACTCACGATCTCGTGACTTATATTCTTCATTGCGCCTTTAAAATATTCAGGCGATTAAATATGTGCCTGCCGAGATTTCAGATGCCAATAACCAACAAAACATTCATCCGATCGACAGCACTGTTAATGCTCATTGGCTTGGTCGCCCTTATCGGCATCGTCGGGACCAATATTTGGCTGGTCGAGCGCTCCCAAGGCTATTTCCAAGAAGTGATTGACGCTCGCTCCATACGCCGAGCCTCGGTCGACCTTCTCGGGTCATTGCAGGATATGGAAACCGGGCAGCGCGGCTATTTGCTGACCCAAGACAAAAAATATCTTGAGCCATACGAACAGCATATCGAAGCAATCGACCTAAACTTGGCCGACCTGACGACAAGCCTGAGCGGAATTGAAAATGCGCAAGAATCGTTGCAGCGCCTGAAAACCAATATCGCCATCAAGCGCGCTGAACTTGCCGACACCCTAACCCTTGCAGATACCCAAGGATTTCCCGCGGCGATCGAACGGGTCCGCAGCGACAGTGGCAAGCAGGCCATGGATGACATCCGTGCTTTCCTCACGGCTGTGATGACAGGCGCGGATGATCGAATCTCTGCCGGCGCTGAGAACCAAGAAAACACGATCAATTTTCTACGCCTCGTCACGGTCGTGGGCGGCGCGGTAATTCTACTTGTGGTCAGCGGCTCCATCTGGACCATGATTTCCTATATGCGCGAACTAGCCCTTGCGCGCAAAGAGATTGAAGAAGCCAACCTCGGGCTCGAAGCGCGCGTCGCTGATCGCACCAAAGAGCTGGGCAAGGCGAATGAGGAAATCCAGCGTTTCGCCTATATCGTCACGCACGATCTGCGCGCCCCGCTCGTCAACGTCATGGGCTTCACCAGTGAGATGGAAACAGGCGTTGCAGCCGTGCGGACCTATATGGAACTGCACCCGCCTGCCCCCGGCGACACAGTGGCTGAGGAAGCCTATCTTGCCGCCTCTGAAGATCTTCCCGAGGCCGTAACCTTCATTCGTGCTGCCACGCGCAAGATGGATAGCCTCATCAACGCTATTCTAAAAATCTCCCGCGAAGGGCGGCGCACCTTGCGCCCTGAAGCGATTAACCTTCAGCGGCTCGTCGAGAACTCAGCCGCAGCCGTCCACCACCAACTGGTTGAAGGGCAAGGCCAGATCGAGATCGACATCAAGGTCAACGAACTGTTCACCGATCGGCTCTCTGTCGAGCAGGTCTTGGGCAATATCCTCGATAATGCGATCAAATATCAAAGCCCTAATCGGCCCCTACATGTGCGGATCACAGCCCGCAACGCGCCCGGCAATCGCGTGATCATTGATGTCGCCGACAATGGGCGCGGCATTGCTGACACCGACCACGAACGCGTCTTCGAGCTCTTCCGCCGCTCCGGCACGCAAAACAATCCAGGCGAAGGCATTGGCCTCGCCCACGTCCGCACAATGGCCCGCAGCCTCGGCGGCGACGTAAAACTCTCATCCAAACTCGGTGTAGGCACAACCTTCACTGTCGATCTTCCGCGCGATGTGCGCGCTTACCTAAAGGGAAATGGGGCATGAATAACGCGCGTCCAGTGACCATCGTCATGGTCGAAGATGATGAGGGCCACGCCCGCCTCATCGAGAAGAACATCCGTCGTGCCGGTGTTGCCAACGAAATCCTTGGCTTCACAAACGGCACCGATGCGCTCGACTTCCTTCTTGGTCCAGATGGCACGGGCCTGACCAATCAGGGTCGTCAACTGCTTGTCTTGCTTGACCTCAACCTGCCCGACATGACCGGCATCGATATTCTCGAAAAGGTCAAAGCCAATGAGCACACCCGCCGCTCACCGGTTGTCGTGCTCACCACCACCGATGATCAGCGCGAGATTCAGCGCTGCTATGACCTTGGCGCCAATGTCTATATCACCAAGCCAGTCGACTACGATGGCTTCGCCAATGCCATCAAACAGCTCGGCCTGTTCTTCTCAGTCATGCAAATTCCAGAGGCCGAATAACTTAAATGCCGAATAGAACGCCGACCGTTCTTTATGTTGATGACGACCCGGGTCTGACGCGGCTGGTGCAAAAAGCCATGCAGCGCAGGGGCTTTCACTTCTTCAGCGCGAGTGGCGTTGGCGAAGCGTTGAGGCATTTGCAGAATGAGAATATCGATGTCGCGGTGCTTGATCACTATATGCCCGACGGCACCGGCCTAGACATTCTCGCAGGCATGGGAACGCTCGAGAGCCGGCCCGGTGTTGTCTATGTGACAGGCGCTGCTGAAACTGAGATTGCCGTGTCCGCCATGAAGTCCGGGGCCACCGATTTTGTGCCCAAGACCGGGTCTGAGCAATTCATGGAATTGCTCTTGGTGGCGATTGATAGCGCCGTCGACAGTGTGAGATTGACCCGCGCCAATGAACGCGCCAACCGCGAAGCCCGTGAAGCCCGCGAACGCGCCGAAATGCTGTTGGGGGAGGTCAATCATCGTGTCGCCAATTCACTGGCCATGGTTGCCGCGCTCGTAGGCTTGCAAGCGAACGCCTTAGAGGATCAGGAAGCCAAGCGCGCCCTCTCCGAGACGCAGGCGCGTATTCATGCTGTGGCGGGGGTGCATAGGCACCTTTATACCTCCGGCGACGTCCGAACCGTGCAAATTGGCGACTATGTCTCAAGCCTGATTGGCGAACTCGAAAACAGTGTTCAGGCAGAAGGCCAAACCGCACGCATTCGCACCGATGTGCAGAGCTTTCCAGTCCCAACGGAGAAGGTCGCCTCTCTCGGCGTCATTCTCATTGAGTTGGTCACCAATGCGCTCAAATATGCCTATGAGGGTCGCGAGCCCGGCGAGATCCGCATCACGATGCGCTGTCAGAATGACAGTGTTCGCTTGATCATCGAAGATGATGGCGTTGGCTGGAGCGGCGTAGGCAAACCGCGTGGCACTGGGTTGGGAACGCGCATCGTCAGAGCAATGGCCCATTCCCTCAGTGCCGATGTCACTTATCGTAACGGGCCGGGCACAAGTGTTGAGGTCACCTTCCCACTGAACGGCTGAGCGTAGAGCACAGGGGCAAGCTCGTTCGGTACAGCGGCAAATTTCACGATGCCCACAACCAGTGCCAAAACCAGAGCGCCGCTCAGGACGTAAAACCTAAAGTAGCTGTTTTTGAAAGGGTTTTTCCGACCCCGCATCGGATCACCGCTGTTAGAATAGTCCATAGAGAGGCCCGTAATTGTATTGCAGACATAAGCCCGTCGCAGGGAAGTGGTTGCAATAACAAACCTAAGAGTGTGCCCAAAACATCAAAGACCGGGATTGCTCCCGGTCTTTCGTATGTCGTAAATCCTTAAGCCAGCTTGGATTTAGCCTTCTGGGCCTTAAACTCAGCCGGGTTAAATTCGCGGTCACCCTTAGCGTCACGAATGCGTGTCGGCAGGCCAAGCTTCCCCAAAAGATCGATGAACGGCACAGCTGGCAGTTCTTCGACATTGGCCATGCGATGGCAATCCCACTCACCCGTAGCGATCAGCATTGCGGCCGCGACAGCAGGCACACCCGCCGTATAGGAGATCGCCTGGCTATTGGTCTCAGCAAAGGCTTCTTCGTGGTCTGAGATGTTGTAAACCAACAGCTCAGTGGCCTCGCCATTGCGCGTGCCCTTGATGAGATCGCCAATGAAGGTCTTGCCGGTGTAGCCCGGCGCGAGCGACATCGGATCAGGCAACACCGCCTTCACCACCTTAAGCGGCACAACTTCCAAGCCCTCTGCCGTCGTCACCGGCTGCTCAGAAAGCAGGCCAAGGTTGTTCAGAACGGTGAAGACATTGATGTAGTGCTCGCCAAAACCCATCCAGAAACGAACATCTGGAACACCGAGATTGGCCGAGAGCGAATGCACCTCGTCGTGACCGGTGAGATAGGTCGTGTGCGAACCAACGACCGGCAGATCGTCCGTGCGTTTGACTTCGAACATCTTGTTCGCCGTCCACTCGCTATTCTGCCAGCTCCAAACGGTGCCGGTGAATTCACGGAAGTTGATTTCCGGGTCGAAATTGGTCGCAAAATAGCGCCCATGGCTACCAGCGTTGACGTCGATAATGTCGATACTGTCGATCTGGTCGAAATAGGCATTCGCAGCCAGCGACGCGTAAGCATTGACCACGCCTGGGTCAAAGCCAGCACCGAGAATGGCGGTGACGCCCTTGCGCTCGCATTCATCGCGATGCTTCCACTCGTAGTTGCCGTACCACGGTGGCGCTTCGCAAATCTTCTTTGGGTCTTCGTGAATTGCTGTGTCGATATAGGCAACACCCGTATCCATACAGGCGCGCAGAACCGACATATTCAAAAACGCAGAACCGGCGTTGATGACGATGTGTGTTTGGGTCTGCTTGATCAGTGCCTTGGTGGCTTCGACATCCATTGCGTCGAGCTTATGTGCGGCCAAGACTCCGGGGCGCTTAAGCGCCTTCTTGTCCAAAATGCCCGCAACCAGTGCGTCAGCCTTGGACAGCGTTCGGGAGGCAATGTGAATGTCTCCCAAAACATCATTGTGCATTGCAGCCTTATAAGCTGCGACCTGCGCGACACCTCCGGCGCCGATGATCAGTACGTTTTTCTTCAATTGTCACGAAACACCTTTTTATGGGTGGAAAGGTCAGCCAATCCTAAGACAGGCTAGCGAGATAGTCAGAATAGTCGAACGTGCGTACCAGCTCGACATCCCCATTTCGTTTCTTAATAGCGATGGAAGGCATGGCAACACCGTTGAACCAGTTCTTCTTCACCATTGTGTACCCGCCTGCGTTCTGCAGAGAGATACGGTCTCCAACCTTGAGTTCCGTCGGAAAATCATATTCGCCAAACACGTCACCAGCGAGACACGACTTGCCCGCGATAACATAGTGGTTTGGACCGGCATTCGGTTCCATTTCGGCACTCTGCCGATAGATCAACAGATCCAACATATGGGCTTCAACGGCGCTATCGACAATGGCGACGGACTTTTCGTTTTCGATCACATCGAGAACGGAAACTTCCAGCGTCGTCGTTCCGGTGACGATTGCGTCGCCCGGTTCAAGATAAACTTGTAGCTGATAGCGCTCAGAAAACGCCTTGAGGCGTGCTGCCAGCGCATCGATGTCGTAGCCAGCGCCGGTGAAGTGAATACCACCACCAAAGCTGACCCACTCGAGCTTCTCGAAAAGGTGACCGAGCTTTTCTTCAAAAGTGTCGAGCAAGGCGGAGAAAGCGACAACGCTGTCGTTCTCGCAATTGCAGTGCAGCATGAACCCGCTGATGCGATCCATAACCGCCTCAACCTTGCTGACGTCGCGTTCCCCCAAACGGGAGTATGGTCGCGCCGGATCGGCAAGATCGAAATGCGAATGGCTTACGCCCGGATTGACCCGCAGCCCAACTGGCATATGCGCAGCCTTGGCACCAAAACGCTCGAGCTGATTGATCGAGTTGAAGATCATCTTGTCGGCGTAAGAAATCGCTTCGTCGATTTCATCATCGGACCAAGCCACGGAATAAGCGTGGGTTTCTCCGCCAAACTTTTCCTTGCCCAAACGCACTTCATTCAGCGAGGACGAGGTTGAGCCATCCATATGCTGGGAGATTTGCGGGAAGGTTGACCAGGTCGAAAACGCCTTAAGCGCCATCACAGCTTTCGCCCCGGAGAGCTGCCGCAGGCGATCAACTTTTGCCAGATTGAGATCGAGCTTGGCTTCGTCGATCAGGTAAAACGGTGTTGCCAGGGGCATCGCGCCAACTCCAAAAAAGCGTGTGCCCGCCGGAAATACGGCGGAGGTCCAAGGGGCCCCCGTTTAAGGGAAGATGACGAAAATCGCAAGGGCACACAGGGATATCTCACGGGGTTGCGACCCCACGTCCTGTGGACGCCCCTCCCCACCACCATGGGGAAGGTATGCCAGTTGACCTATAAGCCGGGTTCTGTAAGGCCGCTAAAAGCGACGCGGTGACCATTCATCTGAGGCGGCCGTCGCCGGCGCGCTCGTGCAACCAACCCGGATGATCTGGCCTCGAAACAGGCTGGGCATAAAGCCCGCGTCATCCCTATTTGGTTTTGCTCCCGGTGGGGTTTGCCGTGCGGCCTCTGTCGCCAGACGCCCGGTGCGCTCTTACCGCACCCTTTCATCCTTACCTCGGCATGCCGAGGCGGTTTGCTTTCTGTGGCACTTTCCCTAGGGTCGCCCCCGGCGGCTGTTAGCCGTCACCGTGTTTCGATGGAGCCCGGACTTTCCTCCAACGGGCAGTTACCCACCCGCCAGCGGTCACCCGGTCAACTGACGGTGCCTAAATGCGGCAGCGCCACTGATCCGTCAAGTGAGCATCGGTTGCGGTTTAGGTCGAGTAATCGCTTGATATGCCAAATTGATCGACGCCATGCGCGCAGTCGCGACATCGATCAGCTCTTCAGGCACGCCCTTAGCAATCAAACGATCCGGATGGTGCTCGGCAACAAGCAGACGATAAACCCTGCGCACTTCCTCAGGCGGCGCATCGTGGCGCAGGCCCAGCACCATATAAGGGTCCACCCCCTCCTCCAGCATCACATGCTGGGAGGCGATCTGTTCAAACCGCGCCTCATCGAACCCAAAAATTGAGCTGACGTGTCGCAGGTACTCCAGCTCGCTTTCATGCACGAGCCCGTCAGCCGTGGCGATAAAGAACAGCCCGTCGAGCACGTGCTCCAGCGTTTCTGGCGTTTCGGCGAAATAGCGGGACACTTTGCGTGCATAAGAATCGTAGCCAGCAACATCCTGCTTGGCCAAATTGAAAAGCTTCTGCACCTGCTCGCGGCTACCATCGGCAATATCGACCGTCGCGTTAAACGCCCGCACTTCCGATGCCGTCACCGCGCCGTCGGCCACAGCCATCTTGGCGGACAAGGCAATCAACGCCAGCGTAAAGGCAGCGTCGCGCCCACCCGGTAGCCATGTGTCTGGGTCGATAATATCAGCCACTCGCCCCGCAAGGCCGGTGCGATCTGAAAACGAGCCAAGGAACCGCGACAGCTTATGACGCAGATCGTTGTTTTCTTCAGCTTTGCGGACGCAAGATAACATTTGCTGTCGCTTTCAGTTTCCGTCGAAACACCTCTTTATCGGCATTTTACGATGAAGTCCATGCCAGCACCGCATGGACCCGTTTCATCAGTTCAACGGATAGACTTCATATTCGGGGATGTCCCTACCATCATAAACCGGAGGGAAGCCCCTTGGTTGCGCGTTCGCGGGACCTTGATCAAAGAAAAAACCGCCCGGCACATAGTCATTGCCACCACCAACATTGGCTGGCGGCACGACCGCGTTTGGTGGCACGATCTGTTGACGGCGAACAGTGGCGCGGCTCCCCTGCTGATTGAGGAAATCCTGCACAGGCCCAGCTTCCCATTCTTCCATCTCATCAAGCTCTTCAGGCCGAATGACGCGATTGTCTTGGGGCCGGATAACACGGTTGTCTGACGGACGTATGACGGTCTGGCTATGGATCGGCGGCGTATCGATAATCAGAGGTGGTGTATACGCGACATCGACTGACGGCGGACGCTGCCACGCAGGCGTCGGAAACCCGACGACCTTTGGCACAGTAGCGACAACCGCAGGAGCAGGAACAGGAGCCGCTGGTGGCGTTGCAACGGGCACAGCCACCGGAGGCGGTGCTGGTTTTGGCGCAGGCTTCTCTACGGCCTGCTGTGCAGGCTGAGTAGGCGCTGGAGCTGCTGGCTTTGCGGCAACTGGCTTGGTTTCAGGCTGGGCCGCGGGCTTAGCCGCAGGCGCGCTGCCACCGCCGGAGATATAATCGGGAAGCGCACGCCCGGAATTCAAAAAATTATCGACCACATCGCCAGACTGCGCCGCAGCAGGTGCGCTCGCCTTTGGCGCTTCCGCCACCTCTTGGCGCGCTTCAACCACTGGGGCCGCCGGAGCTGAAACAGCTACAGGCGCTGACGCAACAGCAGGCGCACGCACTTCACTGACCACAGCCACGCTTGATCCGACATCAGGCATGAACTGGCGTGTAATGAAGTCAGCGGACGGAATAGCCACGACCAGCAAAGCGCCGGTCCAGGCCAAGCCATTGGTAATGCGGCGGTCGATCTTCATAAAATCATCCAAACGGCTGTGGGCGCTAGGCGAGGACAAACCCCGCTTTCATGGCCACAATATGAACTGCGGCCATGATCCCATCATCCGCCACCCCATCTGAACGGGGGATGAACGCTACCGGCTAGGAGGATGCAGACCATCCTTCGACGCGGCAGAACGGCGTTTCTGTACCGAGGCACTCGTCGATTGCGCGGGTGCAATAACAGGAACGTCAGAGAATATCCCGCGCATCCGGCCGTAAACCAGAATGACACTGGCACAAATCGCGATCGCGACAATCGGCCAAACGGCTATTACGACGTTCTCAATCATGGAACATGCCTCAGCTCACGTAGGTTACGTAGGCTTTCCACGAGCAATATACACCCTGCGACGAGGAAAAACACCGTCCCGACCCAAACGAGTTGCAACGCCCCTGCGGTTGCTTGGGGGCCGACGATGGTTATTGCCGCGATAGGGGATAGAAAGCCCGTGGTGATCAGAGCGATAGCGGCATTGCCGAGGAAACTCGACCACTGCGCCGTACGCGCATTTCGGATGACCAAAACATCCAATGGCGTCAATTCAGTTTGCACGGACCTTCCCCAAGGCTTCCCAGCATACAGCTGCGAGCATTGAAGAAGGACCAAGCGTTCGTGTCAATTGTTTACGGGCGGCGACCCAACAGACGCGCCAGCGCCAGAACCAGGTTTGATCGGTTCAGCGTAAAGAAGTGGAACTCCGTTATGCCTTCATCGAGCAGTTCGGTGACCTGTTCCGCCGCAACCGCCGCAGCCATGAGCGCATGCGTTTCTGGGTCTTCGTCGAGCCCATCAAAACGCTCTGCGAGCCATTCTGGGATCGACGCACCGCAGCGACCCGCAAAGCCAGAAATCTGCTTGAACGAGTGGATCGGCTGAATGCCGGGCACTATTGGCGCGGTGATACCGGCCTTTTGAGCGCGCTCAACATAGCGCAGATAGTCCGCGTTCGAGAAGAACATCTGCGTAATCGCGCGGTTCGCCCCGGCATCGATCTTGCGCTTGAGATTGTCGATTTCGACATTCCAGCTTTCGCTCTGTGGGTGCTTTTCCGGATAGGCGGCAACCGAAATATCGAAATCGCCAATCTTGCGGATACCCGCAACCAGATCAGCCGCGTTCTGATAGCCTTCCGGATGCGGCGTAAACGGCTGCCCAATGCCCTCTGGCGGATCACCGCGCAGCGCCACAATGCTAGTCACACCGGCATCCTTATAGCCGCGCACAACCTCGTCGACTTCGGCCTTGGTCGCGCCAACGCAGGTCAAGTGCGCTGCCGCTGGCACACCGGTGTCCGATGCAATGCGGCTCACCATGCGCAGCGTACGCTCGCGTGTCGAACCACCGGCGCCATAGGTCACCGATACGAAACGTGGCTTCAGCGGCGCAAGCTTGTGCACGCTTTCCCAAAACCGCTCTTCCATAACGTCGGTCTTGGGGGGAAAGAACTCGAACGAGATCTGCAGATCCGGCCGCGTCTCTGCGGTCTTGCGGCTAGCGCGCAAATTGTCATCGAGCATTTTAGTTTTCCGTCTTATTTCGATCGACCAGAGACCACAGACACACGGTCAGCCCCTGATCATTTGTGTCGCTTGGGAACAGACGTACAGACTGCACATCCATTCCCGCTGAATTGGCCCAACCCGACATCTGCTCATCGGAGAGCCCGAGGCGTCGGTGCGCATGGTTGGTGCGCAAAAACTCGAGTGTGTGCGGCGCAAAGTCGACGATCAGCACCTGCCCACCGGGCTTCAACAACCCCTTGGCCTGCGCCAGCATTCGGCCCGGATCGTCAAAATAGTGCAACACTTGGTGCACCACGATCACGTCCGCTGGCCCTAGCGTGCTATCCAGCGCCGCCATATCGCCGAGGCGAACCTGCGCATGGGCGAGCCCAGCTTCCACCAGACGCGCTCTGGCAACCGCCAACATTTCACGGCTGGAGTCGATGCCGATCCCGCGCTCGTATGCAGGCGCCAGCACCTCGAGCATCCGCCCTGTACCCGTCCCCAGATCAAGCAGCAGCTCAATCTTGCGTTCGCCCACAGCTTCCAAAACCGCCGCTTCCACGGCAGCTTCTGGCACATGAAGAGTTTTTAAGAGGTCCCAGCTGTCCGCCACTTGCGCGAAGTAATTCGCCGCCAGAGCCTGCTGCGCGCTCCGCGCTTCAGCCTGACGCGCTCTGTCGCGCAACCGCTCAGGGTCGGTCGGGTCAACACGTGAGGTCAGCCAACGGGCCAGATCTGCGCCCTGCCCCGATGGGGTCAGGCGATAGTAGGCCCAAGCCCCTTCCGCATGGCGTTCGATTAAGCCAGCATCAGCAAGCAGTTTCAAATGACGGCTGACACGGGGCTGACTTTGATCCAATATCTCGGTCAGGTCCTTGACCGAGTGATCGCCATCGGCCAGAAGCGCCAAAAGGCGCAGCCGGGTGCTTTCCCCCGCCGCCTTCAAAACGCCCACCAACTCGTTCAGATTGCTCATACACACCTCGGATATAAAGATATGTTTATATCTTGATCGTGACGAGGTCTAGCCTGTTCTTAACCCCTTTGCCGTCATTCTGCCACGCGGTTCCTTTTGAAGGGCCCGCCCGGCAAACCGCCGTATTCCAGCGCCCGCCCGCTGATAGGAGACTTTATGCTGCCACTTGAGTGGATCGACAATCACCCGCTGGTCAGCACAAGCATAGCGCTCATCCTGCTCGCACTCGCCGCTTATGCTGCGAATCTGGTGATCAAGCTCGTCCTCTTGCGTGTCCTGCATCGCCTGCTCAAGTTCACGCCCTATGGCAAAGACCCAGAGCTCAGCCGCCAGAATGTCATTGAGCGCCTCTCCCAGGCCGCGCCACCACTGATCATCGCCCTCGGCATCGCCATCGTGCCAAACCTGCATGATGTGGCCGTCGTCGCCATTCGCAACGTCGCCAATGCCACCATTATCCTGATGCTGGCCCGCGCCATTTCGGCTGTCCTCAACGTCGTTGACGTTATCTACCATCGCCGCCCCAAGGCCCGCCTGCGGCCGATGAAGAGCTATATTCAGGTCCTCAAAATCGCCGTCTATGTCATCGCCACGGTCATGATGATCGCAACCCTGATGGATCAATCCCCGGTCATTCTGCTCTCGGGTCTTGGCGCTATGGCCGCGGTGCTGATCTTGGTCTTCCAAGACACGCTGCTTTCACTGGTCGCCGGCATTCAGATTTCGTCCACCGACATGGTCCGCGTTGGCGATTGGATCGAAGTGCCCAATCAGGACGCCAATGGTGATGTTCTCGCCATCGAGCTGCACACGGTCAAAGTTCAGAACTTCGACAAAACCATCACCACCATCCCCATTCGCCGCCTCGTCACCGATCCGTTCAAAAACTACCGCGGCATGCAAGAATCCGGTGGCCGTCGCATCAAGCGCGCCATCAATATCGACCAAAGCTCCATCCGCTTCCTCAACCAGGAGGAGCTCGATCGTTTGGCCTCAATTGGTCTTCTCGAAAACTACCTCAAAAAGAAGCGCGAGGAGATTGCGCAGTGGAACGCCAGCCTAGGCGAGCGCGCCACAGTCCCCGCCAACACGCGCCGCTCGACCAATATCGGCGTCTTCCGCGCTTACGCTGAGGCCTATCTGCGCAACCACCCCCACATTCACCCCTCTATGGTGATCATGGTGCGCCAGATGGAGCCGACCTCCACCGGCTTGCCGATGGAGTTTTATGCCTTCACCAACACCGTGGTTTGGGTGAATTACGAAGCCATCCAGTCGGACATCTTCGATCATCTCTATGCCATTATGGCTGAGTTCGACCTGCGCGTTTTCCAGGAACCCGCAGGTCACGACATGCAGCAAATGGGCCGGCTGCTCGCTCAGCCGAACCGGACCGTTCAGGCCGAATAGCGCTCTAGGCTGGGGCCTTTCTTGCGAAAGGAATGAGCACGCCAGAGGGCAAAAATCTCTCTGGCGTCTTCCAGCTCAAGCGCCTTAAACCGCGACAGAACCATCTGCTTTTCCTCTTCAGAAGGCAGATCGCGCCACGGCAGCGTCGCCACAATCGCCTCATAAAGGTCTGCGTTAAGCCCCAGCGCTTTCAACGCAACAGTGAACGCGGCATAGTCCTGCGACGCCAGCCAGCGCACCACGATCTCCGGGCCGACCTTGAGCATCACGGCAATGCCCGCCGCCGAATGATGGCCATAACCAAAGCGGGCAAATCGCGCCAACGCCCGATCATCGAGCTGACGCCGATCCGCCAACCCCTTCACCTGGTTATAGGCAACCTTCCACTCCTGCGCGTTGAACCCCGCACGAGCGCGCAAGCGGTTATAGACCACCGCATTGATCTTGCTCGCCGTTACCGGATCCAGCGCCACATTGGATTGCGGAATAGCCTGCAGAACCTTTTCAGACGCCTCGTCGATCTCGTTGCGAACCGAGGACCAGTCGATATCATTGCGTCCGCGCAAATCGTCAGCCAGCGCGGCGTCCTGCTGGGCACGCTTGATGAGTTTCGCCAGCGTTTCGCGCGCAAACTCAGCCTTGGGGTTTTGCACCAGACGCACAACCGAAGCGCCGTCGCCATGCTCAACAATGGCTTCCCCAACCCGCTCATTGACGCCATTGCGGCTAGCAATGGCGATGCGATGCTCCTCGGTTTGGTTGGCTATGATGTCGATCAGATCGTCATCACTGAGAACCGTCGAGAACTCGAGCAGAGGGTGGGCTACCTCGATCGCGTCATTCGCGAGCC
Source organism: Devosia sp. MC532 (assembly GCF_016461625.1). Classification (NCBI taxonomy): domain Bacteria; kingdom Pseudomonadati; phylum Pseudomonadota; class Alphaproteobacteria; order Hyphomicrobiales; family Devosiaceae; genus Devosia; species Devosia sp. MC532. Next base: position 157,491 of record NZ_JAEMNZ010000002.1, on the reverse strand, counting down.
GAAGCACCACCGTACCGGGCGCGCGCTCCAGTGGAGCCAGTATCTTGGCGACATGCGCCCGCGCTTCGATCTCGACATACTCAGCCAAGCGGCAGAGCGCTTCGTCGTATTGATTGACCTGATCGTCGTCGCAGCGATCAGACACAAACGAAAACAGCTGCGCCATGTTCCGGAAAAGCATTGTGCGTTCAGACGTATCGCTGTCGGTCGTCAACACGCGAAAACTTGCGAACGCTCTTTGCCCATTATCATTCTCGCCCATGCGCCCTATCTCCGAGTGTGGCTTTTTGGGAGAGATTGAACCCCTATCTGCTTGTGGCCGCTAAAGCTTCACTCCAGCATTTGAATAAAACACCACCGAAGCTTTTAACCGCCCAGCAAAAAGGCCCCGATGCTGAGCACCGGGGCCTTCATATTCAGAGCAAAGCTCTAGCGATTAGCGCAGATCGAAACGGTCTGCGTTCATCACCTTGGTCCAAGCCGCCACGAAGTCACGAACGAACTTCTCAGCATTGTCCGCCTGGCCGTACACCTCTGCGATTGCGCGCAGCTGGCTGTGCGAACCAAAGATGAGGTCAGCGCGGGTCGCTGTCCAACGCGCTTCGCCAGTCACACGATCAACGCCCTGATAGACATTGTCGCCAGCTGGGGTCCACTTGGTGGACATGTCCAGCAGGTTGACGAAGTAGTCGTTGGTCAGCGCTTCTGGGCTGTCGGTGAAGACGCCGTGTTCGTTGACGCCAGCCTTGAGCACACGCAGACCACCAACCAGTGCGGTCATTTCCGGAGCGGAAAGGCCGAGCAGCTGTGCACGGTCAACCAGAGCAGATTCTGGCGACAGGCGCTGCTTGCGGTAGAAGTTACGGAAACCGTCTGCCTGTGGTTCGAGCCACTTGAAGCTGTCAGCGTCGGTCTGTTCGTCGGTCGCGTCAACGCGGCCTGGGGTGAACGGAACTTCGATAACAACGCCAGCGTCGAGCGCTGCCAGTTCAACACCGACAACACCGGCCAGAACGATCAGGTCAGCAAGCGAAACACGCTTGGAGCCGGTCTGGGACTCGTTGAATTCAGCCTGAATTTCTTCGAGCGCAGCAAGCACTTCTGCAAGCTGTTCTGGCTGGTTGACTTCCCAGTCCTTCTGCGGCGCGAGACGAACGCGAGCGCCGTTTGCACCGCCGCGCATGTCCGAACCACGATAGGTCGAAGCCGAAGCCCAAGCGGTCGAAACCATAGCCGATACCGAAAGACCAGCGGCTTCGATGTCGCCCTTAAGAGCCACGATGTCAGCATTGTCGATCAGCGCAAAGTCGCGCGCTGGAAGCGGGTCCTGCCAGATCAGCTCTTCCGATGGAACTTCCGCGCCGAGGTAACGAGCCTTCGGGCCCATATCACGGTGGGTCAGCTTGAACCAAGCGCGTGCAAATGCATCGGCCAGTTCATCTGGGTTCGCCAGGAAGTGACGGGAGATCTTGTCGTAAGCAGGGTCCATGCGGAGCGCCAGATCGGACGTCAGCATCGCTGGAGCCCAGCTCTTGCCTTCGATATGCGCATCCGGAACAGTGCCAGCACCGGCGCCGTTCTTCGGCGTCCACTGCTTTGCACCAGCTGGCGAAGTGGTCAGTTCCCATTCAAAACCATAAAGGTTTTCAAGGAACTTGTTGCTCCACTGGGTCGGTGTCTGCGTCCAGATGACTTCGAGACCCGACGAAATGGTGTCCGCACCCTTGCCCGAACCAAACTTGCTGTTCCAGCCGAGGCCCTGTGCTTCGATTGGCGCGCCTTCTGGCTCAGCTTCAACCAGCGATGCGTCGCCAGCACCGTGGGTCTTGCCGAAGCTGTGACCACCAACGATCAGCGCAACGGTTTCGTAGTCGTTCATCGCCATACGGGCGAAGGTGTCACGAATGTCACGCGCGGAATCCAGTGGATCGGCGTTACCAGCTGGACCTTCTGGGTTCACATAGATCAGGCCCATCTGCACAGCCGAGAGGGCGTCGTCGAGCTTGCGCTCGCCGGTGTAACGCTCAGCGTCCGAAAGCCATTCGCCTTCCTGACCCCAGTAGATGTCCAGTTCTGGAACCCAGGTGTCAACGCGGCCGCCTGCGAAACCAAAGGTCTTGAAGCCCATGGATTCGAGCGCAACGTTACCGGTCAGGATGAACAAGTCAGCCCAGGAGATACGGTTGCCGTACTTGCGCTTGATTGGCCACAGCAGACGGCGGGCCTTATCAAGGTTGACGTTATCTGGCCAAGAGTTCAGCGGCGCGAAACGCTGCTGGCCTTCGCCACCGCCACCACGACCGTCCTGAACACGGTAGGTACCAGCGGAGTGCCAAGCCATACGGATCATGAACGGGCCATAGTGACCCCAGTCGGCTGGCCACCATTCCTGGCTGTCGGTCATCAGCGCGCGAAGGTCTGCCTTGAGGCCTTCATAGTCGAGCTTTGCAAACTCTTCAGCGTAGTCGAATTCTTCGCCAAGCGGGTTCGCCTGAGCAGAATGCTGGTGCAGGACCGAGAGGTCGAGCTGGTTTGGCCACCAGTCGCGGTTCTGCGTACCGGTCTGCTGCTTGCCATGATTCACCGGGCACTTGCCTGCCGGTGCTGCGTCTTTCTGGTCAGGGAATACGTTATCTTCCACAGCGGGGCTCCTTTTTATTGGCCCCACATATAGGGATTCGCACTCGATAAGGCCAATTGATAATTCTTCCAATCATGATAAGATTATCTTATCATGCAAATCTCGTTGAAACAGATGCGTTACGCCGTTGCAGTCGCCCGCGCTGGCCATTTCGGCCGCGCTGCGGAAACCTGCGCGGTCACCCAACCTGCCCTGTCTCAACAGATTCTCGCCCTAGAGGCGCTTTGTGGCACGCCTTTGTTCGACCGCTTGAAAACCGGCGTTCGCGTCACCCCATTCGGTCACGAGTTCGTTCTGCTCGCTGAAGAGGCTCTCCGCAGCGCCGAAGCGCTCGACGCCTTTGCCTTGCGTCACGCCGACCGCCCCGATCGCCCTCTCCGCTTTGGCCTGATCCCCACGGTCGCGCCTTATCTGCTGCCCGAAATCTTCCCGGCGCTCGGCCAGACCATGCCCGATCTGCGCTTTGCGATTTCCGAAGCGCAAACCGATAATCTGCTCACCAGCGTCCAAGACGGACGGCTCGACCTCGCACTGATCGCCACCGAGCCACCGCAAACCGGCCCACGCCTTGTGGTTCATCCGCTATTTGAAGATCATTTCGTTCTGGCCACGCCCAGCAATGAAATTGTCCAGCAGCCGGTTTCGCTCAACACCATCGCTCCTGAACGCATGCTCCTGCTTGATGAGGGCCATTGCTTCCGCGATCAGGCCATTGCCGCCTGCGGCCTGCCGGGCCGTGGCAAGAGCACGTTTTCCGCGACCTCGCTCTCAACCATTGTGGAATTCGTCGCCTCAGGTCAGGGCGTCACCCTGCTGCCTGAAATTGCGATGCGCAAAGAGGGCCATAACCCGCGCATTGCGGTCCATCGGCTCAATGACCCAACCGCAACCCGTCAGTTGCGGCTCGTCTGGCGCGAAGCCACGCCCTTTGGCAAAACCTTTGAAGCCATTGCCCATCAGATCCGCCAGGCGCAACCGCCAACCGCCTAGGCCTTGCTGCGCCGGTATCGTCTCAGTCCGTCCCAAGAGTAGATCGCTAAGGCGAGCCATATCAGGGCAAAGCTGGCAAATCGCACCGGATCAATGCTCTCACCAAAATAGGTAATCGCCAGCACAAAGGTGATGGAAGGCGAGAGATACTGCAGCATGCCAATCGTCGTCATGCGCAGGCGGCGAATGCCATATGCAAACATAATCAACGGCAAAGCTGTCGCCGGACCGGTCAATACCAAGAGCGTCATCAGCTTGGGATCAGCATGAACCCCCGCCCCGTTCGCCGCAAAATAAAGCCCTACCAGCACCATGGCGATGGGCGACACGACAATCGTCTCAACAAACAGCCCTGAAGTTGAGCCCACCTGCGCAGTCTTGCGAATATAGCCATAGGCCGCAAAACTCAGGGCTAGGCTGAGCGCAACAAGAGGCACCTTGCCCAGCGCCACCCACTGAATAGCAATCGCGAGACACGCCACCGCAATCGCCGAATACTGCACGCGGTTCTGTTTTTCTCCCAAAAGCGCGATGCCAATGGCGACGTTGACGATGGGGTTGATGAAGTAGCCAAAGCTGACCTCCAGCACCTGCCCGCTTTCGACCGCCCACACATAGATCAGCCAATTGCCAAACAGCAGCAGCGCCGAGCTGGCCAAAACCGCCAAGGTTCGCCGATTGGCCAAAACCGCCTTAACTTCGCCAAATCCAGTGGTGAAGGCGAGCAAGAGCCCGACAAACAGCACCGACCAAAGCGCCCGCTCTGCCACCACCAACACCGAGCCCGCGGGCTCAAGAAAGTGGAACAACACCGGCAAAACGCCCCAGGTGGAATAGGCCCCGACCGCGGCGAGAACCCCACTATTGTCGTTCGCCTTGGCAGGCTGTGGACCACGAACACGATTTGGCGAAGACATAGAACTACCCCGGCACGGACCCGTGCCCCTTGGCAGTAACAGGCTCACAGCACGCCATCAATTGGCCCCGCGCGCCTCCGGTATAAACTTTGCCACCCTTGGCAAACTTTTGACTCTATCCCACGTTGTACTCGGTGACCGCACTTGAACGCGGGACCATAGAGAGGAGAAACAGATGAAAACTGTCACCTGGATCCTGATTGCCAACGGCACGCAAGCCCGCGTTGTCGAATACAACGGCGCCAATAAGGGTCTCACCACAATTGGCGCACTCGATTGGTCGATAGAGCCCCTGCAAGCGCAAGACATCAACACCGATAAAGAGGGTAAGGGCAAAACTTCAGACAAAAGCCCCGCCCAATTGCGCGAAGCCGATTTCATCAAGGAAGTTGCCGCCCGCCTCGATAAGCGCGCTCTCAAAAACGAATTCCAACGCCTCGTCATCGCCGCCGCCCCGATTGCCTTGGGCAATCTGCGCAAGGCTATGTCCGAGCACGTCAAAAAGACCATTATCGCCGAGTTGGACAAAGACCTGACCAACATCCCCACCGACCAAGTCGGCAAGCATTTCGACGGCATAATTCCCGTCTAGCTCAAACCTTCGGCACACTCGCTACCGTCCCTCCCCCCTCGAGGGGAGGGATTGGGGGTGGGGGGACTAAACCCTCAAACGCGACCGCCTAAACCGCTTCCGCGTCCTCGTGCTCATCTTCGTCATCCACCCCGCTCAGCACGTCCAAAAACTGCAAGAGCAGCGAATTGACCAGGTCCGGCCGTTCGACGCTTGGAATATGCGCCACGCCCTCAAGCACCACGGCAAACGCATTGGGCATGGTTTCCGACAAGGTTTCGTGTCGCTCAACCAGCGCCGTAAAATCCTCATCGCCAACGATCAGCAGCGCTGGCGCCGTCAGATCCTCTGTGCGATCCCACGCCTTTGGCCGCGCGATCTCTCCCGTCAGCTCCGGCTTGCGCAAAATATTGCCGTTCATCTCCATAAACAGCGCCCGCGCATCCCCGCCCACACGGCCGCTTTTCGCCCGAGGTCCATCCAGCCATTGATGGGTGATAACCTTATTGAGCATGTCGAGATCACCGCGATCCCATGCGTCTTCTTCGGCCATTTCAATGGCGCGTTCTTCCGCCGTCGCCGTCCATGGCGCGCCTGTCACCGAAGTCCCAATCAGCACCAGACCCAACACGCGTCCCGGATGCGCCAGCGCAAAGTCGATGGCGAGGCCACCGCCCATCGAGCAGCCGACAAACAGCGCCGCGTGAATATCGAGCGCGTCGAGCAAGGCTTCGAGATCGTCGAGATGGTTGAAAGCTTCGTCGGTGCTGGTGGTCTCGCCATAGCCCCGTCGATCATAGGCAATGGCGTGCCAACCGGCATCCGCCACCGCGCTCATCTGCTCGGCCCACATGCGTTTGTCGCAAACACCGGCGTGCAGGAAAATGATCGGGAGCCCGTCCCCCTGTTCTACCCCCTCGATGGTTGCGCCACCAATGTCGATAGAAAAGGGTTCTGCGGTCATTTTAGGAACTCACTCTGCGATACTGGCGCAGAAGGTAATCTCTTTGATCGGCGCAAACCAGCAACCGTCTCGATCCGCTACCGGAAAAAAGCGCCCCAATTGTGCGGGCGACCGACCGGGCTGACTATCTGCGGCGATCACATAACCAGGACCAGCGCCATCGGCCTCATGGGCGAAAACGAAAGTGTCGCCGTTTGGCAGAGCAAAGGTAATGCCGCCACCGTCGACTGCCACGTCACACGCGAAGCTGTCGTAGCCAGTCAAAGAGCATTCCCCAGAAGCCCCCAGCGCGGGCACTGCGAGAGCGCAGCAGAACAGCAATGCCGCTCCCGTCAAAAACCTCTTCATCAAATCCCCCAGAAAGCCAAGGCTCCGCAACCGCGGTGGTTTTGCACAGCTTACCGTAGAAAGTCCAGCGGCCTCAAAGGGTTTTCGCATCCTCCTGCCGCAATGGTAAAACAGCCACTTAATTGAGCTTGAGCAGGGTGTTAAGCGCGTTTGAAATGTCGGCCTGAGTGTAAGGCTTTGAAACCACAGGACTGTCCTGCCATTCCGCCGACAGCCCCTCGCGTCCGTACCCCGTTGCAAAGAGGATCGGCACGCCCCGGTCGGCCAAAATCTTCGCCACCGGGAACACCGAGGAACCACCGATATTGACGTCCAATATCGCAGCATCGGGCTGTTCAACCGACGCGGCCAGCGATTGGGCTTGGTCGATCCACATCGCTTCCCCGACGATTGTGAACCCCAAATCCTCCAAAATGTCTTCGAGATTGAAGAGGACGAGCGTTTCGTCCTCAACCACAAAAATCTTGCCGGATGGATTAGCCAAAATCGCCCTCCTGTGCGCCATAGGCCGCGGCGGGCACCGACAACAGTGCCGAAAATCCCTCAGCGGCATAACGCTGGTTGAGCGTCCCACCCAATTCTCCCGTCACGACCGTGCGCAAGAGGCGCGAGCCAAATCCGGTTCGCGTTGGCTCCGCCACACGAGGCCCCCCGCGTTCCACCCAGTTGATCATCAATTCCGTGCTGGCGCCCTGCTCCCAGCTGACCGACAAAACCCCATCGGCCGCTGAAAGAGCGCCGTGCTTTGCGGCATTGGTCGCCAGTTCATGCAGCACCAGCGCCAGTGCAATCGTCGACTTGGCGTTGATCGGGATGATCGGCCCGCCATAGCGCACGCGCTCATCGTCAAAGGCCGAGAGCTCTTCGCGCACCAATTGGCCGATTTCGGTGTCGCGCCAACTGCGCTGGCTCAAAATCGTATGGGCCTTTGAGAGCGCAATCAGCCGCGATTCAAAGTTCGATCGCGCCGTATCGAGGTCATCGGTCGTCCGCAGGGTCTGCCGCGCGATCGATTGCACCGTCGCCATGGTGTTCTTCACCCGATGGTTCAGCTCATCAATCAGCAAGCGCTGCCGCCGCTGCGCCTTCACCGCTTCCGTGCGATCAATCCCATGCACAAACACGCCGGTGATTATGCCGTCGCGATCCTTTATTGGGTTAAAAGTGAAATCGAGATAGCGCTCCAAAGGCGGCTGGCTCGGATCATTGTTGATGATCACCTTCGCCGCCTCGGCACTATGGAAATATCCCTCGTGATAGACCCGGTCGAGCAACAGGAAGAACCCTTGCTCAATCATTTCCGGCAGGGCGTCCGCGCCAGCCATGCCCAAAGTCGCGCGATTGTTCACCATCGTCGCGAACCCATCGGAGGCGAATTTGATTTCGTGGTTCGGGCCCGACACCACCACCACAAAGCCCGGTGCCTGCTGAAAGAGCCTGCGAAACTCTTCGGCCGTTTTTTCAGTCTCACGCGTGCGTTCGATCAACTGTGAGGCCGCCGGAAACGCTGCGACCGCCAGCGCCCCATCACCATCGGCACTCGCCAACTCGGACACATCCACCGCCTGCTGCAAGATGTATTCCACCTCACCATCCTCGCCAAAAATAGGCACTTGGACGGCGGTCCAATATTTTTCGCGGATCGTGCCGTCCGCGCCAGCGATGGGATAATGCAAATAGGGCAGTGTCTGACGCAGCCCCGTCTCTAAAACGCGCTCATAGGATTGCTGGAGCTTGACGCGCCCTTCCCCCGAATTCGGGAAAAGCTCGAGCACCATGCGCCCCACGACGTCTTCCCGCTTGCGTTCGGCGGCCTCCAAATAGGCCGCGTTCACAGCCAAAATGCGCAGCTCGCGATTGAGAAGGAGGTAGGGACTGGGGAGCGCCTCGAAGACGCGGGAAAAGACCGTCACATCCATGCGCGCGTCAGCCCCTTACAAAAATAGTCCGAAACCGGAAGACGTTTACGTCTGACATTGGTTCCCGCCAGAAGCAGAACTGCCGGACGAAACCGGCAAACAAGAGCAGCTTTCCCTCACATTGCTTAAGGCCCAATGAAGAGAACACTGCGTTTTTCTCTAGGTGGAGGCCGGAGAACTTTTCTAGACTTATCCCCGCCGACATAACCTACGTTAGTTTCATGCCCGTTGCGCCCATGAGCACGGTCATGACGAGTGAACGGGACGCAACGGCAGACGCAATGGGGTCGCCCATTGCTGATCCAACCTCTGGACCTGGTAGTCAGCGTGATACCCTAGGGCCAAGATAGTGGCGGCCGCTGCCAGCGCTGCCACAGCCAAGCCCAAATGCGGCAGCGCAATTGGGCGACAGGTTCTTGCGATGACGGGCCTCGTCATTGGCCAGATCGCCCAGAGGTGAGGATGGTCTGTCACTCCGGCGAGGCGGAAACCTCACCCTTTTCACCACCCCTTTTATCGAGGCCAAGTCTCGCCGGGGTTGCTCATCCAACAAAAAACCGGCCCCGAAATTCGGGACCGGCTGAATGTGTTGCTTGTCTTGAAAAGACTTAGCGGGTCAGCGGCTTGTAGGTCGCGCGCTTTGGATTGACGGCATCGGCGCCAAGACGACGGACCTTGTCCGCTTCATAGTCCTGGAAGTTACCTTCAAACCATTCAACATGGCTGTTGCCTTCAAAGGCCAGCATGTGGGTCGCCAGACGATCGAGGAACATACGATCGTGGCTGATGATCACTGCGCAACCTGCGAATTCTTCCAATGCTTCTTCAAGCGCTGCAAGGGTTTCGGTGTCGAGGTCGTTGGTCGGTTCGTCGAGGAGGAGGACGTTCGAGCCAGCCTTGAGCATCTTTGCAAGGTGAACGCGGTTACGCTGACCACCCGAAAGATTGCCAACCTTCTGCTGCTGATCGCCACCCTTAAAGTTGAAGGTGGAGGTGTAAGCGCGCGAGTTCATTTCGCGCTTGCCGAGCATCAGAACGTCGTCGCCGCCAGAAATTTCTTCCCAGACGGTCTTATTGCCATCGAGCGCATCGCGGCTCTGATCGACATAACCAAGGTCAACGTTTTCAGCGACCGTGATTGTGCCCGAGTCTGGCTTTTCCTGACCGGTGAGCATCTTGAACAACGTGGTCTTACCCGCGCCGTTCGGCCCGATGATCCCCACGATACCGCCCGGAGGCAGCTTGAACGAGAGGTTGTCGATGAGCAGACGATCGCCAAACGACTTGGAGATGCCTTCAACGTCGATAACATTGTGGCCGAGGCGTTCGCCTGGCGGAATGATGATCTGAGCGGTGTGCGACTGGGTACGCGCATCGTTGATCTTGACCAGTTCGTCATAGGCCTTGATACGCGCCTTGGACTTGGACTGGCGTGCCTGAGGCGACATGCCCATCCATTCCTTTTCGCGTTCCAGAACCTTGGCACGAGCTGCGTCTTCGCTCTTTTCCTGCGCAAAGCGCTTGGCCTTGGCATCGAGGTAAGCGGAGTAATTGCCTTCGTAAGGCACGCCACGACCACGGTCGAGTTCGAGAATCCAACCGGTCACGTTGTCGAGGAAGTAGCGATCGTGGGTGATGATCAGCACTGCGCCTTCGAATTCACGAAGGTGACGTTCGAGCCATGCGGTCGTTTCAGCGTCCAAATGGTTGGTCGGTTCGTCGAGCAGCAGCAGATCTGGCTTGGAGAGCAGCAGCGCGCACAGAGCCACGCGGCGCTTTTCACCACCCGAAAGATTGGCCACCGAAGAGTCGCCCGGAGGGCAACCAAGGGCTTCCATAGCCACTTCGACCTGGCTTTCCAGATCCCAAAGGTTCTGGCTGTCGATAACGTCCTGGAGCTTGGCCGCTTCGTCAGCGGTCTCGTCCGAATAGTCCATCATCAATTCGTTATAACGATCGATGACAGCCTTCTTCTCCTTAACACCGAGCATGACATTGCCCAGAACGTCGAGGTTTGGATCGAGCTGTGGTTCCTGCTCAAGATAGCCAACCTTGGCGCCATCGGCAGCCCAGGCTTCACCGGTGAATTCGGTGTCGATACCGGCCATGATCTTGAGAAGGGTAGACTTACCCGAGCCGTTCGGGCCAAGGATGCCGATCTTCGCATCGGGGTAGAACGAGAGGTGGATGTTATCCAGAACCTTCTTGCCCCCGGCATAAGCCTTGGACATGCCGTGCATGTGATAAATGAACTGTCTGGCCATCGCCGCGTTCCTCGAATGGAAATTTGTGCCTCATTTAAGTGATACCCACCAGCTAAGCAACCGCCGCAGCAAAAGCCAAATGCCGCGCTTGCTCGGAATGTCGGCGTAATTTGAAGTCGGAGCTTATAAGTCAATGAACAGGACCATATCCTGGCCCCTAATCTCTGTTTTTCTGGTGTCTCCGGCATTTGCCGAAGATCTCCAGATCGTTCCCGATATCAGTCATTACACGCTGGATAACGGCCTACAGCTGGTGGTGATTCCCGATCACCGCGCTCCCGTCGTCACGCAAACGGCTTGGTACAAAGTTGGCTCAGCCGATGATCCGGTTGGTCAGTCCGGCATTGCCCACTTCCTCGAACACCTGATGTTCAAAGGCACCGAGAAATTCCCCGGTGGCACACTCGATCGTTTGGTCAGCGAATCCGGCGGCGACCACAACGCCTTCACCACCTATGACACCACCGCCTATCTCCAGACCGTGCCCGCCGATGTGCTGCCACAGATCATGGAGATCGAGGCCGACCGCATGCGCAATCTGCTTCTGCCCGAGGAGGTGATCGCCTCCGAGCGCTCTGTTGTCGAAAACGAGCGTCGTCAGGTCGTCGACTTTGATCCCGGCAGTGTTCTGAGCGAAGAGATCGACGCCACCCTCTTCCAGAACCACCCCTATCGCATTCCCATCATCGGCTGGGCGCACGAGATCGCGCAGCTCGATCAAGAAGATGCCCTCGGGGTCTATGAGCGGTTCTATGCTCCCAACAATGCAATCGTTGTGATTGCTGGAGACGTGACACCAGATGCAGCACTCAAGCTGGCCGAAGAGACCTATGGCAAAGTTCCGCGCGGGCCAGACCTGCCGGAGCGCGTTCGCCCGCAAGAGCCTACCCAAGAGACCACGCGCACGGTGACCCTTTTGGATGACCGCGTATCAACGCCAAGCTTTGTTCAGTCTTGGATTGTGCCCTCTTACCGCACGGCAGAGCCGGGCGAAGCGGAGGCACTCGACGTTCTCAGCGCCATCCTGAGCACCGGCACGCTCAGCCGTCTCAATCAGGAACTTTATATCAATTCAAGCGACGCCTCTTACGCCGCGACCTTTTACGACGGGGGCGCTTTCGACTATGGCACGTTCAGCCTGACCGCTTCGCCCCAACAGGGCATCGACCTCAAGGCGCTCGAAGCCAAAGCCTATGGCGAAATCGAAAAAATCATCGAGAGCGGCGTCACCGATGCCGAACTGGATCGCGTCAAAAACCGCTATCTGCGCAATATGATTTTCCGCCTCGATAGCGCTGCGGGCGTGGGCAATTACTATGGTTCCTGGCTCATCAACGGCATGACCATCGACGAGATCAACAACCGCCCCAACCAGATCCGCGCCGTCACCTCGGCCGATATTCAGGCTGTCGTCGCCAAATACCTGCGCCCCGAAATCTCCGTCACGGGCTATCTCCTGCCTAAGGCGCCAGCTGCAACCGGTGAGGCCCCTGCGCCCGCAGAGCCTGCCCCAAGCCTGGCCCCAGCAACCGAGGAGACAGTGCAGTGATCGCCTTCCCAATGACCAAATCTGTCCGTCTCGCCGCCGTGCTCGCCCCCGTTTTGCTGGGCACGCTCACACTCCCGGCTGTCGCTGAATCAAAGTTCAAGCAGTTCACCACGCCTGGCGGCATCTCCGCATGGATGGTGGAAGATCAGACCTTCCCCATCATCTCCATGTCCTTCGCATTTGAAGCCGGAGCGACCAAGGAGCCTGCGGAAAAAGCGGGCGTGGCCGGCCTTACCGCCGCTGTCATGACCGAAGCTACCGCGCAGCTTGATCCAAACCAACTCGCCGCCAAGGTCGAAGAGGTAGGGCTTGATCTCCAGCTATCTGCCGACAAGGATTACTTCTGGGGAAGCGCCCGCACCACGAGCGACCACGCCGACGAGGCTTTTGCGCTCATGGCCGAAGTGCTCAACGAGCCTCGGTTCGCGCAAGACGATCTCGATCGCGTGCGCCGCATCGCCATTGAAAACATTCGACGCAGTGCCGAAGACCCGAGCTATCGCGCTTCGCTTTTGTGGAACACCGCCATTTATGGCGACCACCCCTATGCTCGCCCGACCATCGGCACCGAGGAAACGCTGACCGCGATTGTGCCAGAAGACCTGCGCGCCTTTTACAAGGCTGGTCTCTCGCGCGACACGCTCAAGATCGGCATCATCGGCGCCGTGACCGAAGCTGAGGCCGGCGCGATCATCGATAAGGCTTTTGGCGCACTGCCTGAAAAGAGCACGCTGCCGACGGTTGCAACGGCCGAGGTGAACATTGGCGAAACTCTCGCCGTGGCATACCCGCTCCCTCAAACGAGCCTGCGCATCACCTATCCCGGCATCGCCATCGAAGACCCGGACTATTACCCAGCTCAGGTCCTCGTCGAGATGCTGGCGGGTGGTGGGCTCAGCTCCATCCTCAACACCGAAGTGCGTGAAAAGCGCGGCCTGTCCTATGGCGTGAGCGGCGGCCTTGCCAATTTCCGCTATTCCAACCTCATCACCTTCGGCACCTCCACCGAGCCACAAAACGCGGCCGAAGCGCAAACGGTGATCAATGACATCTTCAAGCAGATCGCCGAAGAGGGCCCGACCCAAGAGCAGGTCGATCTCTATAAGCGCTATCTGATCGGCTCCTACGCCATCAACAATCTGGGGTCCACCGGCGGTCTTGTCGGCACCATGGTCAGCAACCAATTGCTGAACCTGCCCCTCGATTACGTCGACACCCGCACCGAGCTGATTGAGGCCGTCACCCCGGAACGCGTACAGGCCGTGGCTAAACGCATCTTTGGCATCACACCAACAATTCTCACCGTCGGCCCAGAAGCCGCCGAGTAAAACGCCAATCTGGCGCACCGATCACTTCTGCTCGGTGCGCCAGAATTGACTTAGATTAGGCGGAACGAAGTCATCACGCCTTTGTTATGCTGACACTTAAGGATTGTCAGCATGTCAGAACTTCTACCGCCTCCCGCGACGCATTCACGTCGCCCCTCCGCTTTTGAAAGTGTCGCCACTTTCTGCCTCATCGCCGCTTTGCTCTTCTTCGGCGCAGGCATTTTTGTTCCTCTGGTTTTGGCGATCCTTCTCGCTTTTGCTCTCAATCCGGTCGTGTCCATGCTCAACCGCAGACTGGGTCTTCCCGACCCTGTCGCGGTGATTTTGGCCGTCCTTTTGGCCATGACCCTTTTGGCCGGTTTTGCGCTCCTCGCAGGCTCGCAAATCGCCCATCTGGCGCAAGAACTCCCCGGCTATCGCCAGACCATTCAAGGCAAAATCGAAGGCCTGCAAAGCCAGTTCAGCGGCCTGACATGGCTGGATCAGTTCAATGGTATGATCTCCAATATCGGCGCCGGCTTCGGCGGCAGTAGCGACGCGCCAGCCGTCACCGGCCAGATGAAGCCGATCCCGGTCTCCATCTCCAATGAACTAGGCCCCCTCAGCATCGTCACCTCGGTGATGGGCTCCATCGTTGGCCCTGTCGCGACCATTGCCATCGTCACCGTCTTCCTGATCTTCCTGTTAGTGGGCCGTGCTGATCTGCAAGATCGCTTCATTCGCCTTGTCAGCGCCGGTCGCTACTCGCTCACCAACCTCGCCATCACCGACGCCAGCCGTCGCGTTGGCCGCTATCTCATCATCCAGTTGTGCGTGAACATCACCTATGGCGTCATCTTTGGCATTGGCCTCTGGCTCATCGGTGTGCCGAGCGCCCCTCTGTGGGGCATGATGATCGTGCTGTTCCGTTACATCCCTTTCGTTGGCGCGCTGATCGTTGCCGTGCTCCCCTTCGCTCTCGCCTTCGCGGTCGATCCGGGCTGGAACATGCTGCTGATGTCGGTCGGTCTCTTCCTCATCATCGACCTCACCACCGCCAACGTCATCGAACCGCGCCTCTATGGCACAAGTACGGGCGTTTCCCCGCTCGCCATTCTGCTCTCCGCCATGTTCTGGGCCACGCTCTGGGGTCCTGTAGGCCTGATCCTCGCAACGCCCATGACCGTCTGTCTCGTCGTGATCGGGCGACACCTGCCGCAGTTCCAATTCCTCGAAACCCTTCTCGGCAGTGAACCCGTGCTCTCGCCCGCCGAACGCCTCTACCAGCGCATGCTTAAGGGCGACACCGAAGACGCGATTGATCTCAGCGACGACTATCTCGAAGAAAATGGCCGCGCCGCACTCATCGCCGATGTCATGCTTCCGGCACTGCGTCTGGGAACAACCGAGCTATCAGATCGCCCAGAGTCCCTGCCCCAGCGTCGCCAGCTCATCACCTCATTTGAAACCGTCATCGCCGACGTCTTCGAGCACGAGTTTGCCGATAATGCCTCCGTCCTCATCGTCGGCGGCCGCACCGAAATTGACGAAGCGGCCGCACGCCTCATCGGCCTAGAGCTGGCTGAGCGGACCATTCCCGCCACCATTCTTCCTCCCGGCGCCATCCGTCAGGAATCCATTGGCCGGCTAGACCTCGATCCGGTCGAAACCCTCGTACTGGTGTTCATGGGACGCGATGTGCGCGCTCAATGCCGCTATGTCGCTCGCCGTATTCGCCGCATGAGCCCCAATGTGCGCCTCATCGCTATCGTCACCAATGCGCTTGCCGCCGACGAAACCGCAGAATCGCTCCATGTCGATAACGTCTACCGCGACTTCCACAGCGCCGTAGATGGCATCTCGGAAGTCGCAACACCAAAAAGCATCGAGCCTTGGGAAGAGGTACCGCAACCCTTCGCCGGACTTGGTCGCGGTGATGATGCTCTGGGTCAGGAACTCGACGCGATAGCCGAGCGCTTTGGAGTTCCGGCAGCGCTCATCAATCTGATCGACGATGACCGTCACCTCGACGATGGCGATGCTGCCAAACTCACCCAGCTGGTTGTTGCCGACAACGCTCCACTGATCGTCCACGCAGCAACGCCGGACGAGCGCATCGGCGACAACTCATATCTGGTGACCAACGGCATAGACTTCTACGCCGCGGTCCCGTTAACGGTCGCCAACGGCACCACCCCGCTCGGCGCACTGGTTCTCTTGGACTACGAGCCACACGAAGGCTTCACGGAGGACGATCTCGCACGCCTCAAACAAGAGGCCGCAAAGCTCGTCGAAAACTTCGCTTAGCAACAATCCCAGTGCCCGCGTGACAGCGGGCACTACTCCGCCGGCAGCGCGGCGACGGACGACCGGCCATCGGCAATGACCTGATCACGCCCGGCCTTCTTGGCAACATAGAGCCGCCTGTCCGCCTCTGCCAGCAGCTGTGGCCCGCTCAAAATGCCCGTCTCAACCAAGCCAATACTCACCGTCACCTTCAATCCCGGGGCCAGATCACTAAAGTCCGTCTCCCGCACAGCGGCCGTAATTTGCCAGGCAAGTGGCGCCGCAGCTTCCAACGACACATTTGGAAATAGCAGTCCGAACTCTTCCCCCCCGATGCGGTAAGGCCGCATGTCCGGATCGATCGTGCGCAGCAGTTGTGCAACCCTGCGCAGAACCTCATCCCCGACAATATGCGAGTATTGGTCGTTGACGAGTTTGAAGTGGTCGATGTCGAGTATCGCCAAGGACGATTTTGCATGCCCCATCGTGTCGAAGGCACTGTTAAACGCACGCCTATTCGGAATCTCCGTGAGCGGATCGACACCCGCCTGCATCTCGAGCTCTTCCGTTCGCTTGCGCAATTTGTCGTTCGTCAACTGCATATCGACCACGACAGCGCGTTGCCGCGTCCGATCATCGCTCTGCCGGATATAGGCAGCATGAAAGCTGCGATGGAACGACAAGGCGCGTGCGAAATCGCCCTTGAGCTCCCAAATATCAGCCAAGCGTTGCAAGCTTTGAACGATCTGATCACTGATGGAATGTTGCGATGCGATCCGCTCGGACTCGACATAAGCGGCAAGCGCCTCGTCAATGCGCCCCATATTCCGAAACACTTCGCCCCTTGTGTAGAGCATATGCGTTCGCGCTCGCGGGCCATGCTTGCCAGGCAAGGTCTCAGCTTCCACTAAATCTTTCAGCGCCCGGTCGAAATGGCCGCAATAGGCCAACAGCTCTGCACTGTTACACAGCGCCACCGACAAATTCCAGAGGTCACCGGCGGCCCGCGACACATCGGCGGCCGCCCTTAGGGTTTTGGTCGCATCATCTATGACCTGCTCGCCATTCATACCGGGATCGATCTTGTCGGCGACCAATATTGCCGAGAGGGTGGCGTAAGATCCGTTGACCAACGTCAGGGCAATCGTGCTCTCGTCGCCGGAAGCATAGGCGAGATCAAGCGCCTCTTTCAGCATTTGCGATGCCAAGGTTCTCTCATTGCAGACGACCAGCGCTACGGCCTTACAATTCAGCGTGAAAGCATGAAGTGCAGGATCAGCCGTTCGCGAGGCGATAACCACAGCCTCACTGGCGATCTCAAAGCTAATGTCGCTCAGGCCCAATTCCAAAATCAGCCACGAGTAAACCGCCAGAGACAGGGCATGTCCCCAGTCGTTCTCCGTCTGCGAGAAGTAATTGCGGGCTGCGTCAGCGGCCTGCACGCCTTCGTGAGGATAGCCGAGCTGCAAGCAGAACCATCCGATACACCGGTTGCATTCCGCCTCAGCCTCGAGGTCGCCTGCAGCTTGGGCCTGGGTCAGCAACACGCGCGCTTGCTCCAGCCCCTCGAACGAGCGGCCAACACGTCCATGGTCCCAACACTCTCGGGCGAGCTCTACCAGCTGCTTGTTTGAAACGTCGTTCAACAGACCCTCCGATGGAGCCAGCGTGACCGACTTATGTAAATAAATTTAGAAACAAAAATCAAAAAACATCAAAACAGTACAAATGATTATCTGCGCTACTGAACTCTTTCTCTACAATATAGATCGAATGCTAATCGGAACCGACTTGAACGCAGGCGTCTTGCTACGCGGATCTACTTCCGTTCCCACCAGCACATTGGCCTCGGGGTAGTACGCCATAGCGCTGCCAACGGGCAGATCAAAGCTGGTGGCAATGCCAACCATCTCTCCGGCCTCTGATGAAACGGCAATTCGCTCCCCCTCGCGGACGCCAAAACGCGCCATGTCTTGCGCATTGAGAAACACCGAATAGCGCCCCGCCTTGCCGCGATAGCTATCCTCTTCCTCATAGATAATGGAATTGAACTGGCCTTCGCTCCGCACTGTCGCGAGCATCAATTGATCTGGCCTCATCTGTGGAATTGGCGTCACCACAAAATGGGCTTTGCCATCCACCGTGCCGAAACTGGGCGTGTGCATGACCCGGTTCTGAATATGGAATTCGCGCTTGGCGACATCGATATCGGCCAAGCCCTCCATGCCCGGAACAATGGCCGCAATGGCGTCGCGAATTTTGCTGTGCTTGGAAAAGCCGTCAAAATCAATTGGACTGCCCGGCAATATCCGCTGACCCAACTGCCCCAAAATCCAGCTTTCTGGGCGCACTGTCTCGATGCGTTCAATGCCGCCATCCGAGAGGCGAACGAAGTTGAACATCGACTCTTGCGTTGTCGGTTCCCATTCTTCGTCGCGCGCCGTTACCGGCAAGATCATCACCTCACCGTCGCCCAGCCCATGAACATGGCCCTGATTGAGCGTCGTGGTCAGAAACAGCTTGAACCCTATATTGCCCATGGCCCGGCTGGAAAATGCTGTGTCTGGCGTCGCCGCCCACAGATTGCCGCCCATAATCACAGCAGCATCAATCTCCCCCGCCTCGGCGCGCTTCATGCAAGCCATGGTGTCGAGACCCTTCTCCTCAGGGAAGGTGACGCCAAAAGCCTCTTCCATCTTGGCCAACACATCCTTGGCCAAAACAGGCTTCACACCAATCGTGCCGATGCCCTGCACATTGGAGTGCCCGCGCAGTGGCAACAGGCCCGCGAAGCGTTTGCCCAACATGCCGCGCACCAGAGCAAGATTTGAAATCGCCTCAACATTGGCAACACCGTGAACATGGTGGGTCATCCCCATGCCCCAGGCAAAAACCGCGTGTTTGGCCCGGCCATAATTGGCCGCCACACGTTCAATCTCTTCTCGTGCAATCCCACAGGCCGAAACGATCTCGTCCCAGCTCAGCGCCTCAAGATCGCTCCTGAAAATCTCGAACTCGGCGCTATGGGCTCGGATAAAATCCGCGTCCTCGGTCCCCTGCTCAAGCACGGCCTTGGCCAGTCCCTTGAACAGCGCAATGTCCGAGCCGATGCGCGGCTGCAAATAGTCTGACGCAATATCGCTCCCGCCCTTGAGCATGGACATCGGCGATTTCGGCACCGCAAACTTGACCAGCCCCGGTTCCTTGGCCGGGTTGATCACAATCACCTGCCCGCCCCGCTCGCGGCAGTTCTTGAGCATATGAATAAAGCGCGGGTGGTTAGACGATGGATTGGCCCCGATGACAAAGATCAAATCGGTCCCGGTCAAATCCTCTAATTCAACGGTTGCCGTGCCCTTGCCGATTGTCGTCGCAAGGCCCTCGCTGGTCGCCTGATGGCAATAATAGGAGCAATTGTTGACATTGTTGGTCCCATAGGCCCGCGCCAGCAATTGGAACAGGAACCCCGCCTCATTCGAGCTGCGGCCGGACGAATAAAAGAAGGTGCGACGCGGGTCGGTCTCGGCCAAACGGTGTGCTGCATGCTCAAGCGCAGTGTCCCAATCGATCGGGACAAACCTGTCTGATCCGGCGCGACGGAACAACGGCATCCCCAAACGCCCCAGATGTTCCATTTCTTTGCCGGTCAGCTCGCCCAACTCAGCAATGCTGTGTTCAAATATTGGATGTGGAATGGCGGGCTGGATATCGGTCGACTGCGCCTGCACACTCTTGTTGCAAACCGATGGAAACTCATCGAGTTCGTTGGTCATGCCGCCGTGCTGGCCACCCATGCCATAGGCGCAAGCCTTGCAGGTGTTCTTGGCCGTCAGTGCCTTGGTGGCTTTGCCCACCCCCATCTTGCCGATGGTTGAGAGCGTATAGAGCACCTTCTTGGGGCCACCGCCCACAATTGCACTGGTATCGGCCACGAAACTTACCCTCCCCCGAAACAGGTCGGCTATTCTCATGCCCTGACGAGGCAGACGCAAGTGCTGGCTGCGCGAGTTTGAGAAGTGAGGATGATTTTGGTTTTCAAGAAAACCCGCCCCGATCTGTTCCCGTTCCCTCCGTTGAACAAATCGGGGCGTTAAGCCCGGGCGCCCTTATCACCCGAGCCGGGTAACTGAAAACTCAGTGGAGGCAAGTGCTACATGCTCATTGCCCTGCACGCCATTGGCCAAAAGGTTAGTGCGCCATCAGAAAAACCTAGGCTCTGAACCTGTGCAAGCATTTTCAAACAAAATCGCCGCGAAAATCTTTTGCTGCCTATTTCCTGCGCTTTGTGCTGCCTTTTTGAAGGCCACAAAACCGAGAAGGGCCGGCCACAGGCCGACCCTCTTTTGCTGCTGTTTTGCTGTTTTAATAAACGAACATCGTCAGCTGCGAGCCATTGCGATGAACTGCAAACACTCTGTCTGGCTTGTGCGAGGTTCGGCTGAGCGAAGCATTGAGCAATGCATCACCCGAAACTGCATATTGAAGATTTGGGGCCATGCCTGTCTGGGCCATGGCCGACTTCAGCCAGTTGCGCAGTTCTGGACAGACATTGACCTTCTGCACCTGCACATTGCTCGCCCGGTTCCAACCGTCAAACTTAGTGCCCTGCATCATCTGCGCGAGTTGAGCGCTCGAAACGCCATTGCAAACGATCCCTGCAGCAGCGGGGCCGCCGCTACCGTTTCGACCTCCTGCGCCAAGCGCACCAAAGTTGATGACCTGCATACCGCCACCAGCACCAGGTGCGCCCGGATTGCCGGGATTGCCGGGAGTACCCGGCCCGCCAGGACCACCAGGACCTCCTGGGCCACCCGGAAGGATACCGATGCTCACCACGTCCGGTCCAAGCAGACCAACGTCGACAAGCGTTGTTCCACCCAGACCAACATTGGCATTGATGCCACCGCTGGTGTTCACATTGGCCGTAACGGCACCATTGCCAACATTGGCGTCGAGCAAGCCGCCACCGCCGCCGCCAAGACCAATGTCCACCAAAGCGCCCGTGTCTGCAGAGCCAGAGCTGACGCCGACGAGACCGCCAACATTAAGGCCGCTACTTGAGTCCGAACTGGAGCCTCCGCCTCCGCCCAAACCGCCGGTAACAGTCTCAGTGACCGAGCTCAGTGTGTCCGTGACACCGCTGAGCAAGCCACCGCCACCGCTATCACTTCCGCCGCCACCAAGAAGACCTCCCAAAAGTCCCTGAGAATGTGCCGGAATAACCGATCCTACCATCAGCGCCGCAGACAGTAGGGCAATGCCCATTTTCGTCATGATCAACTCCCGTAAGCGCGAAACACGCTATACGGATAAATCCGCATGAATACTTATGTTGCATCACGCGACCATAATCTAGAAAACACAGATTCCAAATAGTAACGCCGTTATTTTCACTATATTTCAAAATAGAACTATTTAATTCCTTACTTAGCCAAGCCCTTGAAAAAGAGCGCGAAGTTGAAACTTCGCGCTCCTGGGAAGTGAGCAAGGAGCGTCAGCCTCGCTCACTCCACCTTCGTAAGGCCGTCAGATCGCCAGCCTAATTTGCTCGGGGCTTGGGATAAATCCGAACGCCACGCCCCGCAGCGGTTTCCGCAATACGTCGTCAGTGCAGGCACCAATAAAAACGCCCGGTCGAAACCGGGCGCTTTTAGCGGAGTGTGATGGGTTACTTAACCCAACCACCTTCCTTGCACTGCTCAAGAGTGATCACGCTAAGATCGATCGTGGTCGTGGCCTGAGCCAAACCTTCAGCGGCTGGCTTGTCGCCACCCGTTGGCTCCACATTCGCAACACCACCAGCGGCAGCGTCGCTCAGAGTATTGTTTTCAGTCGCGTTCATTTCGGAAGATCCACCAGCGGCTAGGGCGATCTCATCGCATTTGGCCTGCACAGCAGCCACATCGCCTTCAATCACGGGATTACCAGAGATGGTCTTGGCGTCTTGCGCCATCGCTGGAACGACCATCATGCCAACAGTTAGTGCAAAAATTGAAATTGCCGATTTCATATGCATTTTAGTGTCCTGTATGGTGTTTCGTACAAGAGCTCTTGCTCGTCCGACAAATGGAAGTGCGACAGAAACGTTCCGATGGGTGCGATCACGTCAGAAAAACTGATCTATGCTGGCCTTCAGCGAGCCCGCGGCACTGGCCGGGTCTCAACGAAACAATTCAGCGGGCGCACGCACTTAGCCAGCCTGTTCCAAGATGGCTGCGCCAAGATCCGCCTCCCCAGAACCCGTTCACATTCTCTAGAGGCCGTGCTCATTAACACCGCTGGCGGCATCACCGGAGGCGACCAAATTGAATGGTCAGCGTCGGTCGAAGCAGCAGGTCACCTTGTCCTGACCACCCAAGCCTGCGAACGCAGCTATCGCTCCACCGGCCAGACGGCCCGTATCCAGACCACTCTTGAAGTTGGCAAGAACGCCCATCTCGATTGGCTCCCGCAAGAGACGATCCTGTTTGAAGCCAGCAAGCTCGCCCGCGGCCTCAACATACATCTTGCCGAAGGGGCGACCCTCACCGCTATTGAGGCGGTGTTGCTCGGTCGCGAGGCGATGGGCGAAGATGCACGCGACGCCGAGCTCTCCGACAACTGGCGTATCTACCGCTGTGGTCGGCTGATCCACGCCGAAGCCACCAAACTAACCGGCACAGCTGCAGAGCGCGATGCCAACGCTCTCCTGTCCGGAGCACGCGCCTTCGCCTCGATTGTACACATTACCAAGACCAGCGATGAAGCCGAGCGTATTGCTGACCGCCTCCGCGCGCTCATCCCTCCACACAGCCGCACTGCCATATCGGCCAATGGCGAGCGCGTCGTCCTGCGTGCGGCTGCGCCCTCAGGCATAGAACTGCGCCGGACCATCGTTCCCATACTCACAGCTCTCGCCGCAACCGGGACCCTACCCCGCCTTTGGCATCTCTAGGAAACGCCCATGAACCTCACGCCTCGCGAAAAAGACAAGTTGCTCATTGCCATGGCTGCCATCGTGGCGCGTCGACGACTTGAGCGTGGGGTCAAACTCAACCACCCCGAAGCGATCGCCCTGATCACCGATTTCGTGGTCGAAGGCGCTCGCGATGGCCGCCCCGTCTCGGAGCTCATGGAAGCGGGCGCTCACGTCATCACCCGCGATCAGGTGATGGAGGGCATTCCAGAGATGATCCATGACATTCAGGTCGAAGCGACATTCCCCGACGGCACCAAGCTCGTCACCGTGCATCAACCCATCCGATAAGGCTGTACCATGCTCAAACGCCTTCTTCTTGCCCTCGCCGCCACAACCATCGCCACCGTCCCGGCATTCGCCCATCTCGACCCGGAGGCTCATGGCTCCTTCGCCGCCGGCTTCAGTCACCCTCTGTTCGGCCTCGACCACATCCTGGCTATGGTCGCCGTTGGCTTGTGGGCGGCCCAGCAATCAGGTCGCGCCATCTGGCTCGTTCCAGCCGCGTTCGTTGGCACCATGGCGCTCGGCTTCCTCGCAGCTATCCTCGGCATGCCCCTCCCCTTGGTTGAGCCGGTCATTCTCGCCTCGGTCATCTTCATCGGCCTCGGCATTGCCTTAGCCCTCCCCGTTCCACCAGTCGCAGTGGCAGGCCTTGTCGCCTTCTTCGCCTTCTTCCACGGCCACGCACATGGTGGGGAATTGGGTGCGGCTGGCGCTTCGCAATTCGCGCTAGGCTTTATTGTCGCAACTGCTATTTTGCACGCCGTCGGTATTGGGGCCGCTCAGTTGTTTGCGCGACTGTCCGCTCCCCTTGCGACGCGTCTGGTCGGCGCAGCCACAGCATTCGCTGGTGCGTGGCTTGCATTTGCATAAGGAGTCTTGATGATCCCCGGTGAAGTCATTCCTGCAAGCGGCGAGATTGAGCTCAATCGTGGCGCAGTGCAGATCACCCTCGAAGTTGCAAATGCGGGTGATCGGCCCATCCAAGTTGGCTCGCACTACCACTTCTACGAAACGAATCCTAGGCTGCTGTTTGATCGTCAGCAGGCGCGTGGCATGCGCCTCGACATACCAGCGGGCACGGCTGTGCGTTTCGAACCCGGACAGGCGCGAGAGGTCAAACTCGTGCCCATCTCCGGCGACCGCAAAATCTATGGCTTTCGCCAATCCGTCATGGGCGCACTGTAAACGCCCAATTCCTTAAACTCGATGTGCGCTGCACACGACCGGCAAAGAAAATGACCCAGGAAACAATCAACGAAAACAATAAAGAAGCGTTCTTCAAGCGTCATTTCATTGCCGTGATCGAGGACTTGAAGGAAAATGGCTTCAACGACGGCGAAGCCATGGCCATGATTGGCTCGCTAGCGCTCACCGTGTCTGAAGGGCTCGGGCACAAAAAGTGGAGCGAAGCGAAGGCCGCGTGCACTCGCGAGCAATATGACGCTCTGCTCCTGACCTTCCAGCAGCAGGGCGAAAAGGCCCATGCCGAAGGGTTAAGCAAGCAGGCCTACGCCATCCAAACGCTCTCCACCGCACTCGTGGCCGCGACCCAGCGCAAAGACCCACACATCGCGCAGGGCGAGCCCCTGCTCGACGACATCATCGATGAAGCGATCACCTTCTACGAAACCTTCAAAGACACGACCGTGAATTAAATCAGAGCTGGCGCAAGCCAGCTCTCTTGTTTTCAGCCGCCAAACCGGCCAATCTGAGCCTTGGGAAGCTTCTGTTCCGGGCTCATACGGGACATAAAATGCCAGCACGTATCTCGCGCGCCAGCTATGCCGACATGTACGGCCCGACCACCGGCGATAAAGTCCGGTTGGCGGATACGGAACTCTTCATTGAGGTGGAGAAGGACTTCACCACCTATGGCGAAGAGGTCAAATTCGGTGGCGGTAAAGTCATCCGTGATGGCATGGGCCAATCGCAGCGCACCCGCGCTCAGGGCGCCGTTGATACTGTCATCACCAACGCATTGATCGTCGATCACACCGGCATCTATAAAGCCGATGTCGGCCTCAAGAACGGCGTCATCTCCGGCATTGGCAAAGCGGGCAATCCGGACACCCAGCCGGGCGTAGACATCATCATCGGCCCTTCAACAGAGGCGATCGCCGGCGAGGGTAAAATCCTCACTGCGGGGGGCATGGACGCCCATATCCACTTCATCTGCCCCCAGCAGATCGAAGAAGCGCTGATGAGCGGCGTCACCACCATGCTCGGCGGCGGCTCCGGCCCGGCTCATGGCACGCTCGCCACGACGTGCACTGGCGCTTGGCACATCGAACGCATGATCGAAAGCTTCGACGCCTTCCCGATGAACCTTGCTCTCGCTGGCAAGGGCAATGCGGCCGTTGCCGCCCCGCTCGAAGAAATGATCCTCTCCGGCGCTTCCTGCCTCAAGCTGCACGAAGACTGGGGCACCACCCCCGCCACCATCGACAATTGCCTCTCAGTCGCTGACGATTACGACGTGCAGGTGATGATCCACACCGATACGCTCAATGAATCTGGCTTTGTCGAAGACACGGTCGGCGCCTTCAAAAGCCGCACCATCCACGCCTTCCACACCGAAGGCGCGGGCGGCGGTCACGCTCCGGACATTCTCAAAGTCGCGGGCCTGCCCAACGTCATTCCCTCCTCGACCAATCCGACCCGTCCCTACACGGTCAACACCATTGCCGAGCATCTCGACATGCTCATGGTGTGTCACCACCTCGATCAATCGATCCCGGAAGACGTCGCCTTCGCCGAAAGCCGCATCCGTAAGGAAACCATCGCGGCCGAAGACATTCTGCACGACATGGGCGCACTCTCGATCATTTCCTCCGACAGCCAAGCCATGGGCCGCGTCGGCGAAGTGCTGATCCGCACCTGGCAAACCGCCGATAAAATGAAGCGTCAGCGCGGTCGCCTGCCGGAAGAAACCGGCGATAACGACAATTATCGCGTCCGCCGCTACATCGCTAAATACACCATCAATCCAGCCATCGCCCACGGCATGAGCCACCACATCGGCTCAATCGAAGTTGGCAAGCGCGCCGACCTCGTCCTCTGGAACCCAGCCTTCTTCGGCGTCAAACCTGAAATGATCCTGCTCGGCGGCTCGATTGCAGCAGCGCCCATGGGCGATCCAAACGCCTCCATCCCGACCCCGCAACCGATGCACTATCGCCCGATGTTCGCCGCCTACGGCAAGTTAGCGTCGCGCTCCTCGGTCGTATTCATCTCACAAGCCGCACACGACGCTGGGCTGCGCCACCGCCTCGGCGTCGACAAACAGCTTCTTCCGGTCTCCAACACGCGCGGCGGCATCGGCAAAGCCGCGATGAAGCTCAACACCGCAACCCCGAACATCGAAGTGCATCCTGAGACCTATGAAGTGCGGGCCGATGGCGTCCTGCTCACCTGCGAGCCCGCAACAATACTCCCTATGGCACAACGGTATTTTCTCTTCTAAGTCTGTTTGACACTCCCCCCTCGCTGCCGCACATTGCTGCCGTTGCGAGGGAGGTGCGCCATGTCTAAGTCCAAAGGATTCCCCAAGAATCCCGTACAGGCGCTGCGAGCCCAAGAACTCCTCACGGCGCTGCAACAGTTGACCGCCGCCAATGATTGGAAGCGCGCCGCACCCCTTAGCCTTGAGCTCACCCGCATCGCACCAGAGCTGACTGAGGCCCATGACATCATGGGCCGCGTCGCCTTCCAAACAACGGCATTCGACATTGCTGAAACCTGCTTTGAACGCGCTGTTGCGCTCGGGCCTGTCAATGCTATGCGGCTGCACGCTTGGGCTACCGCGCTCATCGCTCGTGGCAATTTCAAAGCCGCTGAAAGGGCGCTGGAACGCGCCCTCGTCTTCCGCCCCAAAGACCCGCAGATCTCCTGCGATCTGGCCGACGCCTATCTCGCCCAAGACCGCTCGAGCGACGCCTTCAAGCTCTTCCGCTCCGTCGCAAAGCAAAACCCGGCCAACAGCTATGCCCGCCACATGCTGTCGGCGTTGTCAGACGCCCGCCAGCCAGATCGGACCTATGTCACCAATCTCTTCGACAGCTATGCGCCAATGTTCGATCAGCACCTGACCGGCGCGCTGCACTACCGCATCCCCGAGATTGTCGCCGAGGCCGTAACGCCCTACAGCCCCTTCGCATCGGTGCTCGACCTGGGCTGCGGTACCGGTCTCATCGCGGAGGCGCTCAAGGGTAAGTATGCAGCAATCGACGGCGTCGATCTCTCGCCCCGCATGATCGAGAAGGCCGCAGAACGCGGTCTCTACCGAACCCTCTCCACGGGCGACTGTGTCGACACTCTCAAAGCCAGTGCGGATCTGGCATCGCGCTATGGCCTCATAGCCGCGCTTGATCTGCTCATCTACATCGGCCCCGCCGAAGACTTGTTCCAAGCTGTCGCCGCAAAACTCAGTCCAAAGGGCATCTTCGTCTTCACCACCGAAGCCGCCGACACCCCGGAAATAGCCATCCGCTCAAGCGGGCGTTTCGCCCACTCGTCTGAGTACATTCGAGCCTGCCTTGCCGCCAATGGGCTCGCGGTCCTTGACCAACAGCATCACACGATCCGTCTCGAGCACGAAAAGCCTATCCCGGGTGAAGTCTATATTTGTCGACGAAACTGAACTTGCCTAATCCACGAATAGCCATGATTGTGTGCCCGTGATTGGGCTATTCGCATCAACCGCTTGATTGGAGAGTTCCGTGACAGTGATACGCATAATTTCGGCCATCGGCCTTATCTTGGCCAGCACTGGCGCGGTTCTAAGCCAGGACGCTGTAGCCCCAGAAGAAGTGCCAGCACTAACCGCTCCCGCACTGAACACTGCAGCCGTTTCGCTGGCCATCTCCATTGATACCGCAGGCGATATTGACCGGAAAATGGTCAGCTATGCCTGCGAAAACGGCGTCACCTTGCCCGTTCAATATATCAACGCAGCGCCGAACTTCCTCGCGATTGTGCCGGTAGATGGCGCCAATCTGCTGATGGTCACCACCCTATCCGGCTCGGGGGCACGATATGTCGCCGGTCCATATGAATGGTGGAGCACAGGGGATGACGCGACCTTGCGAGACCTGATGCAGGATGAGGATAGTGACCCACTCCTTAGCTGCACCGCTGTCGTAAACACTCCATAAAAACCGGAGGGGGAGGCGATGGACTTAGAAAGCCACACTGTCGACCTCTTCGCTCATACCCGCATCGTGATTGGAATGGTGATCGGTCTGGGGATCACCCGGACCCTTCTCACCTTCGCCAATATCATTCAAACACCGAAGACCCACACCAGATCGCTGCTCCACCTGCTATGGCTCGGCGCCATGCTCGTTGAGCTGGCACTATTCTGGTATATCCACATTGAACTGGTTCTGCTGCCGCATTGGAACTTCGGCTATTTCGCCTTCTATGTCGGCTATGCGATCGTGCTCTATATGCAGACGGCTCTGCTTACCTCAGACAGAGCACCAGACCATGGTGGCTACCAGGAATTCTTCATTGAGCGGCGCCACTGGTTCTTTGGCTTCTTCATCGCAAGCCAAGTCTTTGATATCTTGGATACAATCTTCCTAGCGCCAAAAGAACAGTTGGAACCGGCCGACCTGATTGTTGGCGGCGTCTTTATCGTTCTAGGCCTCGCTGGATGGATATCGAAGAAGAGGCGTGTCCATTACACCATTATCACGCTGCATATGCTGGGCTTGGCCATTGTGAGCTTCTTCTACGCGATTGAAACAATCTAGCGCTCAGACAAAATAATAAATGTTCAATACTAAGCCATTAGGCTTGGTCCTTGGGTATATAGCTCTCGTGCATTGAGCCATGCCGCAAGGATAACCATGGAACACTTGACGTCTTCCGAAATATTCCTTCACGTCCGAGTACTTCTCGGCACAGTGATCGGCCTGGGTCTCGCCCGTTTGATCATGACCGTCGCTGGCATCATTCAGCACCCCAAGCGCGCAAGATCCTCACTCCTGCACATGCTCTGGGTGTTCTCCATGATCATCGAGCTGGTGCTCTTCTGGTGGTGGGAACTCTCCCTCTACTCAGTTCACGAGTGGACCTTCGGCGTCACCGGCTTCCTCGTCATCTATGCGATGCTGCTCGTCCTCATCGCCACCATTCTCGCCCCCGACCACATTTCTGAATACTCTGGCTACGAGGACTTCTTCCTCAAACGCCGCCGTTGGTTCTTCGGCCTCTTCGCCGTCGTCGCCATCTTCGACGTTATCGACAACGCCATCAAAGGCGGCGTCTACAGTGCACGCTTTGGCGATGGTTATGCCCTGCAGGCCGGAACTGGCATCATTGTTGCTTTGATTGCATGTTACAGTAGCAATCGCGCCCTCCATCTCACGATCGTTGGGCTGCATTTCGTCTATCAAGCCTATCTGATGAGCAAGTACTTCAACGGCTAGCTCACGACGAGGAAACTTCATGCGCCGAGTGACCGACATTATCGCATCCGATCCGTCAGCCACCCCGCCCTATGACAGCATAAAGCTCGAACACGCTGAGCGTCGCCTGCGGCGCAAGGTGTTGCGCCTCTCTGGAGGCGATGAAGTCCTCATTGACCTGCCGCAAACCACAACCCTTGATCACACCAGCCTGCTCTTGCTGGACGACGGCCGCACCGTCAGCATTATTCCGGCCGAGGAACTTCTCTACGAAATTCGGGCCAAAGACCCCACCCACCTCATCCGTCTGGGCTGGCATATCGGCAATCGCCATACCCCCGCCCAACTTGAAGAAACACGCATCCTGATCCAGCGCGACCACGTCCTCAAAACCATGCTCGAAGGATTGGGCGCGACAGTCACCAATGTGAGCGAGCCCTTCTTCGCTGAGCACGGCGCTTATCACAGCCACGCGCATGCCGATGCAGGCCACGCCCTCCTCGCCAAACGCTCATGACCTCAGACCTGCAAAAGCTCCTGACTTGGTTGTCCCCGGCCTTCCCGGTGGGCGCATTTGCTTGGTCGGCTGGTCTCGAAACGGCCATTGTGCAGGGCACAGTTAGAGATCGCGCCACGACAGAGGAATGGGTAGCAGCAACGCTCGAGCACGGCAGCATCAAGACCGACGCGATCCTGCTCGCGCACGCCCACATGTCTCATGCCGATCAGGCGACACTGCGCGACTTGGCCGACTTGTGCCTGGCCCTCACCCCAGCGCGGGAGCGCCACGCCGAGACGGTCCTAACCGGCAACGCCTTCGTGCTGGCGAGCGCCGCCTGGCCGACCGAAAGCCCTCTCGCCCTGCCCAAACCCTGTCCCTATCCCATCGCGATAGGGGCAACAGCCGGTGCACACGGCATCGACGCCCTAGCCACAACTACCGCCTTCCTCACCAGCACAGTGCACAGCCAAGTGTCTGTCGCCGTGCGCCTCGTCCCGATCGGTCAAAACGATGGCCTCGCCATCATGGCCAGCCTCGAACCCAGAATTCTCAAATTGGCCGAAATTTGCTTGGCAGCAACACTGGACGATATCGGTTCGGTAGCCTATTGCGCAGACATCGCACAGATGCAGCACGAGACTCTGGGCACGAGGATATTCCGATCATGAGCATGTTGATTGCCGCTTTTGTTTGTATCGCCCTCTTGGCGATCTCCGTCTCCCACTTCGTCTGGGGCGTCGGCCTATCTTGGCCCTTGAAGAACCGCAAACTACTTGCGCAAACCGTCGTCGGCTTTACTGGCGTTGAGAAAATGCCAAACCCATTGCTGACCTTGGCAGTTGCCATCGGCACCTTCTATGCGGCCTTCATCGCCCTCGCGATGGCCGACCATGACGGTGGCGGCACCAATCTCAACCTCGTCGGCGGCGTCATTGCAGCGATCTTCCTGGCCCGCGGTATCGTTGGCTACACACCGAAGTGGCAAGCCATAACCGCCGAACCCATTTTCCGTCTCAACGACAAGCGCGTATATTCGCCACTCTGCCTGTTTATTGGGCTAGGGTTCCTGTCGCTCATCCTCCTTCGCCTCATCTAGTCTCTCGGAGCACCCAATGTCCAAAAGCCTACACGGTCCCCTTCGCATTGGTATTGGTGGACCGGTAGGCTCGGGCAAAACCACCTTGTGCGAGATGCTCCTCAAGGCCATGCGCGACCGCTATTCCATGGCAGTCGTGACCAATGACATCTACACCCAAGAAGACGCGCTGATCCTCGCCCGGGCGCAGGCCATCTCCGAGGATCGCATCGTTGGCGTTGAAACCGGTGGCTGCCCGCACACCGCTATCCGAGAGGACGCCTCGCTCAACCTCGCCGCAATCGACGCGCTGAACGAAAAATTCCCCGATCTCGACATCATTCTAATCGAGAGTGGCGGCGACAACCTCGCGGCAACCTTCTCACCCGATCTTGCGGACCTCACCATCTACGTCATCTCCGTCGCCCAAGGCGAAAAGATCCCACGCAAGGGTGGCCCCGCCATTTCGCGCTCCGACCTCTTGGTCATCACCCACACCGACCTCGCGCCCTATGTCGGCGCCAGCCTTGCGGTGATGGACAGCGACACGCAAAAAATCCGCGACGGTCGCCCCTACGTCTTCACAGACCTCCTGCGCCGCGAAAGCCTCGACCAGATCATCGGCTTTATCGAAAAGCACGGCGGCTTCACCGCCGAGGCAGCCGAGTAATGACAAGCGCAGCGCCCTACCTCAGATTGCGTAAGGCGCTGATCGCTCCCCTTCCCGCGCCCATCTGGCCGACGGGCCTCGTAAAGGCGACGCTGTCCCAAGTCCCTCCCGAGGCAGTCCATAAGCTCCTCAAGGCCACCTTCCGCGACATCGCAAAGCCCTGCTCAGCGTGGTATGCAGCGCTCTCTACCGACGAAGAATACGATCCCGCATTAGCGCTTGTCGCGGTCGGACCAGACGGCACGGTCGCCGGCTATATCCAAAGCTGGACCTCAGGCTTCGTCAAAGACCTCGTGGTGGCCCCAGAGTATCGCCGTCAGAACATCGGCACCTTGCTCATGGCCGAAACCTTCGCGCTATTCGCCGCGCGCGGCCTCTCTCACGTTGACCTCAAGGTCGAACGCAAAAACAAACCCGCGCAGAAGTTCTACGCGGGCTTGGGCATGATCGAAGTGCTTGATTAGCCTGCGGCGGGCCGAACGAGCACCACCACCGAACGCGGCGGCAGGGTCACCGTAGCGCCTGAAAACGGCACATCCGCATTCGTATCGGACTGAATACCCACCGCCCACTCGCCGTCTGGTATGTGGGCGACAACGGGTTCAATCTTGCGATTGTACCAGATGACGACCTCATCATCCTTATGGCGCAAATGCTGGCCGAGAACCGAAGCGCTGCTGTCGTTCCAGTCGCCCTCATTCATCTCACGACCATCAGGGTGCATCCACACCACATCGCGCACGCCATTCTTGTCGTGGCCGGTCAGGAAGTGGTCGTGATGGATGGCCACGTGATCCCGGCGGAAATGATTGAGCGCGGCGACATAGTTCACGAGGTCGCCGTCAACATTGTCCCAATCAACCCAGGTGATCTCATTGTCCTGCGCATAGGCATTATTATTGCCATGCTGGGTGCGATACATCTCATCGCCCTGCTGGATCAGCGGCACGCCGCGCGAGAAGAACAGCGTCGCCAGCATGGCTCGCACATCGCGCTTCCGCGCCGCGATAATCCCTGCATCGTCCGTTTCGCCTTCGACGCCGCAGTTCCACGACAGATTATGGCTGTGCCCGTCGCGGTTCTCTTCCCCGTTCGCCTCATTGTGCTTGTCGTGGTAGCTCACCAAATCGCGCAGCGTGAACCCGTCGTGCACGGCCAGCATATTGACCCCATGGCTCGGCTTGCGCCCCGCCACGTCAAAAATCTCAGCCGAGCCGGAAACCTTCCCGGCAAGCGCGCCCAAGGCATGGCTCTCGCCCTTCCAGAAGCCACGGATTTCGTCGCGATAAGTGTCGTTATGCTCGGCAAACTCCTTGCCGAACTGACCCACCGCATAGCCACCCGGACCCGGATCCCACGGCTCAGCCACCAGAATGCACTTGGACAGCACCGGATCTTGCTTGATCTTGCGCAGCATCTCCGCTTCCGGGTTAAAGCCCGGATCGCGGCCCAGTACCGTCGCCAGATCAAAGCGGAAGCCGGAAACCCCGCATTCCTCGACATAGTAACGCAGGCTGTCGATCACCAGCCGCTGCACCGCCGGATGGTCACAGCGCAGCGTATTGCCCGTGCCGGTGTCATTGACGAGGTGCTTCTTCCCATCGACTTCGACAAAGCGATAATAGGTCTGCGGATCTAGCCCCATCATCGAGAGGATCGGGCCTTGCTGGTCACCCTCCCCGGTGTGGTTATAGACCACGTCGAGGATCACCGAGATATTGGCCGTGCGATAGGTGTCCGTCATCACCCGCAGCTCTTGCGGCCCACGCGGCGCGAGGCGCGGATCAACGGCAAAATAGGCCACGGGGTTATAGCCCCAGGCATTGGTCAGCCCGAGCGCCGGAAGGTGCCCTTCATCAATCCAGGCCGCTGTCGGCATAAGCTGGATCGTATCAACGCCGATGTGCTTGAAATGGTCGACCACCCACTTGGTCGTCAGCGCCGCAATAGTGCCTCGCAACGGTCCCTGCACGCTGGGGTGGCGCATGGTGAAGCCACGAACATTGAGTTCGTAATAAAGGCTCGGCGCCTTCTTGCGTGGCACAGCCGGCTCATTGCTCGCCCCCGGCACAATCGCTTTCGGCACCAGAGGCGCGGTATCCACAGCCTCGTCTCGTTCCAGACGTAGCTTTGGCGAGCGCACGAAAACGCGGTCTAAAATCCGCGCATAGGGGTCAACGAGCAGCTTGTTGGGGTCGAAGAAAAAGCCCTGATCGGGCTCATAAGGCCCGTCAGCGCGCAAGCCATAGCGCGCTCCGGGTCCAATATTGGCGATCAATGCCGCCCTGATGTTGTCCTGATGAACATCAAGCTCAAAGCGCTCGATCTCTTCGTCCAGTTCATTGAACAGACAAACCCAGATCGCCGTGGCGCTTTCGGAGTAAACGGCAAAGTTCACTCCGTCAGCGGTCACGGTTGCGCCCAGGTGCTCGATACGACCAGCACCCGGCACCAGTTCAGGCTTCGATGCGAGAGCCAGATTAGGTGATAACGGTGGGAGCGTCCCGTCCAGTTCGGCTCCGGATTCCTGCGATGGCATCTGCGATCCCGATAAGTTCTGCAAGGGCGACTTGAGTGTCGAGATCGTGGTTTCCATCGGCTGCCTCATAGCGTTCAATATAGAGACGCAACGTAGCACCAACGGTCCCGGTTCCTGACAAACGCAGGACCAATCGCGACCCTTCCGTAAAACCGATCCTCACACCCTGCTTGGCGCTGGTCGAACCATCGACAGGATCGAGATAGCTAAAGTCATCGGCATAGGCGACCTGCAGATCATCGCCCAATACCTGACCGACAAGACCCGGCAGCCTGGCGCGCAGATCATCAACCAGCGTGTTGGCAATCCCAGCATCAACTTCTTCGTAGTCGTGACGGGTGTAATAATTGCGGCCGTAGGTCTTCCAGTGCTCACGCACGATCTCATCGACGCCCTGCTTACGCACGGCAAGAATGTTCAGCCACAGCAGCACAGCCCAAAGGCCATCCTTCTCGCGAACATGATCCGAGCCGGTTCCGGCGCTCTCTTCCCCGCAGATGGTCACGCGGCCAGCATCAAGCAGATTGCCGAAGAACTTCCAGCCCGTTGGCGTCTCATGCATTTCAATGCCGAGCTTATCGGCCACACGATCCGCCGCCGCACTCGTCGGCATGGAGCGTGCAATCCCCGCGATGCCCTTCTTATAGCCCGGCGCCAAATGCGCATTGGCCGCCAGCAGCGCCAGCGAGTCCGAAGGCGTGACAAACCGCTTCTTGCCGATGATGAGGTTACGGTCCCCGTCACCATCTGAAGCCGCACCAAAATCTGGCCCTGCATCGGTCATCAGCAGGTCATGCATGTCCTTACAGTACACAAGGTTCGGATCGGGGTGCCCGTCGTCAAACGACGGCGACGGCGTACCATTGATAACCGTGCCCTTGGGCGCACCCAGCATGTCCTCAATGATCTTGTGCGCATAGGGGCCAGTCACCGCCGACATCGCATCAAAAGTCATGCGGAAGCCGCCCTTGAACATCGCGCGGATCGCGTCGAAGTCGAAAAGGCTCTCCATCAGCTTGGCATAGTCGGCGACCGGATCGATCACCTCCACCACCATGTCACCCACCTTCTGGGTGCCAATCGTGCCGAGATCAATGTCCGCCGCGTCGACGCTCTTATAGCTGTCGATCACCTTCGAGCGCGCATAAACCGCGTCGGTAATCTTCTCCGGCGCCGGACCACCATTGCCAATATTGTACTTGATGCCGAAGTCACCATCCGGCCCGCCCGGATTGTGCGAAGCGGACAGGACGAGGCCGCCAAAAGCCTTATAGTGGCGGATAACATGGCTTGCTGCCGGGGTAGAGAGCAGACCGCCCTGCCCGACAAGCACCTTGCCAAAGCCATTTGCCGCCGCGATGCGGATCGCCTTCTGAATGGCGACGTCGTTGTAAAAACGACCATCCCCACCGATCACCAGCGTCTGCCCTGCAAAACCTTCAAGGCTATCGAAGATCGCCTGAATGTAGTTCTCGACATAGTTCGGTTGGCTGTAGACGGTGACCCGCTTGCGCAGCCCGGACGTCCCCGGCTTCTGATCCTGATACGGCGTTGTCTTAATCGTCTGAATTGTCATCGAGCTTATATCCGATCAGCGAAGCGTAGAGTTGGGCGTAGCGGCGTGCGCTTGCTTGCCAGCTCACCTCCGACTTCATCCCGCGCTTCTGCATTTTCTTCCAAGATTTTTCATCGGCGTAGAGCGCCAGCGTGCGGCGGATGGCGTTTGCCAATGCCCCTTCGCTCGGCGGCGAAAACTGAACGCCCGTCGCAACATCGGCGGAGAGCGCCGCCACATTGGCGTCGATTACGGTATCATTGAGACCGCCCACACGCGCCACTAGCGGAATACATCCGTAGCGCAGCGCATAGAGCTGGGTCAGACCGCAGGGTTCAAACCGTGAGGGAACCATCATCACATCGGCCCCGCCCTGAATGAGATGGCTGAGCGCTTCGTTGTAGCCGGTCACGAGCCCGACCCTTCCCGGGTGGCGCTGCGCGGCAGCCCGAATAGCGTTCTCCAGCCCCACTTCTCCCGAGCCCAGCACAGCCAGCTGCGCCCCCGCCGCCACCATCATATCGATATTGGCGGCGATCAGGTCGATGCCCTTCTGCCAGGTCAGGCGCGACACCACCGCGAACAGCGGCCCATCGCTCTTGTCGAGGCCAAAGCTCTCCTGCAACTTGGTCTTATTCGCCTTTCGATACTGGAGCGTGTTGGCAGAATAATTCTGCGTCAGCGCCGCGTCCGTCGCCGGGTTCCAAGCCTCAAGGTCAATGCCATTGAGCACGCCGTCCACCGTCGATGGGCGATTATTGAGAATGCCCTCAAGCCCCATGCCAAACTCATGGGTACGGATTTCAGCGGCATAGCTCGGGCTAACAGTGGTCACAAAGTCAGCGCATTCAATGCCCGCTTTGAGATAGCTCACGCCGCCATAGTATTCGACGCCATCGACGGCAAAAGCATGAGGCGGCAGGCGCAACTGGCCGAAAATTTCGCCACCGAAATTGCCCTGAAACGCCATGTTGTGAACGGTCATCACGGTCTTAACGGACGATGCCGCACCGAACTTCACATAGGCCGGAACAAGACCTGCCTGCCAATCATGGCAATGGATGACTTGCGGGCGATAGGCCTCAACCAGTCCCGCGCCCAGCTCCGACGCGACCCAAGACAGGGCCGCAAAGCGTTTCCAATTATCCGGCCAATCCCAGCCTTCAGGCCCGAGATAGGGGTTCCCCGGTCGGTCATAAAGCGCTGGCGAATCGATAACGATGAGATCGAGCCCAGCCGCCCGCCCGGCGATGAGCTTGGCCTTGACGCCAAACAAATCGTCGAAACTGGCCACGACCCGACCATCGGTCATCTTCGCCATAATGGCTGGATAACCCGGCACCAGCGTGCGCATGGTCACGCCTTGGTCGGCCAAAGCGGCAGGGAGCGCGCCGGCGACGTCCGCCAGCCCGCCCGTTTTGATCAGCGGATAGATCTCCGCCGTGACCGAGAGAACTTCGATCATCGATCCGCCAGATATTTGTTGATCATGGCCTGCGTCACGAGCGTGACCCCTTCTTCAGTTCGCCTGAAATACTTGGCGTCGAATTCCGGGTCTTCGCCCACGACAAGTCCTTCGGGAACACTCACGCCGCGGTCGATAACCACCTTGCGCAAGCGAGCATTCCGCCCGATTTCGCAATAGGGCAGCACCACCGCCTCATCAAGCACCGAATAGGAATGAACGCGCGCCCCGGTGGACAACAGCGTGCGCTGCACATGCCCGCCTGAAATAATGCAATCCCCTGACACCAGCGAATTCACCGCCGAGCCCCGACGCCCGTCATAATCATGCACGAACTTGGCTGGCGGGGTGATTTCGGCGTGGGTCCAGATCGGCCAGTCACGATCATAAAGATCAAGCTGCGGGGTGATGTCGGTCAGATCGATATTGGCCTTCCAATAGGCGTCGACCGTACCCACGTCACGCCAATAGGCGACCTTCTCATTGCTCGAGCGGACGCAGGAGCGATTGAACCGATGCGCCCATGCCGTACCGTTCTTGACGATGTAAGGAATGATATCCTTGCCGAAGTCGCGGCTTGACCCTTCCGTCGCCGCATCGCGACGCAATTGCTCCATCAGGAAACGCGTCTCAAACACGTAAATCCCCATGGAGGCCAGCGCCATGTCTGGGCGATCCGGAATGCCCGGCGGGTCCTTCGGCTTTTCGACGAAATCGACCACGCGGTCGCGCCCATCAACGCGCATCACGCCGAAGCCCTGGGCTTCCATACGCGGCACTTCGAGGCAACCAATGGTCACATC
Source organism: Devosia sp. MC532 (assembly GCF_016461625.1). Lineage (NCBI taxonomy): Bacteria > Pseudomonadati > Pseudomonadota > Alphaproteobacteria > Hyphomicrobiales > Devosiaceae > Devosia > Devosia sp. MC532. The sequence goes on along the minus strand of NZ_JAEMNZ010000002.1, from coordinate 119,752 downwards.
AGCGCCGGTATCGACGTGCTGACGGAGCATGATTTCATAGTCCATCTTGTAGATATGGTCGCCCGCCAAAATGACGATATAGCGCGCACCATAATCTTCGATGATGTCCATGTTCTGATACACGGCGTCGGCCGTGCCAGCGTACCACATGTCCTCCGCCACGCGCTGCGATGCGGGCAGCACGTCAAAGCTCTCGTTACGCTCCGTGCGCAGGAAGTTCCAACCGCGCGACAAGTGGCGGATCAAGCTATGGGCCTGATATTGCGTCGCCACCGAAATGCGGCGGATGCCGGAGTTGATCGCATTGCTCAGCGCGAAATCGATGATGCGCGACTTGCCGCCAAAGTACACAGCTGGCTTAGCGCGGCGATCCGTCAATTCCATAAGCCGCGTGCCTCGCCCCCCAGCCAGCACATAGGCCATCGCCTCACGAGCTAAAGGCGACGGGACCCGATATTCAGCCATAGTAGTCTCCCTCCTCAAGCCCGGTAAACGCCACCGGGCGCTACTCAAACACAGCCCTTCATTCGGGCTCGAATTTTAAGAAAAGCGTCGCCAGCGGGGGCAGATAAAGTTCGGCCTCCGCAGGCCAGTGTTGCCCCTTCACGGCCCGCGCTTCAACGCCGCCATGATTTCCCGTATTGCTGCCAGCGTACCAGCCAGCATCGGTGTTGATCCGTTCGACCCATCTGCCTGCAGCTGGCAGCGGCACCTTGTATCCGGTGCGCGGTACGGGAGTGAGATTGGTGATTACCAAAACCGGGTCTGCCCCTGGCGCCTTGCGCACCCAGGCCAAAACAGAATTCTGCTGATCATTGCCGATCACCCAATTGAACCCCTCGGGCTCGCAGTCCCGCTCATGCAATGCGGGCAGGCTCCGATAGGCCGCATTCAAATCGGCAATCAGCCGGCGCATCCCCTCATGGTTGGGCTGATCGAGCAGATACCAGTCGAGCGCCTTGCTCTCATTCCACTCGGCGCGCTGAGCAAATTCTTGGCCCATGAACAAAAGCTTCTTGCCCGGATGACCCCACATGAACGCCAGATAAGCGCGCAGATTGGCAAATTGCTGCCAGTCATCGCCCGGCATCTTCTCGAGCAATGTCCCTTTGCCATGCACCACCTCATCATGGCTCAGCGGCAAAACGAAATTCTCGCTAAAGGCATAGACCATGCCGAAGGTCATATCGGCATGGTGGAACTTACGATGCACCGGGCTGCGGCTCATATAGCGCAGCGTGTCGTTCATGAAGCCCATGTTCCATTTGAAGCCGAAGCCCAGCCCATTGGCATAGGTCGGCGCCGTCACGCCCGGCCAGCTGGTGCTTTCCTCGGCGATCATGAACCCACCGGGAAACTGCCGATAGACCTCGGCATTCACCCGCTGCAGAAACGCCACCGTCTCAAGGTTCTGATTGCCACCGTGCTCATTGGGCACCCATTCCCCCGGCTCACGCGAGTAATCGAGGTAAAGCATCGAGGCCACCGCATCGACCCGCAGCCCGTCGATATGAAACTGATCAAACCAATAGAGCGCATTATTGGTGAGGAAAGCCGAAACCTCTTTGCGCCCCAGATTATAGATCGCCGTGTTCCAATCAGGGTGAAACCCTTGGCGCGGATCGGCATGTTCGTACAGCGCCGTGCCATCGAAATTGGCGAGCCCGAATTCATCGGTCGGAAAATGGGCTGGCACCCAATCGAGGATCACCCCAAGTCCCGCCTCATGCGCCGCATTCACAAAGCGCGCAAACCCTGCCGGATCGCCAAAACGCGCCGTTGGCGCATAGAGCCCCGTCGGCTGATAACCCCAGCTCGGATCATAGGGATGCTCAGAGATCGGGAGCACTTCGATATGGGTGTAACCCATGTCCGCCACATAAGGCACAAGCTGTTCGGCCAATTGGTCATAGCTCAAAAAGCCGCCATCCGGCCGCCGCCGCCACGAGCCTAAGTGCACCTCATAAATCGACATCGGGGCGCGCCGCCAATCCTTGGCCTTGCGCTCTTCCATATACTGCGCGTCCGTCCAAACGAACGGCGTCGGATCAGGCACAACCGATGCATTTTTGGGGCGCATCTCGGCCTGCCGCGCAAACGGATCTGCCTTGAGGGGCAAGATTTGGCCGTCTGGCCCAACGATCTCATACTTGTAGATCGTCCCCGTCCCGAGCACCGGGATGAACACTTCCCAAATGCCCCCGCGGTTGCGCATGGGGTTGCGCCGCCCGTCCCATTCATTGAACGGACCAACGACCGAAACGCGCAGTGCATTGGGCGCCCAGACAGCAAAATGCGTTCCGTGAATGCCCTCAAACGCCATCTCATGCGCGCCGAGCTTATCGAAGAGCCGCAAATGCGTGCCTTCTCCGATATAATAGTCGTCCATTGGCCCCAGCACTGGCCCGAACGTATAGGGGTCGTAAACGTCCCACTCCCCGCCCGCGTTCTTGGCCCGATAACGGACCGGTTGCGGGGTATCGATCGCAACCTTGCCCTCAAAGAACCCCGCACCATGACGTGGGATCAAATGACCAAGCTCAGCGCCATCGAGCGTATAAGCAGTCAGCGTTTCCGCATTGGGCACAAAAGCACGCAATACCCACGCACCTTCAATCTGATGCAGGCCGAGAAAGCCGAAAGCGTCACTGTGCCGACCGGCAACAATGGCTTCGACCTCATGTGTCTCGGCTTGCCAGACTTCCTTACCCAAGCTCACGCGCTTCCCCTCATCACGACCGTCCAATCCGACCCGAGCCTAACGCTGCATAGTGCTATGTGTTCATTCTTACTGACGCCAAGCCAGCATTTATTTCGTTGCCACTCCCCAAATCTCCGACGCGTACTGCCGAATGGTTCGGTCCGAGGAAAAGAAACCAACACTGGCCGTGTTGCGGATGGCGATAGCATTCCAACGCGCACGATCCTTCCAGATCGCATCCACTTCCGCCTGCGCCGCCACATAGGCATCGAAGTCGCGCGCCACCATGAACCAGTCATGGTCATAAAGCCCGCCGATCAGGTCACGATAGCGATGCGGATCATCAGGCGAGAACACGCCGGACGAGATCGACTCCAGCGCTTCCTTGAGCGCGTGAGATTTGACAATCGCCGACCGAGGCACTTCCGCCCGCGAGCGTTTCTCAGCAACTTCGTCCGCTGTCATGCCGAAGATGACGATATTGTCGTCGCCAACTTCCTTGTGCATCTCGACATTAGCGCCGTCCATCGTCCCGATGGTGAGCGCACCATTGGCCATGAACTTCATATTGCCGGTGCCCGATGCCTCCATCCCCGCCGTCGAGATCTGCTCGGACAAATCCGCTGCCGGGACGATCACTTCAGCCAAGCTGACGTTGTAGTTCGGCATAAACACGACCTTGAGCAGCCCGCGCACCGCCGGATCATGGTTGATCACCCGCGCCACGTCATTGATCAGCTTGATGATCAGCTTGGCGTTCCAATAGCTCGGCGCGGCCTTACCGGCGAAAATCTTGACGCGCGGCACATATTCCCGCTCCGGATGCGCCCGGATTTCATCATACAGCGCCACCGCATGAATGATGTTCAACAGCTGGCGCTTATATTCGTGAATACGCTTGATCTGCACGTCGAACATCGCGTCCGGCGACACCACAATATTCATCCGGTCCTTGATGACCTTGGCCAGCCGCTCCTTATTGGCGCGTTTGACCGCCGCAAACTGGGTCTGGAACCCTGGGTCCTCAGAATGAGGGATGAGCGCCTTAAGCGCATCAATACGATCCAAAAACTCAGGCCCGATCCGATCCGACAACAGCTTGGTCAGTGCAGGATTACACTGCATCAGCCAGCGGCGCGGGGTTATCCCATTGGTCTTGTTATTGATGCGCTCGGGATAAAGCTTATGGAGGTCCGCAAACACGGTCTGCTTCATCAGATCGGTATGCAGCGCCGACACGCCATTGATCGAGTGCGAACCCACGAACGCCAGCTGACCCATGCGCACGCGACGGCCACCATGCTCGTCAATCAACGACACAGCAGCAATCTGCTGATCGGTAAACTTGGCCCGTGTCCGCGCTTCCGACAATACATCAGCGTTGATCTGATAGATGATCTGCATGTGGCGCGGCAGCAGCCGCTCCAGCAGCGCCACCGGCCAGCTTTCGAGCGCCTCAGGCAACAGCGTATGATTGGTGTAGCCAAATGTGCCCTTGGTCAGGCGCCAAGCCTCAGCCCATTTAAGCCCATTCTCATCGACCAGAATGCGCATCAATTCTGCAACGGAGATCGCCGGATGGGTATCATTGAGCTGGATCGCAATCTTGTCCGGCAGCGAACCCAAGTCACCAAATTGCTGGCGATGACGGCGCACAATGTCCTGCAAAGACGCCGACGAGAAGAAGAACTCTTGGCGCAGGCGCAGCTCCTGCCCCGCAGCCGTCGAGTCCGCGGGATAAAGCACGCGCGTAATCGCACTCGCCTTCCCACTCTCTTCCAGCGCACCAATATGATCGCCCGAATTGAACCGATCGAGAAGGATCGGATCTATGGGCTGCGCACTCCAAAGGCGCAGCGTATTCACGCGCTGCCCGCGCCAACCCACGATGGGCGTATCATAGGCGACAGCCAGCAAATGTTCATTGGGGTGCCATTCCTGGCGCACTTCCCCATCGGGGTCCATAACCGGTTCGACCTTGCCACCAAAGCCAACCTCATAGGCGCTTTCCCGACGCTCGAATTCCCATGGATTGCCGTGCGTCAGCCAGTCTTCAGGCAGCTCCACCTGCCACCCTTCACTCATCTCCTGACGGAACAGGCCGTGGACATAGCGAATGCCATAGCCATAGGCCGGAATATCGACCGATGACATGGACTCCAGAAAACACGCCGCAAGACGACCGAGGCCACCATTGCCCAGCGCGGCGTCAGGTTCGAGATTGATCAGCTCGCCAAGGTCAACATTGAGGTTCTTGAGCGCCTCTTGCACAGGCTCCATCAGCCCCACATTGCTCATCGCGTCGCGCATCAGGCGACCAATGAGGAACTCTAGGCTGAGATAGTAGACGCGCTTATTGGAGGTCCGCCACGTCTCGCGGGAGCTCTCCATCCAACGATCCATAACGCGGTCGCGCACCGCCAAGATAGTAGCGCGCAACCAGTCATGTGGACGAGCAACAATCGGGTCCTTACCGACTGAGTAAATCAGCCTCTCAAGGATTTCCGCCTGTATCGCTTCAACAGTAGTGGCACGTGGCTCCGGCGTAGGGGCATCGTAAACAATAGGCTTTTGCGGCATGACGCAGTCCAATATTCATTGCGATGTTCCCCTCAGAACTGCACTGACTGTTGCACTTATTTTTCAACACGAAAAGCCCTAATAACGCCCGCCTAGAGAGGGCTAGTTGGCCCTCTCTTCTTTCTCCTCTGCAGCGACAGGCTTAACCGTTGGTGCTATTCCGCTTTCTCGTGCCTGATCTTCGGCATTCGACAACAGCAAGCCCGTGCCCGCTGTCACGCCGCCCAACACCTGAGCCTCAAATCGAGCACGATCGCGGACCCGCACGCCCTCGATCATCTCTTCGATTTCGATCTCGTCCGCACCCATCACACGGATCGCGTGAGCACCAAATTGCAATGCCGATTCAAACGTCTCACGCAGCTCGAAGTCGACACCAATCTCGCGCAACTCGATCGCATGGCCGCGGTCGTAAGAGCGCACCATGACCTTCACCAGCGGGAATTCATGACGCAAAAGCTGCGCAATCTTGGTCGCATCGTCCTTCTTGTTGACGCAAACCAGCACGAGATCGGCATTACCCGCCCCTGCCGCATGCAGCACATCAAGACGTGTTCCGTCACCGTAATAGATCTTAAAGCCAAACGGCTGCGCTGCCTGGATCATCTCGACATCATTGTCGATGATGGACACCTTGTGCCCCTTGCCCAGCAGCGATTGGCTGGCGATCTGTCCAAACCGGCCAAAGCCGATCATCAGCACGCTGCCATTCAGGCCATCCGCCAGCTCAACACCATCAAGCGACTGCACGCGCTTGGGCATAAGCTTCTGCATAGCAATGATGGCAAATGGCGTGAGGACCATCGAGACGATTACGGTCGCGGTGAAAATGGCATTGGTCGGACCGTCGATAATCCCTGCTGTCACCGCCGTCGTATAAAGCACGAAAGCGAATTCACCGCCCTGCCCCATCAGCACCGCGCGCTCTAGCGCTTCGGCATGATCCGACTTCAAAACCCGCGCGATGACATAGATCGCCACGGCTTTGACCAGCATATAGGCCACGACGCTCAGCGCGATGATCTGCCAGTTCTCACCCACGATCCCAAGATCGAGCGACATCCCAACCGCAAGGAAAAAGAGGCCAAGCAGCAGACCACGGAAAGGCTCCACGTCTGCTTCAAGCTGATGCCTAAAGGTTGAGGTTGAAAGCAACACGCCCGCCATGAACGCGCCCATTGCCATGGACAAGCCGCTCAGTTGGAACAAAAGCCCCGCGCCGAGCACCACAAGCAGCGCCCCAGCCGTCATGACTTCACGCACTTTAGCGCGCGAGAGGATGCCGAAGAACGGGTTCATGATGCGACGACCAAGGAAAATCAGCAGCACAATCGCGCCAACCGCCACGCCAACCGAAATCAGTCGCGTCGTCAGCGAGATCTCTTCGTGTGGTGCCAACAAAGCGACAACGCCAAGAAGCGGCACAATCGCCAGATCCTCGAGCAGCAGAACGGAAACCATCTTCTGGCCGCTCGGACTGTTGAGTTCGCCTCGCTCCCCCAAAATCTGCATGACAATCGCAGTCGAGGTCAGAACGAAGCCCATGCCGAACACAAAGGCCACGACGGGCGCAAAGCCGAGCAGAATACCTACGCCCGTGAGCAGCGCGCCGCACAAGCCGACTTGGATCACGCCAAGCCCAAATATCTGCTTGCGCAACGCCCAAAGCTTGGACGGCTCCATCTCAAGGCCAATAATGAAGAGGAAGAGCACCACCCCGAGTTCCGAGGCGGCCAAGACCGAACTTGGGTCAGCAATCAGAGCAATGCCCGATGGCCCGAGCAATAGACCCGCCGCCAGATACCCCAATACCGATCCAAGCCCCAATCGCTTGAAGATCGGCACAGCAATCGCGGCAGCTGCCAACAGAGCAACGATTGGGATCAGATCAATCCCATGATTCGCCGCATCGCCTGCGTGACCGGCCAGTTCACCTGCCATTCTCGTTCCTCAATCTAAAAAGAGGTCGCAAACTCTGCCTCTCTGGTTCAGCCGTCAAGCGCTCAAAAAGCGGCCAAATACAGTCGCAAACGCCATTGGACCACAGAAATCGGGAAGTAATTACACGCGATCTCGACAGCTTTTTCTCGCTAGGCGAGCACCTTAGTCAAAGCCGTCTTTGCCCCTCTGAGGTGTGTCGACCCCGCCAATGCGATCCGATAAAGTGACCTCAAACTGCGGTTTGTTCAGAGAAGCCATCTATGTCCCGTAAGATTATTATCGACACCGATCCCGGCCAAGACGATGCCGTTGCCATTCTGTTGGCGCTGGCATCCCCAGAGGAACTCGACGTTCTGGGTATTGTCGCTGTTGCCGGTAACATCGGTCTCAAGCAGAACGCCATCAACGCGCGCAAAGTCGTTGAACTCTCCGGCCGCACCGACGTCCCAGTCTACGCTGGTTGCTCGCGCCCGATGCGCCGCACCCTCGTCACTGCCGAACATGTTCACGGCGACACCGGCATGAACGGCCCGGTTCTGCCCGATCCGACCATTCCGCTGCAGGAGCAGCACGGCGTCGATTTCATCATCGCCACCATCATGAACAACCCGCCCAAGACCATCACTCTGGCAACGCTTGGCCCGCTGACCAACATCGGCATGGCATTGGTCAAAGAGCCAGCCATCGCTGAGCGCATTCAGGAAATCGTCCTGATGGGCGGCGCTTACTTTGAAGTGGGCAACATCACGCCTGCCGCCGAGTTCAACATCTATGTTGACCCGGAAGCCGCAGATCTGGTGATGAAGTGCGGTGCCAAGATCACCATCCAGCCGCTCGATGTCACCCACATGATCCAGGCCACCCCTGCCCGCCTCAATGCCATTAAGGCGCTAGGCAATAAGTCGGGTGCAGCCGTTCACGCCATGCTGACGTTCTCAGAACAGTTCGACCTCAAGAAATACGGCTGGGAAGGCGCTCCGCTACACGACCCAACCGTCATCGCCTACCTCTTGAAGCCAGAGCTGTTCGAAGGCCGCGTTTGCAACGTCTCTATCGAAACAGCGTCCGAGCTAACCGTCGGCATGACCGTTGCGGACTATTGGCACGTCACCGACAAGCCCCGTAACGCGCTCTACCTGCGCTCGGGCAACGCCGAAGGCTTCTACGCGCTCCTCACCGAACGCCTATCCCGCCTGCCTTAATCTGCCTCGCATTCATAATGAAGACCCCGATAGTTCACTCTATCGGGGTCTTTTTTTCATGCCAAGCAAACCCCCGTCGCCTCCATCCCCTTTGAATGGGAGGACCGAGGGTGGGGGTAAAAACCTCCCACCCTCTACCCACCAATCTCCACCCACCGGGTCACCCCAATATTTTCCAAAAATGCCGTGTCATGGCTCACTACCAACAGTGCCCCGTCAAACGCGCGCAGCCCCGCCTCCACCACCTCTATCGCTTCAATATCGAGATGGTTCGTCGGCTCATCCAGCACCAGTAGCATCGGTGTTGTCACGCCTCCGAGCACGCAGGCCAGCCCCGCCCGCAACAGCTCACCGCCACTGAGCGTCCCCACGGATTGCAGTGCTGCATCATTGCGGAACTTGAACGCCGCCAACACTGCTCGACCATCATTGATCGTACTGTCCGGGTTGAGCCTTTGAAAATTCTCCAGCACCGTCTCGTCCCGATTGAGCAGTCCAACATGTTGGTCGAGCATAGCCACAGGCCCAAAAGCCTCCACCCGCCCAGCTGCTGGAGGCAGCGCCCCGGTCAACAATTTCAGTGCCGTCGACTTCCCCGCCCCGTTGCGACCAACGAGCGCCACCTGTTCCGGCCCAATCATCTCAAAATCAAAGCCACGGATCACGGGCGCATCGGGAATATAGCCTCCCGTCAGTCCACTTGCGCGCAACACGACTTTGCCCGCATGCAGACCGGTCGGCGCCAGTTTGACCGCAAAAGGCGTCAACACTTCGATCTGCTCACGAGCAGCCCTTATGGCGTCATCGGCCGCCGCAGCCTGCCGCTGACCAAGCTTATCGATCGAGCCGGACGTGCCTTCCGCCTGCCGCTTGAGCCCGCCGAGCAGTATCTTGGGCGCACCGCCCCGTGCAGCACTCTTGCGCCCACTGGCATTGCGCCGATCTTGCCGCTCCTTGGCCTGCTGCGCCGACCGCGCGGCATCATCTTTCTGCTGTTGCGCCACATCCAGATCGTGCTTCGCCGCCGCCAGCTCCAGCGCCTTCCGCTCCCGATAGAAACTATAGTTGCCGCCATAGCTGCGGGCACCCAGTCCGGTCAGCTCAACGATCGTATCCATTTCGTCGAGCAATTCGCGGTCGTGGCTCACCACAATGGCCGTGCCGCGCCAGCGCTTCAGCAGATGCAAAACAGCCGCCCGTCCCTCGCGGTCCAGATTGTTAGTCGGCTCATCGAGGAGAATGATGTCGGGCTGAGAAAATTCGAGTGCAGCCAACGCCGCCCGGACACGCTGCCCTCCCGACAACTCCGCCAGCACAGTTTCGGCCGTAGCCACGAGACCAAAGCTGCTTAAAGCTTCCTCGATCCGCGCATCGAGCGTCCAGTCTATGGTGTCGAAGTCCTCAAGCGCGGCATCACCCGCAATGGCATTCTGCATCGCCTGCCACGGCGCGCGGACGCCAAACAAATCCATGATGGTTTCACCATCGGACGCGCCGACATCCTGCCGCAACATGGCAACCCGGCCGTGCACAGCAACAGTGCCACTGGATTCCACAAGCGTGCCCATCGTGAGGCCCAAAAGTGTGGACTTCCCGCCACCATTTCGCCCAACGATGCCAGTCTTGCCGGCGTTGAAACTGAGGTCGATTTTATTGAAAAGCTGGCGGCCGTCAGGCGCAGAATAGCTCAGCTGAGAGATGGTAATAGCGGAAGGCATGGCTGGAACAGTCCTCAAAAGCAAACGGGAAAACTCGTGTTTGCGGGACAAATTCCATTGGGCACCTACCGGTCCAGTTGCGACGTTCTGACCATAACCCCTTCAAGCCAAACGTCAACTCCCCCTAGGCAAGGCAAAAGTCTAGCGCTAGAGATGTTTGGATAATTGGATGACCGCCATGGATCTGTTTACGCTTTTTGCTTTCACCATTGCCTATTTGATTGCGCTGATTGTTCCGGGGCCGGGCATCGCAGCAGTGGTCGCCAGAGCGCTCGGTGGCGGATTCAAAAATGCCATCCCGATGACCTTAGGCATCCTCGCCGGTGACCTCGTCTATTTCTTCTTCGCCATCTTTGGCCTCGCCGCGCTCGCCACCTACTTCGCGCCCATCTTCGTCATCATCCGCTGGGTCGGTGCGGCCTATCTGCTTTATATCGCTTATCAATTCTGGACAGCCAAACCTGGCTCCGAACAGATGCGTCCGAAAAAAGAAGACGCCATGAAGACCTTTTTGGCCGGCTTCTCGCTCACCATGGGCAATCCCAAAACCATTATTTTCTACCTCGCAATTCTGCCTACAGTGGTCCCCCTCGGCCAGATCAACGCCCTCGCCATCGTCGAGTTGACCATTCTGGTTATCGTCTGCCTGCTCCTCGTGTGCAGTGCCTATGCCGCCTTGGCATCAGCCGCCCGCGACATGTTCCGCAGCGAAAAAGCCTTGCGTCGTCTCAATAAAACCGCTGGCGCCATGCTTGCGGGCGCAGCAACACTTGTGGTCCTGCAGCACTAAACTCTTGGGCGACCGTCCTTTGCTGCCCAACTTATTCCCACAAGTTCGCGCCAAGTCTACAATCACCCTTGACCGCGCAGGCCGACACAAACTAGGAAAATCCCCGTGCGACGCACATGGGGGCCTATAGCTCAATGGTTAGAGCCGACCGCTCATAACGGTCTGGTTCCAGGTTCGAGTCCTGGTGGGCCCACCAACTGCTCTTTTTGACCATTTGGTCAAATATTTTACTCAGCAAATTCAATAGCTTAGCATTTTGCAGAGCGGTCGAAAAATACCATTTGATGGTATAAAACGCGCAAAATGCCAACGCCTCGCGCTCCTCAGATACCATCAGAGTCATATCCGGTAAGTAATCGCGCGCAGAGCGGCCCAATCCAAAATCATCAAAAAGTGTTAACTATCAAATAGTTACATGAATACAACAACCTCTAAATCTACGCACTTCGTAGGGGCGTCCCAAATCGACATGGTTGCAGGTTCGAGTCCTAAACACGGAACCACAGCAATTTTTGCCAAGTCCCAGCAACTAAATGTTGACCGGGTTTTAGGCTGAGACCGCGGATATGCGACCCTAACCAAGCATCCACACAACAAGTGGAACCGCCGCCGGAATCGAAAGTCGGCGTATCATGAAAGCCGCCATTCGACTGCCGACCCCATCTTGGACGTTCAATGACATATTGCAGTTCCTGAAAGCTGCCGTCCGAGCAGCGACTGAATGCAATGAGACGACGGGCAGCGGAAGTCCGCCAACAGATCGGCTTCACAGACATCTGCCATGCGGCACTAGCGATGGTTCGGAGGAATTTGCGTTGGGGTCTACAGCCCCTTTCGGGCGCGAGGTCTGCTAAAGTAAAACCTGTGGAATAATCAATATAGTTGCAGTTTTACGGTCGGAAATCACTGCTACACTGAGTGCATGAGAACACGCTCGATATCAGATAAAGAAATTGCAATTATCAAAGCAATGATCCGTCGCAGCATGGCGAACAAGGATATCCAGTTCTTTTTCAACAGACCGGATAGGTCGGTCAACTCCGGCAGGATATCAGGCATCCGCAATGGCAGCTACAGCAACTCTGGGGAGATAGCTGCCGCGACGGACGAGGAGCTTGAAGCATTCCTGAGAGCATTCGAACCCGACGGGGTGAGTGCAAGCATCAGTGTGCCGCAGGCATCAGAGGCGGGCCTCGTATCCGATCCTGTCAGCGCCGCAACACTTCGCGGGATGTTTTATGAAGCAAACGGCATTTGGTTTTTCAGACATGGCGAGAGTGATCGACATGAATGCAAAGAAGGTTTCGGCTTCAGGCATTGCGATAAGTGGCTCCGTGCAGTGGCAGCGCTCGCCAATAACCGGGGCGGATATCTAATCTTCGGCTTGAAGGAACAGGTTGGCACTGAGGGCAGGAAAAGCAGCTTTGACGTGGTTGGACTCACCGACGATTTCGAGAACGCTGATCCTGTCGAATTCACAAAGCGGCTGAAGGCGACATTTGACCCAACCCCTGTCGTGGATATCGTTTCAATTGAGATTGGGGAAAAGAAAATTGGGGTCCTGCATGTGCACCAGCACCCTGCCAGACCGGTCATTGCCGTGCGCAATGAAGGCAACCTCGTCAAGGAAGGCGAGATATATTTCCGCTATCAGGGGCAGTCCTCGCGGATCAAGTACAGTGATCTGCGCGCGATCTTCGATGAACGGGATAGACAGGCTCGCGCCAACATCATGCCGATGATTGAGCAGCTCCTACGACTTGGACCACACAATGCTATGATCGCCGACCTTGCAAATGGAACATTAGCCGATGGCACGCGCAGCTTTTCCATCGGCAAGGAATTGATTGACCAGATCAAATTCATTCGTGAAGGCCAGTTCACGGAGAAGGAAGGCTCACCGGCCCTGCGTCTGGTGGGTGACCTCCAGGCCGTGGATAGCGAAGGCCAGATCATCCGGCGAGGGTTTGTGACACCCACCGATCTACTCAACGACTTTCTGGAACAGCAGACGCCCTACGAACCGAAGGAATATATCCGCTGTGCGGTTGAGGGCGGTAATGGTGGGTGGTTGCCATTGCACTATTTCGCTAATAGGTGCGGCCTCAATCGTGACGGGCTCGTTGCATACATCAAGGTCACTGCGGCGCCGCAGGCGCGCAAGGATCTCTATGCAGCTCGCGCCTCGGGCGTGCAAAGCGCCTATAGCCCTGCGGTCGGCCAGTCGGTTGATATCATCACCGCGTTACATTCGGGAAATGTCCCGGAAATAACCGACATTCGTATCGCTGCACATTTCGGCCGCGCAGTTGCCGGCCTGAAGCAGAAGCCCGGTGCGGGGTTATCCGCCATGCTCAAGGCACTAAAGATCAGCTTGGACATGGTGCAGGCTAGCCAGCGAGCCTCGTGGCTTAGCCCTGTTCGGAGAGGCATCTCGCGTCTGGACGAGTTGTATTTCGGAGGCGGCGATTGGACACAACCGTAACGCCTAAGATCGCAGCCGAAAAATTGGAAAAACCGTCCAAATCACAGTAGGCGAAGTGACGGGATTGGGACGTTATCGAACTTAGGCTTTAGCGGTCGTGAGCAGCCTTCAGCTGATTTTGAATCGCCTAGAAACGGGTTTATTTGGGCCAAAAATACGATGGTAGATTCGATGGTATCCCCTACTTTTAACAGACCTAAATCATTGAAATTATTCACCTCACTGTTTCTGGTGGGCCCACCAACCGCACTTTTTGACCAAATGGTCAAATATTTTTCCCAATAAAACCAATAACTTAGCTCTCCACAAATGGCCCGGTGAAGCCATTTGACGGCATTGAAACGGCCAAAATACCGTCAGGTTTTGAGCCTCGGATACCGTCAGGCCATTTTTGCGCAAGTAAAGCCGCAACGCCTTAAATCACGAAATTCCGTTAACCATCAAATAGTTAGGCGAATACAGCAACCTCGGGATTCGGGGTGTTTTTCAGGGTCGGTCATTTTGACTTGGTTGCGGGTGTGGGTCCTAAACACGAAACCAAGTGCAACCACACCAACTTTCCACCAGTCTGGAAAACTAGATGTTGTCTGCAACTAAGGCTGAGATGGATATATAGGTATCTGAGCCCACTCTGGGCATGAACTCATTTTGGAACCGCGCTGCAAGGATCATCTCGGCGCAACTGAAAGCCACCACTCGACTGCCGACCGAATGGTGACCATTCAGGTTGGTTTACTCACGGACTAAACCCGACATGCAAAAGACGTCGAGTTTTTCGCTACAACCAAAAATTAATTATTCACGCCAGAGGACAGGCTTAAATTCCCTGTTCTTTAAGCTCTCCCACGATCAGACCTTTGATTGCCTTGTTCAAGGTTTCTTCGTCTGGGACCTTATCCTCGTCAAAATAAATTCGATGAATGTTGAATGATGCGGCGCTTGCGACAACGGGAGAAATGGACGCGATATCTAGAATTTGCCCGCCAACGCACACATTGATCTGCTGGGGATCACCGCCAACAACCGCCTTAGGCTTATAGATCGGCCGATTGTAGGTGTCGTAGTAGCAGCTGTCTGTCCAAATTGAGCAGTCTCTTTGTAGCTTTGCTGCGACAGCCACACAGATCCTTTCGAGCAGTTGGACGCGAGATATTGCAGCTATGCTCGTTGTAGTGGACTGCGTGGCCAAGACGTCGTCCGCCACTTTCCAGATGTCGATCATCGGCATGATTCTGCGATCCGACAACCTCCTTGCGAGGTTACCGATGGCAGTATCGGAGGCCTCGCGGAATTGATGGAGCGATCCCCAAAAGAGCGTATCATCGAGAAGGACCGCTTTGCTGAGATCATCCGGATTCCGAAAAAACTGTACGAACGGATGTTGTTCCGAGAGGCCTGTGGCCGAAGCCTGATCGTTGTCGATCATGTGAAAAGCCCTGCTTAAGAGCTGGGCGAACATGAATTCCAAACCTCTCGTCTTCTTATGTAGATAGATGGTCGGATAGAGGTGGAACAACGTCACAGTGAATTGTTCTAGCGAGATATAGGCTTTGCTATCGACATAGAGAAATTGAGCGTCTCCGTTCTGGCCTAGTTTAAAATTACGAAGCAGCCAATCCAAGTCGATCCCGCCTGAAGATACACCAGCAAAATAGCTGTCCCGTTTCGCGTAATCGAGCCTATCGGCATCAAGCTGGCTAGACACGATGGACGTGTAGACGCAGTTCTTGTCCTTCTTCTCAATGATGTCACGGATCATTCCCGGAAAATCGGAGCCGCCGAATTTCGTAAGCGCCTCGCCGAGCGAGGATTGAGTGATTATTCTTCGTCCCACCTCCTCATGATCCACAGCGGTGGCGAAGCTCTTCGCACGCTGCGCGTCTAGGGCGTTGCGCGCAAGAAAGAACTCCATGGCCTTTTCGAAAGCGTGGCTGAACATGCCATGGCCCACATCGTGCAGCAGCGCCGCAGCCAGGCACGCTTCGGCCTTAGGCGACCATTTCCCATTAACTCCTTCTGGCTCGATGATCATCAGCATCCGTTTGGCTATCTGATAGACACCGAGCGAGTGCGCGAAGCGGGAATGGGCGGCTGAGGGAAAGACGTAATCGGAAAAGCCGAGTTGCTTGACGCGGCGAAGGCGTTGAACAAATGGGTTAGAGAGTAGGTCTTTTAGCTCGTTCTCGCGTGGACCATTGAAATCAACGAACCCGTGTATCGGATCCTTTATGAACTTGCTCGAATGCTCCGGCATTTCTCCCCCCCCCAGAATGATACTTCCGCAGCGAATGTATTTTTCTAAATCCTGCGGACTTCCCTCACCTACTTTGCTAAAGAATAAACTACATAAGAACAAGTTATCAGGGATATTTCGCCTGTGAGTTGGCCTAGTGATTGGAACCTAGACGACCAATTTAAAACGCGTGCCCGCCAAAGTGGAGTGCCCCCTAGATAACGAAAGACGTGACGCCTCTAGCAACATTTTTGCCAGCAACCGCATGTAGTTCTCATCAGAATCTGATACGATCTGGGTATCGTAACCAGTCAAACAGATAGGTCTCGACACTGGAAAAAGTGACGGGATTTCGGACGGTATCGGAAAAATTGCCCACCCTAAATTATTGAAATTATTGTTTTCTTTGATCCAGTAGGGCCCACCAAATCTTCTCACCTCACGCGCTCTAGTCTTGCCCAGCTTCGCGGTTTTTGACGCGGAGAAAATGCTGCGCGGAATCTCTGCCGACACGTGGTAAGGCGTTAGCCAACCACGAGGACCAATATGCCAACACTCTATTACGTTCAGGGCTTCCGCGCTAAAGGCCGTAAGCTCGAACCTGATGTGCCCCAGGCAAAGAAGACTGCCGAAGCGGCGATTGCCGCCGCCGAACGGATCGCTCCAACGCGCGCTGGGGTCTGGGCCTACTCCGCCGATGTCGACGTGGAAGCGGACACATACGACGAGCCTAAGGTACTGTTCAGCGCGGGCACCCTCCCCGAAGGCCTCTTGGGGTAATCCCGACTGGCAAGCTGATAATCAAAAGCCATTAAAACGCTTTCGTGAGCTCTGGCGCTCGCGATAGGCCTACCTTCACAAATCTGCGCACTGCGGCACTGTTGTTTTAGGTGCGCAAAAGCCTATCTATGCCACATGGCCAGCAAACGAAAATCTCCTGAACCAGCAGTCCATATCGCGGAGTGGTCACTGCCAACAGCGGCGACACTGGGCTCCGCCGTGCGCACCAAAGGCATCATGCTGGAGATGCGCGCCAAGCTGCCCACAACGCTCCGCAAATTTCTGGATGTACGACCCGGCACTCTCATCTTGGGAATGCCGGAAGGCCACGAACAAGAGTTCGCTCGCGCCTCAGAGACGATTGAGCGCAATCTCGCGGGCATCGAGAAACTCGCTATAATTCCACGCGAAATTCAGGACATTCTCACGATCACCACCAGCGAACGCCATCGCTGGCTAAAAGATGGCCGACTACCAAGCGCAGGAACGCGTACCGTCAAGCTCCACGGTCGCGCCCGCAAAATCACCTTTCACGTGTTTGAGCCTAAGGTCGTCGAAGACATGCTCAACGACGATAAAATGAGTGAATGGCGCGAAGAGGATAAGCTCACCGCAGCCGAAAACCGTCGACAGGCAGCTTGGAAACGCCGCCTCGCGCGCGAGGAAAAAGCCAGGCCTGCCGAGACCCCTAAAGATGCGAAAGCGGCAAAACTAGCGGGTTGGGCCGAGTTCGAACGCGAAGGCCTCTTGCGGTAGAGTGTCCGGTGTTAGCGGCCCCGACACACTGACTTTAGCGCGCGCACACACAAAGCCGAACCGTGCGGCATCGATGGCAGCACTTCCCGTGAGCCAAGCCCACAAGAACGCCCCGCAGAAAGTGTCACCCGCCCCATTTGCATCAACGACGCTGACAACATCGTTCGTCTTCGGCAATTCGTACTGGGCTGAAACCTCGCCCCCCTGCCCTTGGTAGACACCTACCCATTCGTGGTGCCGGGATACAATCATCCAGCCAGACTGCGCCAATCGCACACCGACGCCGCGAATATCCCCGGCGCTTGATTTCATGAGATGCTCAAGCTCTTCATGATTGAGGTGCAAAATGTCGGTCTGTTTGAGGATCTGCGCAAAGCCATCCCCGCCCGGGAACACCCAAGCAGCGCCCGGATCAAGCGAGAGCTTCAGCTCCGGATTGACCGCCTTGGCATCGGCCACAATGCCCGCCAGCAACCCAGGAACCTCGGCATCGAGAAACGAGGTGATATGCACCACGTCACACTCGGCGACGGCAGACACGATGCGCGCGCGCTCCGCAGTCAGATATTCGCGCACCTTCGCATTGGCGCCCAATGCCGTCAGCAACGTGCGTCCGCCCGGCTCAACCATGGCGAGACATGTGGCCGGGGGCAGCTCGAGCATTGCGATCTGGCGCGGAGCAATCCCGAGTGCGGCCAAGGTTTCGACATGCGGCCAACCGCCATCAATCGCGCCAGCCATCCCGATAAATTGCCCGTCGATTTTTCGGTTTGTTTCGTTCAGCAGACCGACGACGCGGGCAACATTAAATGCAGATCCGCCCAAAAAGATTTTTGCGCCAAGCCGCGCCAACGCTTCAGCACCACAGTTGGCCGCCTCATCGCTGACCGCAGTCTCGACCAATGGCACGGCCTCAACGCCGATTTGTTTTATCAAATCCGCGCCGGAAAGTTTTGCCACCAAATCGCGATTCATCGCGCCGAGAAAACCAAGCTTTGTCATGTCGCTTTCGTTGCCATTCTCGGGCGCGACACGCAAGCGCTGTGCAATCACGCGAGGGAAGGATTGCCCCTGAGTCTGGAGTCCAATCCACCAAACTTGGGCACGGAGCCGCGTTTCAAACCTCAATCCAAAAATATTCTGAGCGACCCATCGTCGCTCCCTGCACTTGAACAAAGATAGGTAAGTACTTCTGTCATTTCAATTCTTCGGCGCGAGGCCATCCTAACCCCTCGATAGTATTAAGAATTCTCCGTACCCGCCGGTACGTTGATCGTTGACAGCGTCTCATACTTTAGACATGTTCGCGCCATGTTGGCTCATATGGCAGAGATCATTGTGGAGCCTTTGCGGGGTATCCCCGTCGAAGGATTACAGCCCGCGGCCGCGCTGAATAGCACGGCGCGCGGGTCAGGTTAGTATTTCCCTCCACAACACGGTCTCACAAAGCACGTCGAACACAGCCCCGGCACGGCGACCACCGAATTGTCCATCATGATCCTTCATCACCAAGCCATAGCTGCATTTCTATGTCTTGATCCGTCGCAAACCCAGCGATGCCCTAAGCGCGAGACGCACGGTGCTCAGCCTGCCGCCTCCGCCGCCGAGGGTTTCGCTTCAAAGTCCATTGCGAGTTGGACTTTCGGGGTTGTGACACTCCATTTACCTGCAGTGTTCTAGGAGGAAGCTAAGAACATGACGGATACACTACTGTCCCGCGCCCTTGTTCGTCTCGATGAGGCTGCGTCGCATATCGATGTCGACGCCGACGTGCTTGAAAAACTGAAATTCCCGCGTGAAACGCATAAGATGCGCCTCATGATCCGTATGGATGATGGTTCGCGAAAGTCTTTCCTGTCCTGGCGTTGCCGCTACGATGATACCCGTGGTCCAACCAAGGGCGGCATTCGTTTCCACCCGCACTCCACTGAAGACGAAACCGAAACCTTGGCGTTTTGGATGACCTTCAAGTGCGCGGTTATGAACCTGCCTTACGGCGGTGGTAAGGGTGCGGTTCAGGTGAACCCACGCGACCTTTCCAAGTCTGAGCTAGAGCGCCTTTCGCGCGCTTACATGCAGGCTTTCTCCCGCGTCATCGGTCCAGATCGCGACATTCCGGCTCCAGACGTTTACACCAACTCCATGATCATGGGTTGGATGGCTGACGAATATAACCAGATCGTCGACGCCGTTACTCCAGCCGTTATCACCGGCAAGCCAATCGCTCTCGGCGGTTCGCTGGGTCGTGACGACGCGACCGCACGCGGTGGCTTCTATCTCGTCCGTCGCCTTGCCAACGATCTAGGTCTCGCCGACAAGTTGCGCGTAGCGATCCAGGGCTTCGGTAACGCTGGCCAGCACATGGCTCGCCTTATGGCGTCCGATGGCCACATCATCGTTGCTGTCTCCGACACCGGTGGCACCGTTTACAACGCCAACGGCCTCGACATCGAAAAGCTGTTCGAAGCCAAGAAGAACGGCAAGTCGGTCGCTTCCTTGGTCGCCGACGGCCAAGCAACGGCAATCGACGACGTCGTCGGTGTTGACTGTGACGTGCTTGTTCCATCGGCGATGGAAGACATGATCACCATCGACAATGCCGATCAGGTCAAGGCCAAGCTCGTTGTTGAACTCGCAAACGGCCCTGTCACCGCGCAGGCAGATGCGATCCTCAACAAGAAGGGCGTCATTGTCCTCCCAGATATTCTGGCGAACGCTGGCGGCGTGACTGTTTCCTACTTCGAGTGGGTTCAGAACCGTCAGGGCTTCTACTGGCCACTCGACGAAATCCATGAACGCCTGCGCGTCATCATGGAACGCGAAGGCGCTGCTATCTGGCAGGTGGCAAAGGACAAGAACATCAGCGTCCGTACGGCCGCCTATGTGACTGCACTGAGCCGCATCTCGACCGCCATTGAAGCGCATGGCACTCAGCCGTTCTTTCAGAGCTGAAAAGCCGTAAATCGCTGAACCTTACCGCCCGGATGGTCCCAGACCGTCCGGGCGTTTTCGTTATCCCGCCGCCGTCACTCTAAACCGCTCTAGCTGATACAAATTCCGACAATTAAAACAAACTAATCCACCAATAGAATCTCAAGCACAAACAACGCATTACCCCGCCATATTTAATCTCGAGTTAGGAAGATAGAGACATAATACAAGCAACAGCAACTGGTTAATGCCATGCAAAAAACAGTATTACGAACCTCCTGCCAAGCTTTAATAGCAACACTAGTGTTCATCACCCCAAACTTTGCTACCGAAAACACCCGCCCAATTCTCACGATATCAGGGCACAGCGGCGCAACGTCTGAGGCGGACGAGATCACTTATGATCAGGCCAGCTTAGAAGCGATGATGACTGCATCGATCACCACAAGTACGCCGTGGTTCGATGGCACCTCCGTTTTTGAGGGCATACCCCTCGAAGAGCTAATCGGCGAGCTGAATGCGGGCGCCACCAAGATCACCGCCATCGCACTCAATGATTACATGACCGAGATTCCGTTCGACGACATCAAGGCCAACAAGCCGATTCTCGCCCTCAAGCGGGATGGTGAGTTTATGAGCGTTCGCGACAAAGGCCCGCTGTTCATAATCTACGCGTACGACTTCAAGCCAGAGCTACGCACGCACCTCTATTATTCACGGTCAGCTTGGCAGGTTGCAAAACTTGTCATCGAATGAGGCCAACCAGCTCGGCATTATTAGACTGCTCAATTGGCTTCTCGTTGGCACAGTAGTCCTGTTTGCCGCAGCGACCTACTACGTCAGCTCAATTGAGGCTGAACGTCAGCATGCACACGACACGTTCTCACCCTATGAAGTAGCCTTTGCAGTCGCCCAGACCGTGAACGAATTTCTGCGGTTCGAGCAAACCTTGGCGATGTACTCTCTGCCCGGAAGCCAGCTGTCGATAGACGATGTGCGGCTCCGTCTCGATATCATTATTGGCCGCTTGCAGCAGTTCGAGCGCAGCACCGATCATGTCGGGGAAGAGCGCCTCGTCGTGCACTTCATGCACACAAATCCGGGCTATGGCGAGACCATGACGGAGGTCAAAAAAGCGCTCGACATCGCCGATATCGCCCTAAACTCTGGCGACACCCCAAACATGGCGCTGGTCCACACCAGCCTTCGCGCGCTCAATCGACTAGACAGCAAAATGGCGAGTTTTGCGGCGCAAGCGTCCAGCTATTCCGCTCAGCTCTATGCCGGTGACAAGCGTGAATTGCAGGATATCGCAAGCTTCTCAGAAATCCTCAAAGCCATTCTCATCGGGTGCGGCGCGCTCCTCGTCGGCGTCCTCACACTCAAGCTGCGGCTACTTGATCGAACACAAGTCAAACTCCGCGACCTGACGGCCGAACTCACACGCACAATGCAGTCCGTGACCGTCCAGAACGAACGGTTTGACGCCGCACTCAACAATATGAGCCACGCGCTCTGCATGTTTGATAAGCACCGGAAACTCGCCGTCTACAACAGCCGTTTCAGCGCTTTAACGGGCATTGACGAGAGCGAATTAGAAGGGCTTTCCATCAACGCCCTGCGCAAGAAAGGCAACCGCACCTTTCAATATCTGTATGACGCTATTGCCCCCTCCGTCATCAAGCGCCGCCCCCAGCTCGTTATTACCGATCTGCCCAACAAACACAGCTATGCCGTCAACCAAACGCCGATGGCAAATGGGGGATGGCTCGCAACCTTTGAGGATATCTCTGGCGTCCGCGCAGCCGAGGCGCGGATCACCCATATGGCACTGCATGACTCATTGACCGGTCTGCCCAATCGCGCGCACTTCCGCCAGCGCCTCGAGCATGTGTTGGGCCAGAAGGATGAGAAGGACAGCCATATGGCCTTCTTCTTCCTCGACCTCGACAAATTCAAAGACATCAACGACACGCTCGGTCACCAAGTTGGTGATGACCTATTGCGCGCTGTCGCCGCCCGCATGCTCGCCGCCCTTCCAGACGGGTACTTCCCCGCGCGGTTTGGCGGCGACGAGTTCGCGGTGATGAGCACATTAGGCGAGGCCAAAGACCACCAGGGCTTTAGTGTATGGCTGATTGACCAGCTCTCCCGCCCCTACCTTATCGGGACGAACTCTTTACGTGTTGGAGTCAGCATTGGCATAGCGACTTGGTCTAAGCGATCTCCGATTTCGTCCGAGGAATTGATCCGACGCGCCGATGTGGCGCTATACCAAGCCAAAGCTGACGGACGCGGTCAAACCAGCTTCTATTTTCCGCAGTTGGACGAAACTCGGGTCCGACACGCACGACTAGAGACCGACCTAGCGGTCGCCCTTGAACGCAATGAGATGTCGCTGGTCTTCCAACCCATCGTCTGCACCATTTCGGGCAGACCTATCAGCTACGAAACCTTGGCGCGCTGGACGCATCCGGAGTTTGGCCCCATTCCCCCCGAGACCTTTATTGCGCTCGCCGAAGCGAACCAGACCATCTTCAGCATTGGCGACTGGGTGCTCAATCAAGCATGCGCCCAAGCGGCGACTTGGGAGGAAGACACCAGCGTGTCTGTTAATATATCCCCTGTCCAGTTCCGCGACCCTACGCTCGCTTCCAGAATATCGTCCACCCTCGAGCAAACTGGACTACCACCGTCGCGCCTTATTTTAGAAATCACCGAAACAGCATTTCTATCTGCGTCAGACACAACACTATCGACATTGAAACACTTCAAAGACTTGGGCGTTAAATTTTCAATTGACGATTTTGGTACGGGCTACTCATCACTTCAGAGCCTGCTGCGCTTTGAATTTGACAAGGTAAAGATCGACCAATCCTTCATCCGCGAACTTCCACACTCAACCCGTGCTCGCGCCGTTGTTGAGATGGTCACACAAATCACCAAGAAGATGAACATTACCAGCACGGCTGAAGGGGTCGAAACTGAAGAGCAACTTGCCTGCCTAGCTGAGCTTCTTTGCCCAGAAGTCCAAGGGTTCCTGATAAGCCCACCGTGTCCATTAAATGAGCTGCCGGCGGAACTTCAGCCCAGAATAGCCGGACCAACCGCCGACGCTTTACTGCGCGCATAAAACTCGCCCACTGTTCGCGGGCTGCCTGTCGAAAATTGTTCACAAAATTAATCAAATTGACCAGCTACGCTATTGCAATAGCGCCCCAAATTGCTGCCAAATAGGGCTGCACAGCGCTGCCAAGGGTAAAAGATTCTACTCATAGGTTAGCGGCCCCCTTACACTGGAGACCAACCGCGTGAACCGATGCCCGGCATAACTATCGCTTTCTTGTGTGTCGTGCCCTTCATCGCCAGTGCACTGGTGCTGAACTTTCCTGCTGCTGCTCGAAATGCCGTTGCTTGGGTGGCCGGTGCTGTTTGCGCTGCGGGTCTTGCGGCAACGATCAGCTTTTTCCCACAAATCGCAACTGGTGGGGCTGTTCAACACACGATCGAGTGGATGCCTTCGGCAGGACTCAACCTCACGTTCCGCATGGATGGCCTTGCTTGGCTCTTCAGCATTCTGATCACCTTTATCGGCGTTCTGGTTGTTCTTTACGCGCGCTACTACATGTCGCCGCGCGATCCCGTTCCGCGTTTTTATGCCCTTTTGCTCGCCTTCATGGGCGCCATGCTCGGCGTGGTGCTATCCGGTAATGTGATCCAACTCGCCATCTTCTGGGAAATGACCAGCTTGGTCTCGTTCCTGCTGATCGGCTACTGGTATCACCGTGGCGACGCCCGCGACGGCGCCCGCATGGCCCTCATTATTACCGGCACAGGTGGGCTCGCGCTGTTTGTGGCGCTGCTGCTGATCGGTCACATTGTTGGTAGCTACGAGCTCAACGACATTCTCGCCTCCGGCGACCTGATCGTTTCGCACGAGCTTTATCCGGTCACGCTGATCCTCTTCCTGCTTGGCGCTTTCACCAAAAGCGCGCAGTTCCCTTTTCACTTCTGGTTGCCGAACGCGATGACCGCGCCGACCCCTGTGTCGGCCTATCTGCACTCCGCAACCATGGTAAAGGCGGGCGTGTTCATGCTCGCGCGCTTCTGGCCGGTTCTGTCGCAATCTGACCTTTGGTTCTGGATTGTTACCTATTCCGGCCTCGCAACGCTTCTGCTCGGCTCGTACGTCGCGCTCTACCAGCGCGATCTGAAGGGCCTTTTGGCCTATTCGACCATCAGCCATCTGGGCCTGATCACCACACTTCTCGGCATGGGCACGCCGCTCGCTGCGGTCGCTGCGATCTTCCACATTGCCAACCATGCGACCTTTAAAGCGTCGCTGTTCATGGCAGTGGGCATCATCGACCACGAAACCGGCACGCGCGACATCCGCAAACTGTCGGGCCTACGCAAGGCCATGCCATTTACCGCGCTGTTCTCGATCATTGCCTGTGCGGCTATGGCCGGCGTTCCGCTACTGAACGGTTTCCTCTCCAAGGAAATGTTCTTCACCGAAACCGCAGAGTTCAACGAGAACCCATTCGTCAACATCTCGCTGCCACTCATCGCAACGATTGCAGGCGCCTTCTCGGTCGCCTACTCGCTGAAGTTCGTCCATGGCGTCTTCTTCGGCCCGGAAAGCACCGAGCTCGAGAAGACCCCGCACGAGCCTCCTGCGCTCATGCGTCGCCCGATCGAGCTCTTGGTTATCATCTGTCTCGCCGTCGGCATTGTGCCCGGCTTGACTATCGGACCTTACCTCGCTGCCGCTGTAGCCTCAGTACTTGGCCAAGATGTGCCTTACTACAGCCTGTCGATCTGGCACGGCTTCAACCTGCCACTGATCATGAGCTTGATTGCCCTCGCGGGCGGCGTGCTCATTTACATGCTTTACAACCGCCAGCTGCGCGACACCGATCAGGCACCACTGTTCCGGGGGATCATCGGCCAGCGTATTTTTGAGCGTCTCCTGCTGACGGCGACCAATCGCTGGGCCAAGAACACCGTTCAAAAGCTCGGCACCACCCGTCTGCAAACACAGCTGCTTATCGTTGTCCTCGCCTCCCTCTTCGCGGGCTTTGGCGCCGGTTGGGCACGCATGGGCAATCTGCCGCTGCCGGAGAGCTTCGATCCGATTTTGGCCATTGTCTGGCTCTTGGGCGGCTTCAGTGCTTTGGCCGCAGCACAGCAAGCCAAATTCCATCGCCTTGCCGCGCTCATTCTCATGGGCGGAGCGGGTCTTGCGACCTGCCTAACCTTTGCGTGGTTCTCCGCTCCTGATCTGGCGCTGACCCAACTTCTGGCCGAAATTGCCACGACCGTGCTGATCCTTCTTGGCCTGCGTTGGCTGCCAAAACGCAGTCCCGTTGCCGAAGACACCACTTGGGCCGTTCGCATTCGCCGTCACCGCGACTTCGCCATTGCCACCGCAGTTGGCCTCGGCGTTGGCCTGGCCGCCTATGCCATCATGACCCGCCCCGCCGTCGATGGCATCTCGCGCTACTTCGTCGAGAACGCCTACGCCAAGGGTGGTGGCACCAATATCGTCAACGTGATGCTGGTCGACTTCCGCGGTTTTGATACCTTGGGCGAAATCACTGTTCTCGGCGTTGTCGCGCTCACGGTCTTCGCCCTGTTGCGCCGCTTCCGTCCAGCCAGTGACTCTGTCTCTCGCCCTGAACAGCAGGTCGCGCAAGCCACCTTTGCCGAAACCGAAGAAGACGACCGCAAGGCGCTCAACGAGTTCATGCTCGTCCCAGCCCAAATCATGCGCTGGCTCTTCCCGGTCATTGTCACCATTGCGCTCTACATGCTGTTGCGCGGCCACGATCTGCCAGGTGGTGGCTTTATTGCCGGCATCATCATGTCGCTGGCCTTCATTCTCCAGTACATGTCGAATGGCATTCGCTGGGTGGAAAGCCGCCTCCGTATCCGTCCGATCCTCTGGATTGGTTGGGGCCTTATGGCAGCCTTGGTCACGGGTTTAGCGTCTATGGCCCTCGGTTATCCGTTCCTGACCACGGCTTTCGCTTATCTCGACATACCGCTCATCGGCAAAGTGCCGCTAGCGAGCGCTCTCATTTTCGACATTGGCGTGTTCACACTCGTGGTCGGCGCAACTGTGCTCTTGCTCATTGCTCTCGCCCACCAGTCCATCCGTGGACCAAAGCCTGCCTCCGCGCCGCGCCGTAAGCCAACCAAGGGAGCCGACCAATGGAACTGACTCTTGCCATCGCCATTGGCGTTCTCACCGCGTCCGGCACCTATCTCGTCCTGCGTCCACGCACCTTCCAGGTGATCATTGGTCTGTCGCTCATTTCCTATGGTGTGAACCTATTTATCCTCTCGATGGGCCGCCTGCGCACGGACGCCCCACCGATCATCACAGACAAAGCAAACATCGACCCATCTCAATATGCAGACCCGGTTCCGCAAGCGCTCGTTCTGACCGCAATCGTCATCGGCTTTGCGATGACTGCTCTTTTCCTCGTTGTCATGCTGGCCACCCGTGGCCTGTCGGGTAATGACCACGTCGACGGAAAGGGGAGCTAAGGATGGATCTCGCTCACGTCGCTATTCTACCGATCATCATCCCGATGATCGCCGTCATCACCAATCTGCTGATTGGTGATGGTCGCAGCGATCGTTTCGTCGGATTGAACATCGCATTTGCCGCAATGAGCGTACTGGTTGCAGTACTGCTCGTCACGTCGATCATTCTAGCTGGCGATGCTGCCGTAGCCGTTTACCCGCTTGGCAATTGGCCCGTACCGTTCGGCATTGTGCTGGTTGCGGACCGCTTGGCGGCAATCATGGTGCTGCTCACAGCAGTCCTTGCCTTTGCCGCCTTGGTGTTTGCATCGGCCCATTGGTATCGCAATGGCACGAACTTCTTCCCGCTCTTCCACGCCCTGACCATCGGTCTTTATGGTGCGTTCCTGACTGGGGACTTGTTCAACCTTTTCGTCTTCTTCGAAATCCTGCTGGCCGCGTCCTATGGCCTGGTTTTGCACGGCGGTGGTCGCAATCGCGTCCGCCCTGCCCTGCACTATATCGCCGTCAATCTCGTCGCCTCATCGCTCTTCCTCATCGGCGTAGCCTTGATCTATGGCACCACGGGCACCCTAAACATGGCCGATATCGCTCGCGTATCGGCGCAGTTGGGTGAAGAGAACCGCGGTCTGTTTGAAGCAGGCGCTGCTATTCTCGGCGTTGCTTTCCTCGTCAAGGCGGGCGCGTGGCCCCTGCACTTCTGGCTCCCGACCGCCTATTCGGCAGCAGTTCCGCCTGTCGCAGCACTCTTTGCGATCATGACAAAGGTCGGCTTCTATGCCCTCTTGCGTCTCTGGACCCTCGTCGTTGGCGAAGGCAATGATTTCGGCCAGAACACGCTGTTCGTGCTCGGCCTTCTCACCATTGCCTATGGCAGCTTGGGTGTTTTGCAGTCCAAGGCTCTCGATCGCCTCGCGAGCTACTTGATCATCGTTTCTGCAGGCACGCTGCTGCTCAGCGTTGCCTATAACGACCCCGGCGTCACAGCTGGCGCGCTGTTCTACGTGATCGTCGCAACTCTCGCAGCGGGTGCCCTGTTCCTCCTCAAAGACATCATCGACCAAGGCTTGCCCGCGGAAGCGCAAGTTCTCGCCGTTTCGCTCGAATTCTACGGCGACGAAGAAGATGAAGAGATCGACGAAGATCAGGAAGTTAGTCCCACCATTCCGGCCGGAACGGCGCTGATCAGCTGCTGCTTTGCCATTATCGCCCTGTTGATGGCGGGCCTGCCGCCTTTTGCTGGCTTCTTGTCGAAGTTCATCATGCTGTCCTCAGCGTTCGACGCAAGCAATGCTCCAACTGCGGCGACGTGGTGGTACACTGCGGCCATGATCATTTCAGGGCTCTTGGTGCTCATCGCCATGGTGCGTAACGGCATCAACATCTTCTGGACCTCCATGCCTGAAGAAGGCATCCAGGTGCGCGTGGCCGAAATTCAGCCCATCATCGGCTTGATTGGCATCTGCGTGCTGATGACATTGTTTGCTGGGCCCATCCTCGACATCCTCAACGACACGGCCGCCCTCTTGCATTCGCCTCAGGCCTATATCGACGCTGTCTTCACCAGCATGAGGAACACACAATGAGCAGGCTGTTCCCCTATCCTGTCCTCTCCCTCATGCTACTGTTGTTGTGGCTCACGCTGCAGCAATCTGCCGGGCTCGGCCACATCATCATGGGCATCGCCATAGCGATTGCCGTGCCCCACTTCGCACTCCCCGTTCTGCCGGATCGTGTCCGCATCAAACGGGTCTTGCCCTTGGTCAAAATGACCTTTGTCGCAGGGCTCGACATTATCCGGTCGAACTTGGCCGTGTTCACTATTCTCATTCAGAGACGCCCGAAGCCCACGGCGGAGTTCATCGAGATGGAACTCCAACTCACCAATGAGTTTGCCCTGGCCATCTTGGCCTGCATCGTCACCGCCACGCCGGGCAGCGCCTGGCTGCAATACGACAAAGAACGCAATGTCGTTTTGCTCCACGTGTTCGATCTGATTGATGCTGATGAATGGATTAACACCGTCCGCAATCGCTACGAGAAACCGCTGTTGGAGGTATTCCAATGAGCCACGATATTCTGATGTGGAGCATCACCAGCGCACAGGTCATGCTTGCGGCCGCGATGCTCGCGACCCTCTATCGTATGTTCATGGGCCCGCGCGCTCAAGACCGCATCCTGGCGCTCGACGCCCTCTACGTCGTCGCCATGCTTCAGCTCATCGCTTTGGGCATTCGCACCGCAAACCAGATTTACTTTGAACTGGCCATGCTGATCGGTCTTTTGGGCTTTGTCGGCACCGTCGCCTTGGCAAAGTTCCTCATGCGTGGCGAGGTGGTCGAATGATCCCGGACCTTCCCCTCTGGCTCGCAATCATCGTTTCGGCATGCGTGGTTGTTGGCTCCATACTTACTCTTGCAGGGTGCCTTGGCTTGGTCCGGCTCAATGATTTTTATCTGCGCATTCATGCCCCCACCATGGGCACAAGCATGGGTGGCGGACTGATCCTCTTGGGCTCGGCAATCTATTTTACCGTCATCCAAGAGCGTCCCGTCTTCCATGAGATCGCGATTTTTGTCTTCATGACACTCACGACCCCGGTGACGCTGATGCTGCTCGCACGAGCGTCCTTGTTCCGGGATCGCTATGAAAAAGCACTGACGGAGGCCAATAAGGCCGACGACGCCAAGATCGAGAACCAGCCTACAAACTAGTAGCGGCGCCCAAGCACACGGTTCGCAACCTCATTATTCCGGCGTGAAATCATGCCGGGAATAAGGAGCGCATCAATGAGCCACCACGCGCCCATGATGAACCACAGAAATCCGAACAGCCCAAAGCTCACGAACGTCAGCAGCGCAAATAGCGCCGACATCGCTAGCATGATGAGGCCGCTGACCACGCGCCCAAGATAAAAGCGGTGAACACCGATATAGCCGAGGAAGAACCACAGCACATAGGCGATGATCGGGGACTTCTTTTCGATGTCATACTGCGCGTAAGCACGATCTTGCGTCATTTCTTCTCCTAGAAAACTCCGCCTGATGTGGTGGTGGAACCACCAAAATACAAGCGTAGCAACGGAACCGCGCTTGACCTTGTTCCGAGACAACGCGACAAAGCTCCCATGCGCGATGGCGATATCATTCACGGCCTGATTAGAGGCCTATCGGTTATCGAATGTTTCGATGAGGAACATTCACGGATGTCGATCACCGAAGTTTCTGCACGAACGGGCCTTGAGCGCGCCACGGCACGCCGATGCCTGCTCACGCTCGTGCATCAAGGCTATGCCACTTATGATGGTAAATTCTTCCAGCTCACGCCGCGCGTCCTAAAGCTGGGGCATTCCTACCTCGCCACCACGCCCCTACCCCGCCTGATCCAGCCATTTCTGGAAGAGCTATCGCGCGATACACATGAGTCCACCTCGGCCGCCGTCTTGGATGGCACCGACATTCTCTATGTTGCACGCGTCTCCACCCGCCGTGTGATGTCCATCAACCTTGCCCAAGGCGCACGCCTACCGGCATATTGCACCTCCATGGGACGCATATTGCTGGCCGCCCTGCCACAAGACCAAGCGCGCGACATTCTCGAACGCTCTGAGCTAATCGCCTACACAGAGCGCACCAAGGCAGATATGCCCTCAATTCTGACAGAGCTGGCAGTTGTCGCTGCTCAGGGCTTTGCGGTCATTGATCAAGAGCTCGAACTCGGTCTCTGCTCCATCGCTGTGCCGCTCTATAACACGTCCGGTAAGGTCGTCGCTGCGGTCAACATCGGCGCCCAGACAGCACGTGCTCCGACCTCGAAAATGATCGCGCATTTTCTACCGCTCATCCGCAAAATTCAGTCCGAACTGCGCCCCCTCCTGCGCTAATCGTCTCAGATTCTCTGTGTCACACTCCGTCACATAAGCTGTCACACAGCGTATCATCTTTCATTTTGTCGTTGCAAACCAGCATCTTAGCGCGTCACATACCTGTCACTGAACTGCAATAAATCTGTCGCCGTGCAGCAATATGGTCCTCCACGTTCAGGGCGGCCAGACAGATGGCTGGCCAAGACCTAAAACGAATTTCGAGAGGGAATTCCCTATGAAGATCGCACTCTACGCTAGCACCGCTGTTGTCGCCCTCGCCGCTTTTGGCACTGTCGCCGCTCAGGCCCGTGACACCATCCAGATTGCTGGCTCCTCGACCGTTCTCCCATTCTCTTCCATCGTCGCTGAAGAGTTTGGCGCGACCTTCCCTGAATTCAACACCCCAGTAGTCGGCTCCGGCGGCACCGGTGGTGGCTTCCGCCAGTTCTGCGAAGGCGTTGGTGAAAATACCATCGACATCGCCAATGCATCGCGTCCAATCCGTGACAGCGAGCGCGAAGCTTGCAACGCCGCTGGCGTTACCGACATCCGCGAAATCCAGTTCGGCTTTGACGGCATTGTCTTCGCATCGTCCGCAACGGGCGCTGATTTCGCCCTGAAGCCAGAACACGTTTACAAGGCCATCGCGGCTAAGGTTACTGTTGATGGCGCCCTTGTCGACAACCCATACACCACCTGGGATCAGGTTGACCCATCCCTGCCGAACCAGCCAATCGCCCTCGCGATCCCTGGCTCGAACCACGGCACCCGCGAAGTCTTCCAGGAGAAGGTTGTCGCTCCAGGTGCTGAAGCTGCAGGTCTGCCAGAAGGTCTTTCGGAAGAAGAAGCCGAAGCCGCTGTCACCACCTTCCGTCAGGACGTCGTTGTCGAAATCGCCGGTGACTACACCGAAACTCTCGCGCGCCTGACCGCAGACAAGAACACCATCGGCGTGTTCGGCCTCTCGTTCTACGACCAGAACAAGGACACCCTCAAGGTCGCGACCATTGATGGCGTTGTTCCTTCGCTCGAAACCGTTGCTGCGGGCGAATACCCAGTTTCCCGTCCACTCTACTTCTACGTCAAGGGTCAGCACATCGGCACGATCCCGGGCCTAGCAGAATTCACCGAATACTTCATCTCTGAAGGCATGTCGGGTCAGGGTGGCACTCTCGAATCCGCGGGTCTGATCCCGCAGCCGGCAGAAGTCACTGCCGAAGTACTGGCTACCTTCCTGGGCCAGTAATTCTCCCAAACAGCGGGCCGCATCTGATGCGGCCCGCATCTCTTAGGGCCAGTAAGGACCCCACAAAGTGAACACAGCGATCGTTGCCGGATTACTCATCGTCCTGCTTGGTCTTGCTTACCAGCTCGGCTGGTCCAAGAGCCGCGCTCTCGCAACGCCAAACGGCGTTCGCGTCCATTCTCGTTCCCAGTATCACGGCTCCCTCGCCGCGATTTGGACTCTGGTGCCTGCCGTTCTGGTGCTGGCCATCTGGGCCTTCTTCTACCCCGGCGTCACCCATTGGTTCACGGTCTCGCAGATCCCAACGGATGTTCTGACGGGGCTCGACCAAATGGGCCTCAACGCCCAACTCAAGCGCA
This sequence comes from Devosia sp. MC532, assembly GCF_016461625.1. Classification (NCBI taxonomy): domain Bacteria; kingdom Pseudomonadati; phylum Pseudomonadota; class Alphaproteobacteria; order Hyphomicrobiales; family Devosiaceae; genus Devosia; species Devosia sp. MC532. Next base: position 87,610 of record NZ_JAEMNZ010000002.1, on the reverse strand, counting down.
TTCAGGATCTTGCCTCTGGCTTCGGTGTCACTGGCGAGCTTTTGCCGTTTGAACAAGCCGCTGGCGAAAACCTTGGCCGCTTCCAGCTTCTCTCATTTCTAATCATGTTGGCTTCCGCAGCAGGTCTGGGCGTCCTCGGCCTAAACCTTGCCCGCCGCCGCATCAGCCCACGCCTGCGCGCCCGCAACGAAGTTGAACGCGCCATCTCCTGGCTGCTGATCGCCTTCTCGGCCGTCGCGATCCTCACCACCGTAGGCATTGTTGCCTCGCTGGTTAGTGAAGCGCTGCGCTTCTTCACCTTCGTCAATCCGCTCGATTTCTTCTTCGGCACCGTCTGGGCGCCAAAGTTCTCCTCCACCGGTTCAGGTGATGCCGGGTCTTATGGCCTGCTCCCTCTCCTCGGCGGTACGCTGATGATTTCAGCCATCGCCATGCTGGTTGCGGTCCCGATCGGTCTGATGACCGCGATCTACCTCAACCAATACGCGCATAAAAAAGTCCGTGCCGTCATCAAGCCTGTGGTCGAAATCCTCGCGGGTATTCCAACCATTGTTTATGGCTTCTTCGCACTCGTCACCGTCGGTCCCTTCCTGCGCGACTTCGGCGCCTCCATTGGCATCTCCGTCAGCGCTACCAGCGCTCTGACCGCTGGTATCGTTATGGGCGTGATGATCATCCCGTTCATCTCCTCCCTGTCCGACGACATTCTCAATCAGGTTCCGCGTACGCTCCGTGATGGTGCCTACGGCCTCGGCGCCACCCAATCTGAAGCCATCCGCAATGTGCTTCTACCAGCAGCTCTCCCAGGCATTGTCGGCGCATTCCTCTTGGCCGTGTCCCGCGCCATTGGTGAGACCATGATCGTGGTTCTCGCTGCCGGTAACGCTCCAATCCTGCGCGGCAACCCGCTGGAGCCTGTCTCCACCATCACCGTGTCGATTGTTAATCAACTGACCGGCGACACCGACTTCACCGGCCCACAATCGCTGGTTGCCTTCGCCTTGGGCTTGACGCTCTTCGTCATGACCCTCTGCCTGAACATTGTCGCCCTCTACATTGTCCGTCGCTTCCGGGAGCAGTACGAATGACCAACACTGTCCTCGACACTGCCGCCGAACGCCGTAAACGCGTCCGCGATGGACTGGCGCGCCGTCACCGCACCGAAAAGCTTTTCCGTTGCTTTGGCGTCGTCGCCATTGCACTCGCTCTTGGGTTCGTCGCCATTCTGTTCACCGACGTTCTCCGTAAGGGCGTTCCAGCGTTCATGCAGTCGAACCTGCATCTGGAAATCACCTACGATCCTGAACTGATCAAGATCGAGCCTGCCCCTGTCCACACCGCCGGTCAGTCCGATGCTGAGTTTCATGCTGCCAACATGGCCTGGCAGCGGAAGCTCGCCATGCTCAACTGGAATAACGTCATCGAAGCCTCCCTGCGCAAAGCAGCGCCGGAAGGGTATGAGATCGACACCCGCCAGCTCCTGACCATTGCCGAGACCGACGCCCGTCACGAAGTCCGTGAACGCCTCGTCGCCGACCCGTCCCTGATGGGCCAAACCGTGCAGATGGAGCTTCTCGCTTCGGCCAATGCCGATAACTGGATCAAGGGCAATATTGACCGCAGCTTGGGCGACGGTCAGCAACAGCTCTCGGCCCCGGCGCGTGCTCTCATCGACATTTTCGAAGAAGACGGCACCATCACGCAGGGCTTTGCGTGGTCGCTGCTCTCCAGCGTTGATAGTCGCTCCGCTCCCGCGTCGGCTGGCCTCTTGGGCGCCTTCATGGGTTCGCTCTGGATGATGCTGATTGTGGTTGTTCTTGCCGTGCCAATTGGCGTGGGCAGCGCGATCTATCTTGAAGAGTTCGCGCCCAAGTCGCGCCTCACCGACTTGATCGAAGTGAACATCAACAACCTCGCGGCTGTTCCCTCGATCGTCTTCGGTCTTCTGGGCGCCGCAGTGTTCATCAACTGGTTCCGCCTCCCCATCTCTGCCCCCTTGGCTGGTGGTCTCGTCCTCACCTTGATGACGCTCCCGACCATCATCATTGCCACCCGCGCAGCTTTGAAAGGCGTATCCCCGGCCCTGCGCCAAGCCGCGCTCGGCATGGGTGCTTCCAAGACGCAGATGGTGTTCCACCACGTGCTTCCCGTCACCTTCCCTTCGATCCTGACCGCTACCATCATCGGCGTCGCTCAGGCTTTGGGTGAAACCGCGCCGCTCCTCTTGATCGGCATGAACGCCTTCGTCGCGTCGGTCCCCGGAACCCCGCTCGATCAGGCGACCGCCCTCCCCGTTCAGATCTACCTCTGGCAGGGCAACGAAAACCGCAACTTCTTTGAAGCCCGCACCTCCGCCGCTATCATGGTCCTGCTGGCCTTCATGATCTCCCTCAATGCGATCGCGATCTTCCTCAGATCTCGCCTCGAAAAGCGCGCATAAGGATCACATAATGGATATCCTTGCCTCCAAGGCCAAGACACCCCACACTGCCCTCGGCGCCAATACGGATCTGTCTGAAATGATCGCGCATCCCATTCGTCTGACTGCCCGCGATGTCACCGTGCACTATGGTGCCAAGCAAGCTTTGCACGGCATTTCCATCGACATCCCAGATCGCTCTGTCACCGCTTTCATCGGTCCATCGGGCTGCGGTAAGTCGACCTTCCTGCGCTGCATCAATCGCATGAACGACACCATCGAAGGCGCCAAGGTTGGCGGTAAAATCGAACTCGACGGTCAGGACATTTGCGCGCCAGACCTTGACGTGGTCGAACTGCGCGCCCGCGTTGGCATGGTGTTCCAAAAGCCGAACCCGTTTCCGAAGTCGATTTACGACAACGTCGCCTACGGTCCGCGCATTCACGGCCTTGCCCGCAACAAGACCGATCTCGACGCTATCGTCACCTCCTCGCTGCAAAAGGCAGGTCTCTGGAACGAAGTGAAGGATCGCTTGCAGGAACCAGGCACCGGCCTGTCCGGCGGTCAGCAGCAACGTCTGTGCATTGCCCGCGCCATCGCCGTTGGCCCAGAAGTCATTCTCATGGACGAGCCCTGCTCGGCCCTCGACCCGATTGCAACCGCCATCATCGAAGAGCTGATTGACGAGCTGCGGACCAATTACACCATCGTCATCGTCACCCACTCGATGCAGCAGGCAGCCCGCGTCTCGCAAAAGACTGCCTTCTTCCACTTGGGTAATCTGATTGAACAGGGCGACACGGAAGACATCTTCACCAACCCAGTCCACAAGCAGACCCAAGACTACATCATGGGCCGTATCGGTTAATCTAAGGGGAGAGCACAGCCATGCCACACAATACCGGCACAGAGCACATCGTTACCTCGTATAACGAAGAACTTCTCGCCCTCGCGCAGGCCATCGCCGAAATGGGTGGTCAGGTGGAAACGGCTGTCGAAAACGGCACGCGCGCCCTGCTCAAGCTCGACCGCGAACTGGCTGACGTGACCATCATCGCCGACCAGCGTATTGACGACATGCAGCGCAAAATCGACGAAATGGCCGTGTCCATGATCGCCCGTCGTCAGCCAATGGCGTCCGACCTGCGCTCGATCATCACCGCCATCCACGTGGCGTCGGATCTTGAGCGCGTTGGCGATATGGCCAAGCAATTGGCCCGCCGCTCGCTCAAGCTCGAAACGATCAACCTGCAGGCCTCGTTCTACAGCGGCGTCCGCAACATGACCGCTCTCGTGCTCGGTCAGCTCAAGGAGGCGCTCGACGCCTACGCCAATCGTGATGCGGAAGCTGCCGTTGACGTTTGCAATCGTGATGATGATGTCGACGCCATGCACACTTCCCTGTTCCGCGAACTCCTCACTTATATGATGGAAGACCCGCGCAACATCACCCCCTGCACCCAACTGCTATTCTGCGCCAAGAGTCTTGAACGTGTGGGCGACCACGCAACCAATATCGCTGAACGCGCTTACTATCTTTCGACTGGTAAGCAGCTCACCAGCGACGTCCAAGAACTCCAACGTCAGCAGATCAAAGCCTAAGCGCCAATTTCGTCACGTCGCCCAATCGGCGTGACGAACTCTTCGAAAATCCCCTATATTGAGTAACGGTCCCTTGGGGCCGATTGACGGAGCACGCCCATGCCCGCGACGATCCTTGTTGTCGAAGACGAAGCCGACATCTCCCTGCTCCTGCAATACAATCTGCAGGCTGAGGGCTTTGATGTCGTCACAGCGGAAACCGGCGATGAAGCGCACCACGCCATCGCAGAACGCGTCCCTGATCTGATCCTGCTCGATTGGATGTTACCCGAAGTTTCCGGCATCGAAATCTGCCGTCGCCTGCGTGCGCGTGAAGAAACCGCGCGCGTACCGATTATTATGCTCACCGCCCGTGGCGAAGAAGAAGAGCGCGTGCGCGGTCTCACCACCGGCGCAGACGACTACATCGTCAAACCATTCTCTGTCCCCGAACTCGTCGCCCGTATTCAAGCGCTGCTGCGCCGGGCGAGCCCAAGCCTTGTGACGAACGCGCTTAAGGTTGGTGAGCTTGAGCTAGACCGCACCACTCACCGCGTCAGCCGTGGGTCCCGAGACATTCACCTTGGGCCGACAGAATATCGCCTGCTCGAATACCTCATGACCCATCCGGGCCGCGTCTACACCCGCGAGCAACTTCTCGACGGCGTTTGGGGCAATGACGTCTATGTCGACGAACGCACTGTGGACGTCCATATCGGCCGCCTCCGCCGCGCCATCAATCGCGGCAAGGAAGCCGACCCCATCCGCACGGTCCGCGGCGCCGGCTACTCCTTCGACGAACGCTTCTCGCAACTGGCTTAGATCGCGTGCCCTTAGGCACAACAAGGTCTGACACTCGGCACTGTTTTCTGGTCACCGCAAGTCGCCGCTGATCAGAAAAAAGCCAAAAAATCTCTCTGCGCGGGGCGCATCGAAACTGTTTTGCGTGTTCTACGAGGCCCAATAACGCAATCCACCAAATCAGACGCTTGACGTGTAAAGTCCTTTCATATCATAGAATTAACCATAATATTCTTCGTGTCGCCTGATTTGTTGAGCAGCGCCAAAAGCTGCAGATTGCCGCGCCACTATGTTGTCAAAGCCAATTGCCGTTGTACCGGCGATCGTCGCCCTACTTGCTGCTACCAATATCACCGCAGCGCAGGCCCGAGATATCACCATCAGTGAAGGTCAAACCGGAGGTGCTCAGAGCCTTTCCGGGATCGGGGACACGCTCTTTATCGCAAGTGGTGGCACCTTGGACTCCACAAGCAACGTGATTTCCATCACCGGCTTGGATACGGTGATCACGAACTACGGTACGATCGAAAATCGCGGAAGCGCCACCTACGCGCTGGAAACGCTGGCAGCTAACACGCGAGTGGTCAATCACGGCGGCATCTTCTCCTACGAAGACTGCTCCTATGGCGTCTACGCCACTGGTGATTATTTCACACTCACCAACACCGGAACGATTGAGACCAAGGGCAGCTGGGCGGGCACAGGTATCCAGGTCGAAAACAGCGCCAATAATGTGCTCAATGTGACGTTGGACAATAGTGGCAGCATCATCACCCACGGCACACAATCCCACGGTATTAGCCTTTACGGCACCAGTTCACGCATCACCAATACGGGCAACATTAGGACAGCGGACCACGGCAGCGCCGGTATCTATGTCTACTCCCCCACGACCCAAAGTGATATTGTCATCACCAACTCCGGGACCATCCATGCAAAGGGTGGAGAGTACCAAACCTCTTCTGGCGGCTACGTCCAGAGCCATGGCATCCAAACCAATGCCGCCAATGTTCACATCATCAACAGCGGCACCGTAATCAGCGAACAGTTCGACGCTTTCGCAATGGGCTTTGCCAATAGCAAACTTACGCTCTTGCCCGGCTCTGTGGTTTCTGGTGGCATTCGCTTCTCGCAGGCTGCAACGGGCTCTCTCGAAATCGGCAACGGCCTTGAAGGCGTTATCAAGATCACTGGAGAGTTGCGCGACGATCAGATCGAAACGCATGGCCAGGCCTATACCCGCGCTGTCACAACCGAAGCCACTGAGCACCGCCGCAATGGCGATGCCGCGACGAGCACCTACACAACCTTCACCGTTGTTTCCACCGCCTCCATCGAAGCGGCCAACACCGCGACTGTTCAAACTGCTAGCACTGTAACATCCAATATCGCCAACCATACTGGCGATCGCCGTCAAAGCCTGCCGCGCAGCACCTCGGCTCTGGGCTATGCTCCGTCCCCGGCGACACCAGACTTCCCTGATTTTGCCCCGAGCGACGATTTTGGCGCATGGGCCAGCGCTTATGGCGAACTCACTGCCCCAGCTTCGGGCAAGACCGGCTCCAAGTCCTTGCAAGGTGGTGCACTGGTTGGCTCAGACGTAAAACTCTCTGATGATAGCCTCGCGGGGCTTTTCGTTGGCCTCGGTCGTGGCCACGTCGAGACGGTTTCCAAGTCCGAACTCGATGTCACGTCTCTGCTCGGCGGCGGCTATGCCTCGCTGGCTGTTGGGTCCGTGTTCATCGACATCAACGCGACGCTTGGCGTTTCCGCCAATGACAGCGCGCGCCGCTTCTTCAACAACACGGTCGCAGCAGGGTATGAAACAGCCTATGCCAACTATGTTAGCATGTTCGCCAGTCCGTCGATCAAACTCGGCATGGACCAGGATCTCGGCTTCGCTCGCCTAACTCCGAGCGTCACCTTGACCTATGCTGGCATTCATCAGGCTGGTTATTCGGAATCAGGCTCCTCTGCCAATGTCACCATGGGTTCCAGCTTCTCGCACCTGCTCAATGCCCGTGCAGAACTTGAACTCGGCACTATCGACCTCGGCGAAGCGGGCAGTGGCTGGAGTGGCAGCGCCAAGATTGGTGCCGATAGCACATTGACCTATGGCGGCACGACCGATGCTCAAGTGCTCGGCACGACACTAAGCCTTGCGGGCAACTCGGCCAATGCCGCGCGCGGCTTCATCGGTGCCAATGCCCAATACCAGTCCGGCACCTACAGTTTTACCGCCGGCACAGAACTCGGCCTCAACACCCAAGGCATGGTCTCGGCCAGCCTACGCGGCGGTGTCGGAATGCGTTTCTAAAGCCAGCAGTTATCTCTAACTCAAATCGCTCGCCACTTGCGGGCGATATTGGTTTCGACGGGGTTCACGTTCTCGCTGTACGTTCCTCACAGCTCAGCTAGTCTCCTAGCAACCATTTGAGTCGGAATTTCATGACGTCCTTTTCAACGCAGCGGGTAAACCCGCTCTACCTGCTCGCTGCGTTCGCCAGTGGGTGCTTACTCACCCTCGCAGTTTTCTTTAATGGTGAGGCCGGTCGCTATGGCGGCGGCATCTTTTCATCGTGGCAGGCTCATGGCGTGGGCACGGTCGTTGCAATGCTGCTGCTCGCCATCATATGGCGCAAAGAACGCGCCAAGGCCGCCGCTGCCAAGGCCATTCATGGCAAGGCCCCCCTCTGGGCCTATCTCGGGGGCGTGTTTGGTGGTTTGACCGTTATTCTAACGTCCTACTCAGTCAATTCGCCCATCGCCTTGGGTGGCACTTTAGCGATTGGCCTCGTCGGTCAGTTCGCTCTTTCTCTCGCCGCTGATCACTGGGGGCTGCTGGGTTTGCCGAAACGCAAGCTCGACCTGCGCGACGGCGCCGCCGTACTACTGATTTCCGCTGGTAGCATGATCATCATTCTCTTCGGCGTCGGTGCAGCATGATCGGACCCATTATCTCTGCCTTCGTGATCGGCCTGCTGATCATCCTCAGCCGTCAGGTCAATGGGCGCGTCTCCGTCTCCACCACCCCGCTCATTTCCTCCTTTTGGAACCACATCGTCGGCTTCATCTTCATGACCGTCCTCGGTCTTGCCGTTGGTGGGCTCATTCCCGAAAACATCGGCGAAATCCCGCTATGGGTGTATTCGGGCGGTGCAATCGGCGTGATCTTTGTTGCCGCAGGCTCTTTCCTCATCACCAAGATTGGCGCGACCAATACAACCCTGCTGCTCATTGCTGGTCAGATGATTTCAAGCGTCGTTCTCGACATGCTGCGCGGCGTGCCCATGACCATGTGGGCGAGTGTCCTGGGCATTGTGCTAATCCTTGCAGGCATGGCACTCACGCAACGCCCCGCCAAAGACCAAGCAGAATAAAAAACGGGGCCCGAAGGCCCCGTTCGCATTTCCTATTTAGCCAGCGGCTGTGTAAGCCGTCTTCACCACGGTGAAGAATTCTGCTGCATAACGGCCCTGCTCGCGGGGGCCGTAGCTCGATCCCTTGCGACCACCAAACGGCACGTGGAAGTCCACCCCGGCCGTCGGCACATTGACCATCACCATGCCCGCTTCGACATTGCGCTTGAAGTGCGTCGAGTATTTGAGCGAGGTGGTGACAATGCCTGCCGACAGACCGAACTCGGTGTCGTTACAGATCGCCAGACCTTCGTCATAATCCTTGACCTTGATCACCGCTGCAACCGGCCCGAATATCTCTTCGCGCGCAATACGCATGGAATTGGTGGCTTCAGTGAACAGTGCAGGCTGCAGGAAGTAGCCCTCTGTATCCTTCTTCACACGACCACCGCCTGCGACGAGTTTTGCGCCCTCAGCTTGACCGATAGCGATGTAATCGGTGTCCTGCTTGAGCTGGCTCGGATCAACGACTGGCCCGATTTCGGTATCCTTGTCGAGCGCCGCGCCAACACGCAGATTGCGAGTGCGTTCAGCCAAAGCTTCGACGAACTTGTCGTGAATGCCTTCCGTGACGATAACACGGCTGGATGCCGTGCACCGCTGACCGGTCGAGAAGAAGGCAGACTGCGCCACGCTCTCGACGGCGACTTTGAGGTCCGCATCATCGAGCACCAGAACCGGGTTCTTGCCGCCCATTTCCAGCTGGAACTTGCGATTGTGCTTGATCGAGGCTTCCGCCACACGACGGCCAGTGCCAACCGAACCGGTAAAGCTGAGCGCCGCGACATCAGGGCTATCCAGCAGTGTCTGCCCGACGACAGAGCCCTTGCCCATGACCAGATTAAGAACACCCTTCGGCAGGCCTGCGCGCTGCAGAATGTCGACAATTGCCCAGGTGGAAGCTGGCACCAAGTCAGCAGGCTTGATGACAACCGTGTTGCCATAAGCGAGCGCTGGAGCAATCTTCCATGCTGGGATCGCAATGGGGAAGTTCCAAGGCGTGATAATCCCCACGACGCCAATCGGCTCGCGGGTGATTTCAACGCCAACGCCCGGACGAACCGAAGCCATAACTTCGCCTGTCAGACGCAGCACTTCGCCTGAGAAAAAGTCAAAGATCTGCGCAGCGCGGGTCACTTCGCCAATTGCTTCTGGCAGTGTCTTGCCTTCTTCGCGCGCCAACAGCTCGCCCAGTTCGGCCTTGCGCGCCAAAATCTCGTCGGACGCTTTGCGCAGAATGCCATGACGCTCAAGCAGCCCTGAACGCGACCATGCTGGGAATGCGGCCTTAGCTGCCGCGATCGCCGCTGTTGTGTCGTCAACTGATGCGCGCGCATAGACGCCCACAACATCCGAAAGGTTGGATGGGTTGATGTTTTCTACGCCGTCAGAGCCGACCCACTCGCCGTCGATAAGGTTCTTAAACAGTTCAGTCATGAATGTGCCTTTCAGCAATGGGTCACAAGAGGTCCGCGCGAGCAAGATCGCGCAGCAAATGGCTCGCGCCATAGATCCAGGGTGGACAAACAGTTGAGAGATTAACCCGGTTGCGCAGTGTGCCAAGGCTTGGCGTCGAAACAGAGACAACGTCCCCAAGTTTATGGGTAAAGCCCATGCCCTGCCCGCCGCGATCCTTCACCGGGGCAAACATCGTCCCCAGATAAAGCACAAGACCGTCTGGATATTGGTGATGTTCGCCAATCGTGGCGGCAACCAGCGATTCAGGCGTGCGCGAGATTTGCGCCATGTTGGAATGGCCATCGAGTTCAAAGCCGTCTTCGCCTTCAACCCGTAAGGCGATCTCAGCGTTTTTGACGGTGTCGAGAGTGAACTCGCCATCGAACAGGCGCACGAATGGGCCGAGCGCGGCCGAAGCATTATTGTCCTTCGCCTTGCCCAAGAGCAGCGCCGAACGTCCTTCAACGTCACGCAGATTGACGTCATTGCCCAAGGTCGCGCCAATAATCGCGCCCTTGCTGGTCACCAGCAGAGCCACTTCCGGCTCAGGATTGTTCCAGCTCGAAATCGGGTGAAGCCCGACTTCCGCACCAAAGCCAACGGCGCTCATCGGCTGAGACTTAGTGAAAATCTCTGCGTCCGGTCCTATCCCGACTTCGAGATATTGGCTCCAAACACCCTTTGCGATCAGCGCGTCCTTGACCTTCATGGCGCTGTCCGATCCCGGAACAAGTTCGCTGAGGTCTGTGCCGATCAAATCAAGAATTTCGCTACGCAGCGCATCCGCACGGCTCTTGTCGCCGCGGGCTTGCTCTTCAATCACGCGCTCAAGGAGCGACACCACAAAGGTCACGCCCGAGGCTTTCACTGACTGCAAATCAATCGGCGCGAGAAGCCGGGCGACATCATCTCGCGGAGAAACCGCCTCCGAATTCGCGAGCACGGCCTCGACAGCACCAACAGTGGTTCCCGCTGCAGTGCGCACTTGTTCGGTGGCTCGCCCGCTTTCGGCAATATCGCGAACCGTAGCAAATCCCTTGGCGGTGATGTCGACGAGTTGCCCGTCCCTAACGGTCACAATGCGCGGATATGCATATCCCGGCACTATTGCACGTCCCAACAACACTCCGCCCGGAACCAAGCCCATATTCGCAACCTCTTTTGCCTCTGGCCGCGACTGCACCGCAGCCAGCGCCCTCCCATGACGCAAGGGTATAAGTCATACTTTTCTGGAAAGGAAGGGAAAGTGGGCAACATCGCTTTGTCCAAATCGGAACAAATCCAACCCGCTTGCACCAGCGTAATCATACGCAAGACTCTTGCAAGCCTGCGCTCCTAAACCCTCGCCCCAAACGCCTATTCCTTGGCGTTAAAGTGAAACGTTCAGGCACAGTTCATCTCTGCCGCAATACTGACGCATAGACAGGGGATTCTCCCCTGACCTCATCTAGGAGTATGACATGCGTGCATTAAGCCTGATCGTTCCCTTCGCTTTGCTTGCTAGTGTTGCGCCTGCTTTTGCCGGTACCATTGCGATTGAGGGCAGCGGCCAAGTCCGTGCAGCGCCCGACATGGCAACGGTGTCGTCTGGCGTGACCACACAGGGCGCGACAGCCAAGGAAGCGCTCGACGCGAACAGCACTGCCATGACAGCGCTGATTGAGGCCCTCAAAGGCTCGGGTATCGAGGCACGCGATATTCAGACCTCAGGCTTCTCGGTCAGCCCCAACTATGTCTATTCGGAAGAGCGTGACGCGAGCGGCTATAGTCTGCCGCCCAAGATCAATGGCTATCAGGTGGCCAACAGCGTTTCTGTCGTCGTTCGCGACCTCGAAAAGCTTGGCTCGATTCTCGATCAATCGGTCACCGTAGGCGCCAACACCGTCAATGGGATCGAGTTTTCGGTCACCGACCCATCGGAATTGCTTGATGAAGCGCGCAAGGCCGCTTTCGCCGATGCCCGCGCCAAGGCTGAGCTTTACGCACTAGCCTCTGGCACAACCCTTGGCGATATTGAGAAGATCAGCGAAAGCCGAGATTACGCCGTACCAGTCGCTTACGCCATGGCAGAACGCGCAGTCGCCGCCGACAAGGTCCCGGTTGAGGCCGGCGAGCTGAGCTTCTCCATCACCGTCAATGTCGAATGGGACCTTGAGAACACCAAAAAGTAATCGGTGGAACTCTGTCGCACCTGCCTTGTTTTGAACAAACGGGACCCGACATAGACACAGTTACATTCCGGCAGACATGTCTGCCGCGAGAACCCGGATCCCCTCCTTAGAGGGGGCTTGGGCGGTGGGGACGGAACCACCGTAGTCACTCCGTCCCCACCAACCCTCTTCCTTACCTCTCCCTCTGGGGGAGAGGTCGGCGCAACGCGCCGGGTGAGGGGGCCTGATTAAAGCTCCCTACCCCGCCAGCACCTTCCAAAGCATATTGAGCCCTACCAGCACCAGGAACACGGCGAACACGCGCTTGAGCGTCTTCTGGTCGAGCTTATGCGCCAACGTCGCGCCAAGCGGCGCACAAACGGCGGCCAAAACGCCCACCAGCACCAGCGCCACGATATTGATGTAGCCAATGCTCAGCGGCGGCAGGTTCGGCACGCCCCAGCCTGAAATCAAAAAGCCCGCGGTCCCGGACAGCGCAATCGCAACGCCGATCGCAGCCGACGTCCCGACGGCCTTGTGCATGCTGTCCCCAAAAGCCACCAGCGTCGGCACGGTCAGCGAGCCACCGCCAATACCCATCAGCGACGAAATATAGCCGACGACAAACGCCGAAATTCGGTGTGTCAGCGACGAGCCTTTCAAGTGCCCCATAACCTTGGTTTGCAAACCAAAGATAATGTTCGCCGCGATGAGGAAGGCCATCACCGCAAAAACAATGCGCAGCACATTGGCCGAGAACAAGCCGGCCATAATGCCACCGATGAACGTGCCAACCACGATAAATGGCGCCCACAGCTTGAACACATTCATATCGACCGCGCCGCGCTTATGGTGCGAGCGCGCACTCATGATCCCGGTTGGTATGATGATGGCCAGCGAAGTCCCAACAGCGACGTGTTGAACAATCTCACTATCGTAACCCATCAGCAGCAGCGCGTTGGACAGCGCAGGCACGATGACCGCACCCCCGCCAATCCCCAGCAGGCCAGCGGCAATCCCGGACACAATACCAGTGGCGAGCAGCCCGACAACGAACGGCCAATAGCCGATAAGTTCGCCCCAATTCATGTGTTATTCTCCGATGAGGTGGAGCACGATCTCGCGCCGATGCGGTCGGCGGCGGTGCTCAAAAAGATAAATACCCTGCCAGCTTCCGAACACAGGACGCCCCTCGCTCACCGGCACGCCGATTGAGGTCTGCGTCAGCGCGGCCTTTATGTGCGCCGGCATATCATCAGGCCCTTCAAGCGTGTGGACCAACCAATCCATAGTCTCCGGCACGAGCCGTTTGAAGAAACCATCAAGGTCCACCTGCACATCCGGATCAGCGTTTTCCTGGATGAGCAGAGAGCAACTGGTGTGCCGGACAAAAACGGTCAGCAGCCCCGTCGACATGCCAGTTTGCGCAACGAAACTGTTCACTGCACGAGAAAATTCGTAAAGCCCCGGCCCTTGCGTCTGAATGCTGTGACTGTGTATCGCTTGCTGCATCGCACATGCCTATCACGACGGGTTGGACTGGAGGAGCCTGACCACCGCGAAATCGTCCAGCGCCCCAATCCCGCCGCATTGTCGGATTGCTTGTGTTATCCAGAATGTCTTGAGGAACTGCCCCAACAGCCCGGCGTTAGGGGATTATTACAAGATCTCCACCTGCTCCTAGCGACTGACACTTCGTTCAGACTGGGTTCAGGCAAATAAATCGATCTTCCCGTCATAGTGTTACACACTCGAAGGAATTGACATATGAGTTTCAAGACCTGGCTCCTCACCGGGACCAGCATCGGCCTCTTGGCCGTCGCGCCGCTTCCCGCCAATGCACAGGGTGCAGAACTCCAATCTGCAATCCAGTCCTACCTGCAAGCGCAGGCATCGGGCGATGCCGCCGCTCTTGAAGCTGCACAGTCGACGTTGACCAATGAGTGTATCGTCGCGGGCTTCTCTAGCGTCGAAGAATGCTTGGCATCGGGTGGTAGCGCTCCTGCGGCCCCAGCCGTCGATAATGCCGCCGCCGAAGCTGAAGCGGCCGCTGCTGCAGAAGCAGAAGCCGCTGCACAGGCCGAAGCTGCCGCTGCCGCAGAAGCTGCTGCGCAGGCAGAGGCCGAGCAACGTGCTGCCGCCGAGGCCCAGGCCGCCGCTGAAGCTGAACAACGCGCTGCCGCCGAAGCCGAAGCTCAGGCTGCTGCGGAAGCGGAGGCTGCCGCCGCACAGGCCGCAGCTGACGAGCAAGCGCGCCAGGCAGCGGAAGCCGCTGCCAATGAAGCAGCAGCACAAGCTGCTGCCGAGGCCGAAGCACGTGCCGCTGCTGAACAGCAGGCCGCCGACGAAGCCGCTGCCGCTGCAGCGCGTGAACAGGAAGAAGCCGCAGCCCGCGCTGCCGCTGAAGCTGAGGCTGCCGCACAGGCTCAGGCCGAAGCTGACGCCGCCGCTGCAACTCAGGCAGAACAGGCCGCTCCTGTTAAGCAGCCAGCCGTAGAGCAACCCGCACCAGCCCCTGAGGCAACCCCTGAGGCTGCACCCGCTCCAGAGCCAACCCCTGCCCCTGAGGCACAGGTAGCCCCAGAAGCCGCACCAGCTCCAGCACCAGAAGCGGCGCCAGCACCCGAAGTCGCGCCTGCGCCTGCTCCAGAAGCGGTGCCAGTAGCACCGAGCGTTGACTATCAGGCAGAGTTGACCCGTCTCGTCACCGACTACGAAACAGCTATTTCTGATCTGCTGAACGGTGCCAATGCAGACGAAGTGAGCCAGCGTCTCGCAGCCATCCGTGCAGAAATCTCCGACCTCTGCGCCGCTCAGGGCAGTGGTGACGTCACCTCGTGCCTCGCCGCCTTTGGCCTGGCATTGCCAGAAGTGCCTGGAATCGCCGCTCAGCCTCCAGTGGAACAGCCTGTAGAACAGCCAGTCGAACAGCCTGTGGTCGCGCCAGAAGTTCCAGTTGAACAGCCTACGCCTGTCGAGGAAACCACCTCGGATGGTCAGACTGCCGAACCGATCACGGAACTGCCAGCTGGTATCGAAGCCGAGCAAATCGCTCCGCTGCTCGATAGTGCCAAGGATGAGCCAATGGTGGCAGCGCCAGCTCCAGCTCCCGTTGAGGGCCAGCCAGCTGTGGCTGCCCCAGTCGAAATTGCTCCGGCAATCGTGACACTCGAATCGCTGCCACAGACCGATGAAGCGGCGCAGTCCGAAGAAATCCGCGCCATGGTCGAAGCTCCGCTCGCGAATGCCGAGGCAGGAACGGAAGTCGCTGCGACGAACAACACGACGGTCAACCAGACCGTGGTCAACAACTATGTGACCAACATCGTCAACAACGTCTCGAACGTCGACAACAGCGTCACCAACAACACAGCCGTGAACAACACGGTGACGAACAACAACACCAACGTCACCAACAATCAGAACACCACCAATATCGGGCAGCAGAACAACGTTCAGAACAACTACGTTCAGATCATTGAGGCCCCGGTACTGCAGCAAACCTCAACTGGCGATGCCATCGCACAGGTGATCCTGCAGGTTGGTACACAGCTGATTGTGAATTCCATCGGTCAGGACACCAACCGCTTCTACAATCCGCAGCAGGACGAGATTTACTACGAAAATCTCTCCAACGGCCGCACGCGTGAAGTGATTGTCCGCCCTGATGGCACGCAGGTTATCACCGTACGCAACCGTAATGGCGACATCCTGCGTCGCACGCGCATCACTCCAGATGGTCAGGAATATATCCTCGCCTACTTCGATGATCGCTATGAGGACAACCTCAACAACTGGCGCGATCCGGGTCTGGACCTGCCTCCGCTGCAGCTCAACATTCCAGCACGCGACTACGTTCTGGATGCCCGTTACGCCGATGACCGTCAGCTGACGACCTTCTTTGCTCAGCCTCCGGTTGAACAGGTTGCCCGTCTTTATTCGATCGACGAAGTGAAGCGCTCGGCTCGTGTTCGTGACAGTGTGCGTAAGCTCGAAGTGGGTAACCTCACTTTCGACACAGGTGCTGCAACAATCGGCCGTGATCAGGTCGGCTCGCTCCAGAGCGTTGCCAACGCAATGCTGGCACTGCTGCGCACCAATCCGAACGAAACCTTCCTTATAGAAGGTCACACGGACGCGGTTGGTTCGGACATTGCCAACCTCCGCCTCTCGGATTCTCGTGCAGCCACAGTTGCCCGCGTTCTCTCGGACTTCTACGGCGTACCACCTGAAAACCTTGCCACCCAGGGTTACGGCGAACGCTATCTGAAGATCCGCACCGAAGCTGGCGAACGTGAAAATCGTCGCGTCACCATCCGCCGCATTACGCCGCTGGTGACAGTGGCAAACCGCTAAAACCACCCTCAAGGTCGGCCTTCGGGCCGACCTTACTTTTTGCCCTGCGGCGCAGAGACACTTGCGCGCCACAATCGTCTTGATAAGCCTGAGGCAATTGCCTTGGAGTTATCATGAAAAAACTCGAACTCTTTGTTGAAAGCATAATCCTGGCGTCGCGCTGGCTGCTGGTCGCTTTCTACATCGGTCTGGCCGTCGCGCTTGGCCTCTACGCCCTCTCCTTCTTCGGCAAGCTTTTTGACTTCGCCAATAAGTTCATGGAGCTGAGCGAAAACGACACCATCCTCAAGCTGCTCAGCCTCATTGATGCAGCCCTCATCGCCAGCCTAGTGGTTATGGTGATCATCTCGGGCTACGAAAACTTTGTCTCGCGTTTTGACGACGACAAGGACGTTCACTGGCTCGGCAAAATCGACGCAGGCTCGCTAAAAGTTAAGGTCGCTTCGACCATTGTCGCGATCTCTTCAATTCACTTGCTGCAGATTTTCCTCAACATCCCGAAGTACGAAAACAACGAGATCATGTGGTACACAATTCTGCATGTGACCTTCATTTTCTCGGCGCTCTTCTTGGCCTACATCGATAAAATTACAAAAAAAACGGGCAAGGACGACACCCCGGGGCTCTAACCCACAGAGCAAACTACTGTCAGTAGGGCGGAAATCGGCAAGATTTCCGCCCTCTTCACGTCTTTCGTCGTTTTGGAACCAGCGAATTAAAAACGCGTTGAATCGGGGACGTTGAAACAAAGGAAACCTAAAATGGCGACCCCAGAACGTGATCCAGTCTACACCCGCGACGAAAGCCGCACCGTTTACACTCGTGAGAGCAATGGTACCGGTTGGTTCGTCGGCATCATCGTAGCCCTAGCACTCCTCGCAATTGGCTATCTGGTTTTCTCTGCCAATACCGGGCCAGCGACCGTTGATACCACTGCGCCAGCGCCTGCTATCGAAAGCACCGCTCCAATGACTGAAGCGCCTGCGACAGACGTTGCGCCTCCAGCTGCGCCAGCAGCACCAGAACCGACCACCCCAGCTCCATCAGCTCCGGCCGCTCCAGTGACACCAGCCGCTCCGGCTACTCCGGTTGTGCCAGCCAACTAATTGATTGCACAGCCACATTAAGCGCGTTTAGCAGACCCCGGCTTGCCGGGGTCTTGCTATTTTGACTTCATAGGACCGCTCCTATTGTAATCCCCGACCGCGCGCACCATGTGCAGTTTTTCACGGAGACGACATGTTCAACATCGACCAAATTCTAAAGACGCTGCAGTCCGACCCGAACCTCAAGAGCAAGGCTCTGACCGGTGCAGCTGGCATGGCTGCTGGTATGTTGCTCTCTGGCGGTAAGCCGCACAAACTCTTGGAAACCGGCCTCAAGGCTGGCGCTATCGCAGCCGTTGGTGGCCTTGCGTATAAGGCGTGGCAGAACCATCAGGCCAACCAGGCCGGTCAGGCCGCGCCAGTGCGCGAAGATGCCTTCATCCCGCAGCCGAACACGCCAGCGCAGGAAGATTTGGGCAAAACCCTCGTCCGCGCCATGATCGCTGCGTCCAAGGCCGATGGTCGCATCGACGCCGACGAAAAAGAAGCAATCTTTGCCAAGCTCAACACCATGCAGCTGTCCGGCGAGGAAAAGGCTTGGGTGTTTGACGAGCTCTCGTCCCCGCTCGATATCAATGCTGTTGTCGCCCGCGCAGATACGCCTGAGCACGCCGCAGAAATCTATGCGGCCTCACTCGTCGCGATCACCGCTGATACCGCCGCAGAACAGGCTTATCTCGAAGCGTTGGCCGTCAAGCTCAAGCTCGACCCAGCCCTCGTCGCTGAAATCCATCGTCAGGCTGGCGAAAAGCTGCCGCAGCCGAGCCAGCAGCCTATCGCCCCGCTCGCCTACACCCCACAGTGGCAGCGCTAATATCTCCGATCCAAGAAGGCCCTCCTCCCGAGGGCCTTTTCATTTCTGGCAACAAAAACCTACCGTAGTTACATTCATGTGCGCTCTTGCGCCGTGCGCCGGCTGCCTCCACTTCTCCCGATAAGGAGATACACCCATGGAACTTGGCCTCTATTCCTTCGCGGAAAACACCCCAGACATGCTCAACAATGGGCATCTGCAATCCCCGGCGGAACGCTTGCGGGATTTGATTGAAGAGATCGAGCTTGCCGATCAGCTCGGCCTTGCGTTCTACGGCTTGGGCGAACATCACCGCTCCGACTATGTCGCCTCGTCTCCGGTCACCATTCTGGCCGCCGCCGCCGCGCGCACCAAACAGATCAAGCTCTCAACCGCCGTCACCGTCCTCTCCTCAGAAGACCCCGTGCGCGTCTGGCAACAGTTTTCAACGCTCGACCTTCTGTCCAATGGCCGCGCCGAAATCATGGCTGGCCGTGGCTCCTTCATCGAAAGCTTCCCGCTCTTCGGGCTCGATCTCAACGACTATGATGATCTCTTCGAGGAAAAGCTCGAGATGCTCCTCGCCATCCGCAAGGGCGGCAAGGTCGCTTGGCCGGGCAGCCAGCATACAACCCCCATTCCGGGTCTGGAAATCTACCCCAAGCCCGCTCAAGAGCAATTGCCACTCTGGATCGCCGTTGGCGGCACCCCCAATTCCGTCGCGCGCGCCGCCTATCACGGCCTCAACCTGATGATTGCGATCATTGGTGGTCGCCCCCGTCAGTTCCAGCCGCTAACCGAGCTCTACCGCCAGACCGCCGAAAAGGTCGGGCATGATGTGACCAAGCTCAAACTGGGTGTTTCCGGCCATGGCTTCATCGCTGAAAACAGCCAAGATGCCCGCGACATAGCGTACCCGGCCCATAGCGCGGCCATGAACAAGATCGGCGCCGAACGCGGTTGGGGCCCAAGCTCTCGCGCTCAGTTTGATGCGAGCACCACGCTGGAAGGAGCCTATTACATGGGCTCGCCTCAGGAAGTGATCGACAAGATTTTACTTCAGCACGAGTGGTTTAAACACGACCGTTTTGGTCTGCAGCTCAGCGTTGGTACGCTTCCTCATGCCAAGGTCATGAAGGCAATTGAGCTTTACGGCACGGTCGTAAAACCAGCGATTGATAGGGCATTAGCATAAGTGAGTACGTCTTAAGCGCAGGCCCGACTTAACCACCGGTTAAGCGGGCCACGCCTAGCTCACGCGCATGTGTTTTTCTTATCTCGTGCCTGAAAACCCAGCGAGCCGAACCAAGACATCGCACCTGAAAAACGCTCTGACTTGGCTCCCCGCAGTCGCTTTTGCGCTAGTCGGCGCCGGACTTCTTGCTGCTCCACAAGCGGCAGCAGACACCGGCGAGATGGCGGTGATCTTCCCCCCCTTCACCTCAGAAGCCACTGCTTGGGAACGCATCCACGAGGCTGGCGGCTTTGTTGTCGGTCCGACCCGCTTTTCCAACATTGTCGTCGTCTACGCCGACGATCCAGATTTTAAGTACCGCGCCAGCCAATCTGGCGCCCTTTGGTTCACCGCTGCCACTGGCCTATGCGCCGAGGCCTAAAGCTAGTTCAATGACACTTACCAATATTCGTTCTGTCGCGACCATTATGGTCACGGCCCTGACCCTGTTTATGGCGGCGACTGCGATCGTCGTAGAGCTGCTCATGCAGGGCAATTTCGGCACCACAGCGCTCATCGGCGCTGCCGGCGTCGCAACCGTAGTAACCGGATTCTTGACCACAAGATCGAGCGCCGGTTTCCGCTATCTGCTGGTGACCGTGCTGATGGTCTCCATCTCAGCCACCATCGCTGCAACCAAGGGCACGCCTTGGCAGACCGACTTGCACATGGCTTTCTTCGCCTCGCTCGCTTTGAGCTCTTTGCTCTACGACGCGCGCGTCATTCTGGTGGGCACCATCGTTATCGCCATCCACCACCTTCTTCTGGGCATGACCCTGCCCGATCTGGTGTTTTATGGCGGCGGCGGCTTCCCCCGCATCGTACTGCACGCTGTCATCCTTCTGGTTGAGGCCGCAGGCCTGATTTGGCTGCTCCGCAATACTTTCGCTTTCGTCTCGCTCGCTGATCAGAACGCAAATGATGCAAACGCCAATGCCGAGCGTGCCATTTCGCTCGCTCGTGACGTCGAGGAAAGCGAAGAAACACGCGTTGAAGACCGTCAGCGCACCCTGCAAGAGCTGCGCGATCAGTTCGGCACAGTCATCACGGCTACGCTCAATGGCGAATTTGGCCGCCGTGTCCCCGAGACCTTTGCAGAGCCCGACCTCAACAATCTGGCGCATGCCGTCAACGATCTCATTGCCAACCTTGAAACCGGGCTTGCGGAAACGTCATCCGTCATGGCGGCACTGTCGCAGAAGGACTTGAGCGCGCGCGTTACCGGCACCTATGCCCCCGTGTTTTCCGGCCTCAAGACCGACACAAACCTCGTTGCCGACCGCATGAGTGACGTCATCACCACGATCCGGACCGCCACAACCACCCTGGCGCATGCAACCGGTGAACTCCTCGACGGCGCAGAAGCACTCGCTCGCCGCACCAACGAGCAGTCAGAGGCCGTGCGCGAGACCGCCGTCGCCCTTGAGCAGCTGAGCCGCAATGTGGACGAGACCGCCGAGCGTGCTTCCAAAGCCCGCGCCGCCACGGAGTCCGTTGCCACCACGGCCGATCGCGGCACCACGGTCATGACCAATGCAACCGCTGCCATGGAGCGGATAGCCGCCTCCTCCCAGCAGATCGCTGGCATTATCACCATGATCGACGACATCGCCTTCCAGACCAACCTGCTGGCGCTCAACGCCTCTGTTGAAGCGGCCCGTGCAGGCGATGCCGGTCGCGGCTTTGCTGTGGTCGCCGTGGAAGTGCGCCGTCTAGCGCAATCTGCCGCTTCCTCGTCAGCGCAGATCAAAACCCTCATCGAACAGGCCACCAGCCAAGTTGGACAAGGTACGGTTCTGGTCAAGGATGCAGCGAGCGCCCTGAGCGAGATCACCCAGGCAGCCCATGTGAGCGACAGGCTCATGCATGACATTGCCGAGGCCACCTCCGAGCAGAACCACGCCTTGCGCGCGATCGACGAGGCGGTGCAGCACATCGACGTGCTCACCCAGCACAATGCGCAACTGGTTGAAACAACCCACAGTGCGGTTGCAGAAGCTCAGGGCGAAGCTGGAGCGCTCAATACGCTCGTCGGTGAGTTCCAGCTCGAAACCCGAGTTCCACTCGCCAAGAGCGCTTAAACGAGAAATGGCGCCATCGCGGGATGGCGCCATTCATAGCAGCTTACGCTCGCACTGTTCCAAGATAGACCTTACTTACCCGAACGGCTCAGCGACTTGATAGCGAGTGGTGGCATGCCGGACTTTTCAGAAATCGCACGGTCCTGAGCTTCAATCTCAGCACGTGCAGGCTCATCGCCATCGAGGCCGCCGAGCAGGCCTGCATCAACCTTACGGTTAGAGCGCTGGGAGCCGTCTTCGTACACAACGTCAAACATCACGAATTCAGTGCGGGCAGTTGGCTTACGGGCCATCAGAGTTCTCCTTGCAAAAAACAACCGCGGGCCGATCGGCCCGCGGTCGTCAAAAAGTCAGTTATTCTGGGCTTAGCGGAAGATGTGCTCGCCCTGCTCATCGATGATCTGCCGGCCTTTGCTCAGGGCTAGCATAACCAGATCTTCGCGCGAGCTCATGCGGTCGGCGCGAATAAAGCGGTAGGTTTTCACCTCGCCGCCAATTTCTTTTTCGATGGTGCCAGCGAGTTGGAGCTCGGAGCCGACCTTCATCTCAATGGCCTTGATCTTGAAGCCCTTGTAGTCTTCTTCGCCCAGCGACTTATCGCCAGCAGGCGCGGCTTCCGATTTCCCGCCACCAAATAGCTTCTTCAAGAACGACATGGGAGCTCCCCTCAATCTACCGTCGCCGCAGTGGTCTCGGATGTTCGAGTTCACCGCGTTTCTCCATCTCCTCCTGCAACCACGCAGGCGAGATATCAAAATAGTTGGGCCAGATCGGCTTGCCGTTAACCAGCTCGACCTTAGCGAAGAAATTCCGATCCCGCAGAGGCTCTGTCCCCTCCCCCCGCTCGGAGAGCATGGGGGCCGCGTTGAACGTACCATAAGTGGCGTCCGAGAACGTCACCACCAGCTTGAACGGCACAATGGCCTTCAAGCTGGTCACCTTCAGCCGAACCGGCTTTAGCGGAATGATCTCAGTTATCGAGGAAGCTCCGCAGCTTGCGCGAACGGCTCGGATGCTTGAGCTTACGCAGTGCCTTGGCCTCAATCTGACGAATACGTTCACGCGTAACCGAGAACTGCTGACCGACTTCTTCGAGCGTGTGGTCGGTGTTCATACCGATACCGAAACGCATACGCAGAACGCGTTCTTCACGCGGAGTGAGCGAGGCCAGAACGCGCGTGGTGGTTTCACGCAGGTTCGACTGGATCGCCGCATCAATCGGCTGGATCGCATTCGAGTCCTGGATGAAATCGCCCAGGTTTGAGTCTTCTTCGTCACCGATTGGCGTTTCGAGCGAGATTGGTTCCTTCGCGATCTTGAGGACCTTGCGGACCTTGTCGAGCGGCATCTGGAGCTTTTCGCTGAGCTC
Organism: Devosia sp. MC532; assembly: GCF_016461625.1. Lineage (NCBI taxonomy): Bacteria > Pseudomonadati > Pseudomonadota > Alphaproteobacteria > Hyphomicrobiales > Devosiaceae > Devosia > Devosia sp. MC532. The sequence goes on along the minus strand of NZ_JAEMNZ010000002.1, from coordinate 64,843 downwards.
TTCCGGTGTCGGTTCGCGACCGATTTCGTGCAGCATCTGACGGCTGGTACGAACGATCTTGTTGATCGTTTCGATCATGTGAACCGGAATACGGATCGTACGGGCCTGATCCGCGATCGAACGCGTGATCGCCTGACGGATCCACCAAGTCGCATAGGTCGAGAACTTATAGCCGCGACGGTATTCGAACTTATCAACGGCCTTCATCAGACCGATGTTGCCTTCCTGAATGAGATCGAGGAACTGCAGACCGCGGTTGGTGTACTTCTTGGCAATCGAGATCACGAGGCGAAGGTTGGCTTCCACCATTTCCTTCTTGGCGATAGCCGCTTCGCGCTCACCCTTCTGAACCTTGTGCACGATACGGCGGTATTCAGCGATATCGAGACCAGTTTCAGTGGCCAGCGTAGCAATTTCCGTACGGATGTCGCCAATGGTACCAGCTTCACGGCGAGCGAACTCACCCCAGCCCTTACCGTCAAAGTTTTCGAGTTCCCATTCCCAGCTCGGATCGACTTCACGACCGTAGTACTTGTCGAGGAACTTCTCGCGCTTAACGCCATAGCTTTCAGCCAGACGCAGCAGGCGACCTTCCAAACGCACGAGACGCTTGTTGATGTCGTAAAGCTGTTCAACCAGGCTTTCGATACGGCTCGCGTTCAGCGACAGCGACTTAACGTCGGCAATCACTTCGCCGCGCAGCACGCCCAGCTTGGTGTTTTCGTCAGCGGAAACAGCAATGTTGCGGTCTTCGGCGTGCCGATCCTGCATCTCACGCATCGCGCCATAGGCTTCGGCGATACGGTTGAAGGTTTCCACGACCTGCGGCTTGAGTTCCGCTTCCATCGCCGAGAGCGACAGTGCGTTATCAAACTCATCGTCGTCGTCTTCGACTGGGTCCTGCGGAGCTTCTGGCTCTTCTGGCACGTAATCGTCGTCTTCGCCCGAACCGGCCGAGCGACGTGGCGCAGGCTTAGCAGCAGGCTTAGGAGCCTCAACCACAGGCTTAGCAACAATCTGCACTTCCGGTGCAGCCTGCTTGGCGTCTGGGCCAGCATAGGTGGCTTCCAGATCGATAATGTCGCGCAGCAGAATTTCGCCCTGAGCGAGCTGATCGCGCCAAATAATAATCGCCTGGAAAGTCAGCGGGCTTTCGCAAAGCCCTTCGATCATGGTTTCGCGGCCAGCTTCAATGCGCTTGGCGATGGCGATTTCGCCCTCGCGGCTCAGAAGCTCAACCGAACCCATTTCACGCAGATACATACGCACCGGATCATCGGTGCGGTCAGAACCGGCCTTGGCGTTGGACGTGTTGGCAACAGCGGTGCCAGCAGATGTGGCGACTTCCGTGCCGGTGTCGTCTTCGTCCTTCTCCACCTCGGTTTCTTCAACTTCGTCTTCGTCGACGACGTTGATGCCCATTTCCGAGAACATGGACATAAAATCTTCGATCTGCTCCGAGCTGACTTCTTCCGAAGGCAGGACGGCATTCAGCTCTTCATACGTGACGTAGCCACGCTTCTTGGCGACCTTGATCAGCTTTTTAACAGCTGCATCGTTTTGATCGATAAGCGGGCTGTCGTTGGATGTTTCCGGAGCCGCGCCTTCGGGCTTCTCGGTATCCTTAGTATTTTTGTTCGCTGCCTTGGTGGCCATCTGCTACTCCTCGGGACCGTTGGGCACGGAGGTCCCGGCTTTGTCTTAGGTGGTGACAACTCAAGACAAGGTAAAGGTTTGGTCACCAGACCGTTAACGGGGTGCCATACACTGGTTCGCTATGGAGCATAGCAACGACTGATTCGCCACAACGCAAAATCGCGCAATTCGCCCGTAATTAGAAGCTAGCCTCTAAAAACTGCGACTTGCGCGTCCAGATAGCGAACCAAAACCTTCAATCAATGCTTCAGTGCCATCGACAGTGGTAATTTGGTTCTTGATGTCCCGCAGCCGTTCAAAGGTTTCTTCGCTCGGGTCTTCGCCCAGCGCCGCTTCTGCTGCTTTGAGCTCTCTATTTAGCTCAACTTTCTTTTTATGCAAGGCCAAGGCGTGACTCAAACCGATTTCGGCGTCTGTTGCCGCCACCTCGGTATCAACTTGCCAGACGCCCTGAACTTTCAAAATCTCATTCATTCGGTAGAGCGCTGGACCATGCCCGCGCACACCCAAAGCTGCCCGTAAATCTTCTGCAGAAATATCATGATGGCGCACGACCAGCGCCAAAATGTCGCTCAAAACTTTCTGTGCAATAGTCGTTTCACAGTCGAACGCACCTAGCGCATCGAACTTATCCTCGACCAGCGAGGGGTGATTAACCAGCGTCAAAATAATTGTGGCTTCGCGCGGGGTAGCATCCACGGTCGCCGCGCCGCTGCGGACGAGGCGCGAATTGCGCAAAGTATCAGACACAACCAGCTTGGGCGTCCCCCGTGAAGGAAAACCATAGCCCCCGCTCTGCCCATAGGCCGGCTTACCGCCGCCATTCCAATTCCCCTGCCGCCCTTGCTGCCGGATCGGCGCAAAGAAAGCCTTGAGCTTTTCATCAAACGCCTGCGCGTAGTGGAAGCTCACATTGGAATCCTGAATGGATTTGGCCCGATCACGAAGGCGTGCCTGCAATGCGGCGCGTTCTTCTGGCGCTTCGGGCACAATCCCGCCCGTCTCAATGCTCCAGATCGTGTCCGACAGGCTGCGCGCCTTCTCGATCACATCGGCAAATGCGCCACGCCCCTGCGCCTTGATCAAATCGTCGGGGTCCTGCCCCTCAGGCAAGGTCGCAATCTTGACCGTCTTCCCCGGTTGCAAATGCGGCAACACGATATCGGCCGCGCGATGCGCCGCCTTCTGCCCGGCCTTATCGCCGTCAAAGCACAACACCGGCGCGTCGCTCATCCGCCAGAGCAATTGCACATGCTCTTCGGTCAGCGCTGTGCCGAGCGGCGCCACCGCGCCTTCAAAGCCAGCCGACACCGCCGCGATAACGTCGAGATACCCCTCAACCACCACGACCGTCGCGCCTTCATAGGCCGCGCGCTTTGCCGTCTGACCGTTGTAGAGCGTTTGCCGCTTGGAAAAGAGCTGCGTTTCCGGCGAATTGAGATATTTCGCTGGCACATCCGCGCTCATCGCCCGACCACCAAAGGCGATCACCCGCCCTTTGAGATCGGTGATCGGGAACATCACGCGGTTGCGGAACCGATCATAGGTCAGCGGATCGCCATCACGACTTGTCACGAGGCCGGTATCGATCATCGCCTGCGCCGAAACCCCGTTCGCCGCCAGATGTTCTTTCAAGCCATTGCGACTGTCGGGAGCAAAACCGATACGAAACCGGCTCTGGCTCGCGGCCGACACGCCGCGCTCAAACAGATAGCCCCGCGCTCTCGCGCCAATATTATGCGCCAGCGCCGCCTCGAAATACCGCGTCGCCAGCTCCATCACATCGATCAACGAACGCTGTGCGGCCTCGCGACGCTCCGTGCGCTCGTCGCGCGCCGGCATCGCAACACCAGCCATGCTCGCTAGTTTTTCGACGGCCTCTGGGAAACTCATCCCTGTCTTTTCAGTGAGGAACCGGAAGTGGTCCCCACTCACGCCACAGCCAAAGCAGTGATAGATCCCGCGACGATCGTCCGCGTGAAAACTTGGGCTCTTTTCGCCGTGGAACGGACAACAGGCCCACATGTCGCCCTTGCCGGGCTGCGATTTCCGCTTATCCCAAAGCACGTGTTCGCCCACCACCTGCGTTATCGGCAGGCGCTGACGAATTTCATCCAAGAAATGATCGGAAAAGCGCATATAGAGTACTTAGGGTCTAACCCTCCGAAAGTCACGGCTCAGGATTTTGATTATACATGCGACCAAACCGCAAAACGCCAAAGCCCATGCTTGCCGCTTTAATCATTGGCCCCGTGCTGTGTGTTGTGCTGACGCTGTGGTTCGTCTGGACGCTCATCCCGGCCTAGCGGGACAAGCGCCCAATGCGTCGCTTAAGCCTTGCTCGCCTTGTAGAGCCGCCAGGCCCAGCCAAATAGGCCAATAGCGAAGGCGATCAACAAGACGCCGCCCAACATCACGCTCACCACTGCCGTCAGCATCGGGAACAGCAGGAACACGAGCCCCAGCAACACATAGGAAATCCCGGCCAACACCACGGGCCAAATTCGTGCGTAGCTATCGCGCTCGCGCACTACGACCACAATCTGCATCACCCCGACCACAATGGCGACCAAGCCCACCATTGTGGACATGAATGTCACGGTCAAAACCGTCGCCAGCAGCGGGCTGATCAAAATGACAATACCCAGCACCAGCGACGCTGCATTGGCCACAACGTCAAACCAATAATTGCCGCTCTTGCCGCCCCCGAAGGTCAGGCTCCACAGGCCAAGGGCACCATCGATCAACAACAGCGCGCCACCAAAGAGCACCAAAACGGTCAGTGCCTCGGCAGGCACCAGCAGGGCATAAACGCCCCCAACAAACATCAAAAGACCCCGCAGCGCTGTAATCAAAGCGAAGCGGCGTTTGGTTTCGGACGACACAGGCATCGGCATTCCCCTCTTTGACGGCTATCCTGCCGTCACCTAACTGCGACACCCACGTTACGCCCATTGTGCAGTGGCGCAAGAGCGCAAGCATCAGATGCCACGGGCTAACCAGCGGCGATTTAGCCGTTGCCCTTTGCCCCCGCACATGGGATGCAGCACCCGCCCCTCCCAAACCGGTCGCCTTTTTATGTCTGTGCCTCTCCTCGCGCTTTTCCTGACTGCTTTTGCTTTCGGCACAGCTGAATTCGTTATTGCCGGCCTGCTCCCCGAAGTCGCCCTCGGCCTGAACGTCTCCGTTCCCGTCGCTGGCTATCTCATTTCCGGTTACGCCATCGGCATTGCCGTCCTTGGTCCGCTGCTGACGCTGGCGACCAAGAGGTTCAATCGCAAGACCACAGTCGTTGTGCTCGGCGCACTCTTCGCCGTGGGTCAGGCGCTCTGCGCCATCGCGCCCAATTTTGAATTGCTCATGACGGCCCGTGTCTTCGTCTCGGCGCTCCACGGCGCATTCTTCGGCATGGCCTTCGTGATTTCCACCGGTCTGGTGCCGCCCGAGCGTCGCGGCTTTGCCGTTGCGCTTGTTCTCTCCGGCCTCACCGTTTCAAATGTCATCGGTGTGCCGCTGGGCACGGCCATTGGTCAGCTGTTCGATTGGCGCGCGACGTTCTGGGCTGTGGGTGCTCTCGGCCTTATCGCTTCAATCGTCATCGCCGTTTTCCTACCCAAGACTGCGGGTTCTGAATCAACCCAGTCTAGTTTTGCCCGCGAATTCAAGGCGCTCGGCCGTCAGCAGGTCTATCTGGGCCTCGCCATCGCGACCTTTGTGATGCTGGCACAATACGCCGTCTTCACCTACATCGCCCCGCTTTATCTCGAAGTGACGCGCCTCGAGGAAGAAATGGTTCCGATCATGCTGCTGATCTACGGTGTCGGGGCCACCATCGGCGTGTTTCTGGGCGGGCGTTTGGCCGATTGGAACCTCGGCAAGTCCATTGTCCTCGTTCTTGCCGGCCAAGTCCTGCTGTTCGCGTCGCTCTATTTTGTGGCGCCCTACCCGCTCGCCATGGGCATCACCACCTTCATTTGGGGCGGCGTCAACTTTGCCTTTGGCTCGCCCTTGCAGTCGCGCATGCTCCTCTGGGCCAATGACGCGCCAAACCTGACCTCGTCGCTGATCCCAACCGGCTTTAACGTCGGCATTGCCGTGGGCGCGATCTTATCCGCCAATCTGCTTGAGCAAGGCATGGGCTATCACAACCTGCCTTGGGTCGGCACGGTCGTCATCACCGTCGCGCTTCTGCTCGCCGTCATTTCGGTGGTCTGGGAAGCCAAGAGCACCAATCGCCCCCCTACTGGCGATGCCGACACCATAATTGTTGCGCACTAACCACAAACACTGACGAGCAAACAATTTGTCAGTTTAAATTAACACATCGTACGGACTTCCTTCCTATCTAACCTCCCTAGGGGGGCCGTACGATGATCGACTTAGAGACGCTGCGCGTAGCGGTGGCCATTTCTAGCGCGTCATTGGCGATAGCTCTGGGAATTGGCTGGCACTACTCAAGAACGCAGACGTTCCTCGCCCATGGCGCACTCGGTGTCGCTGTCGTCGTCATCGGACTTACGGCTATGACGCTCATGGGTGGTCTCTACACCCCTTGGTACAATTTAACGCCCTTTTGCATCGTGCTTGTCGGCCTCAGCGGCATCTATTCGGCAACACGGCGTTTCCGCTCCGAGTCATCGAGCATCTTGCCACCCGTCGTAGCCGCAGTCAGCTCTGTGGCCCTCGCGCTCGCCCCTGCCATTGTGAACTTGTCAGGCGTCAGCGCCCTCATGCTCAACGGGGCTTCAGGGGTCATTCTTTTGCTCTGCGCATTTGAGAGTTGGCGCGCCCGCAAAGAATCAAGACTAGCGATCACCGCCAACGCCTTTATCTACACTCTCACCGGCATTTCGTTCCTCAGCTGCTCCTACGTAATTCTGATAGAGCAGAGCTGGTATCTAACCACTATCCCCAAAAACTGGGCAGAAGACTTCAACACGGTCATGTCGCTGATCGGGGCGACGACCATTGGCGCCCTTACGCTGACTCTGCACCATGCGCGTTCCGCTGCACTACACAAGGACGAAGCGAATACCGATCCACTAACGGGTGTCCTCAATCGCCGCGCCCTCTTTAATCGTCTAGAGGCTGTGCCGTCCTGCGAAGGTCATGCGGTCATCATGTTTGACCTCGACCATTTTAAGCAGGTCAACGACCAATTCGGCCACGAATATGGTGACAGCGTCCTGCGCCAGTTCGCGCTCGTCCTCAAACAGCACCTTCGCAATGAAGACCCCATCGCGCGATTGGGTGGTGAAGAGTTCTGCGTCGTCGTCAAAATTGAGGGCAGAGATAACGTTCAGCAAATTGCCGACCGCATTCGGCGCGCATTCGTTGCGCTGCGCATTCCCGGTGGCCCACAAGGCAAATTCGCGACGGTCAGTATTGGCTTGGCGCTCGGTTCCCCAGAGGAAACTTTCCCTGCCGCCCTACGCCGCGCCGATGCGGCGCTATATGAAGCAAAGCGAGCCGGACGCAATCAGGTCCAGATCGCTTCACTCAGATTGGTGGCGTGATTAGGCCGAAAGAGTCGAGCGAACCTGGCCGCTCACCTTACCAAAATCGATTCGGCCCGGATAATCGGCGCGCAACTGGGCGATAACCTTGCCCATGTCCTTTGGCCCTTCGGCCCCTACGGCAGAAATTGCTGCTGTAATTGCCGCAGAGACTTCTTCTTCGGTCAAAGGCTTAGGCAGGAACTCATTGAGAATATCAATTTCTTCCTTCTCGACGGTGGCGAGATCGGCGCGACCGGCGCCAACATAGATCGCGAAGCTCTCTTCGCGCTGCTTCACCATCTTCTGAATAATGCCCAAAACCTCGTCATTCGTGGCTGGACCCTTGCCATCACCGCGATTTGCAATGTCACGGTCTTGCACCGCCGCATTGATTGCGCGCAATGTTGCTGTGCGGCGCTGATCACGGGCTTTAAGAGCCTGTTTCAGACCCTCGCTGATGTCTTCGCGCATGTGGTTTTGGCTCCTTGCTATGCAAAATCTTGCCCCCATATAGGCATTAAAGCGCAGCTACGCCACTTGCGTTGATCGCTTTGGCCTTCTAAGGAAAGGCCTCAACCGACATCTTCACTGCGCGACACGCTAGGCCCCAAGCTTAGGTCCTTGTCGCGCGACCGTATAAACCGAGCCTTGGAGACCCAAAGTGACCGGCTGGCAAAACACACCCGCGACCGCAGTTCTAATTCTGGCTGATGGCACGCGACTTGAAGGCCAGGGCATCGGCGCCGTCGGTCATTCGGCAGGCGAAGTTTGCTTCAACACCGCCATGACCGGCTATCAGGAAGTCCTCACCGACCCGTCCTACGCTGGCCAGATCATCACCTTCACCTTCCCGCACATCGGCAATGTCGGCACCAACGACGAAGACATTGAAACCGTTAACATGGCTGCCCTCTCCGGCATCCGTGGTGTCGTGCTCAAGGCTGACATCACCAATCCTTCGAACTATCGCGCCGCTGAAAAGCTCGACGCATGGCTCAAGAAGCGTAACATCGTCGGCATCACCGGCATCGACACCCGCGCCCTCACTGCGTTGATCCGTGAAAACGGCATGCCGAACGGCGTGATCGCGCACGAACCATCGGGCATTTTCGACGAAGCCTCGATCAAGGCTGAACTCAACGCCTTCCCGGGTCTTGAAGGTCTCGACCTTGCCAAGGAAGTCACCACGGCTCAGACCTATCATTGGGACGAAGCCAGCTGGGAATGGAATAAGGGCTACAGCGCCCTCGAAAACCCAGACTTCCACGTCGTCGCCATCGACTTCGGCGCCAAGCGCAATATCCTGCGCTGCCTCGTTGATCAGGGGGCCAAGGTCACTGTTGTTCCGGCCACTGCAACCGCAGCGGACGTGCTCGCGCACAATCCAGACGCAGTGTTCCTGTCCAACGGCCCCGGCGATCCGGCAGCGACTGGCGTTTACGCTGTTCCAACCATTCAGAAGCTGATGGAATCCGGCAAGCCAATGTTCGGCATCTGCCTAGGTCACCAGCTGCTCGGTCTGGCTCTTGGCGGCACCACATCCAAGATGCATCAGGGCCACCACGGCGCGAACCATCCTGTGAAGGATCTCACCACTGGTAAGGTCGAAATCACCTCTATGAACCACGGCTTTGCTGTGGACGCCGAAAGCCTGCCTGCTGGCGTCACCCAGACCCACATCTCGCTGTTCGACAACACCAATGCTGGCCTTGCGGTTGATGGTAAGCCGATCTTCTCGGTTCAGTACCACCCAGAAGCCTCCCCAGGCCCACAGGACAGCCATTACCTCTTCACGCGCTTCCTCAACCATGTCCGCAAGCAAAAGGGCATGGCCGAGCTCCCAGAGCACCAAGCTCCCGGCGCAGCAGCGTAAGACACGGAAAAAGAAAAACCCGGCTCCGGCCGGGTTTTTTGTATCAAGCGTCAGGTGCCGCCAAGTTCTCGAACCAGTCCCTCCCCTACCAGGGGGAGGTTAGGTGGGGGTATTCTCGCAAGCGCTTTTACCGCCCCGTCACCGCGGTAACATTGGGCAGCGCCGCAACATCAAAGCCCGCATCACGCGCCGCAATCGCCAGCCCTGCCGCATCGCGGTGGAACTTCATCGGCTCCACCGCAAACAGAACCCCCGCCGCAATCACATCGGCGCGCACAAACATCACGTCAGTGCCAACAATCGTCACCGGCGCGATCTGGAGGGGACGCAAATCGACCAGCGGCAGACCTGAAGGAGAGGCCACGCGCGAGACGACGCCCCCCAATGCCCCGGCCCGATACAATCCCTTAAAAATCAAATCTGAATACAGCAGCGTATCCTCATTGCGGCTCTCACCCGTCGGCGAAACCACATCGAGCGTCACAACGCCCTTATCCGCGCCCACAAGCGCCTCTACAGCGCCCGCAGCCAATTCCACCAGCCTGCCGTCAAGGATGAGGCAGTGCTTGCTTCCCGCCGCCGCCAACATGCCATTGTGTTGCTGGGCCGCGCCCTCGGTCGCCGGGAACACTTCAAAGCCAAATCCGGCCGCTGCCAGCTTCGCGCTCACCGCGCCGATCACTTCTGGCGTGCCGCCAAACAGCCCAAAGCTCAGCTTTTCCCGATCATAAGTGATCGACGTCAACACCGTGCCAATAGCGTCCCCGCCCTGCCCCAAATCGACCGCCACGAAAACCTCAGGCCAGTCGGTAAACCGAGCAAACTCTTGCTTATGGAAAATCCGACGCGCCGCCGTAAACTTCGTCTGTGCAATCTGCGGATTGGTCTGACGACGCCACCACCATTGGATCTTGTTTGGCACCTTCCAGAATTCTGGCCCCTTATAGAAAAAGGGCATGAACCAGCTGTTGCGCCAGAGGTGCGAGACGAGCGTCGGCTTCCCCCGACCGATCACGGTGAACTCAGCTTCCACAGCGTCCGCATAAGCGTCCGACATTGGCGCGAACGTGCCATGCCCCGATTGGGGGCTCCACCGATCCGGCAGCAGCACATCTGGCCGCTCGTCCTTGGGCGCTCGCAGCGCCACGCCATTGACGAGACGCGGCCCCGTCGCATCCACCACGTCATTGCTGGCCGCACAGCGCGCCATCGCGTCCATGCAGCGTTCCCAGAACTTGTGCCCCGGCACCGAGCCCATGAACGCATTGCACAGCACAAACGGCATGCCGCGATACAGCCCGTCGTTCTCTTCGACATGGCGTTCCGGCTCCGCGCCGACGAAACACTCTGTCTCCTCGATCAGCTCATCAATCCGCGCCTTGGGCAGCACATCGAGATCGGCATAAATCCCGCCCTCATGATGCAGCACGAAAAAACGCCACGCATCGGCGCGGAAAATCCCCGAGCGATAGCCATCATAGGTGGAGAGGTGTTCCGGATAATGCTCGGCAATCAACGCCCGGCAATCCGCATCGTCCCAGAGCTTTAGCTCAAAATCGGGGTGCGTTCGCTGCCATTCATCCCAAGTGCGCTGCGCAAACTTCGTTAGAGTTTTTGTCTTCCACGTAAAGTGTACGACTTTAGGGATGCTCATAAGAAAAAGGCCCGGGCAATAAACTATGCCCGGACCTATAAATCACAAACTTAGACGTTGCCAGTAAACGTATCGCAGGCGCCGGGATCGCCGGTTTCATATCCACGCTGGAACCAGTCTTTACGCTGCGCCGACGTGCCGTGGTTGAACGTCTTAGGCACGGCAAAGCCCTGCATCCTCTTTTGCAGCGTATCGTCGCCAATCTGATTGGCCGCGTTCAGTGCTTCGTCAATGTCCCCGCCTTCGAGCAGGTTTTGCTGCCCAGCGTGGTTCGCCCAAACACCTGCATAGCAGTCTGCCTGCAGCTCAACGCGCACCGAATAGGCATTGGCCTGTTCCTGGCTCATGCTGGCCCGGCGCTGGTTAAACTGAGGCAGAACGCCAGTTAGGTTCTGAACGTGGTGGCCCACTTCATGCGCCAACACATAGGCCTGCGCAAAGTCGCCGGGCGCACCAAACTTGCGGTGCAGCTCGTCGTAAAAGCTCAGGTCAATGTAAACCTTGCTATCCGCCGGGCAATAGAACGGCCCAACCGAGGAGTCCGCTGCGCCACAGCCCGTGCTCACCGCATTGGTGAACAGCACAACATTTGGCTCAGGATAATCCTCGCCGATTTTGGCGAATTCTTCGTTCCAGAGGTCCTCGGTTTCCCGAACCACAACAGCGACGAAATCGGCAAGTTCATCTTCGCCCTCAGCCGGCAATTGGCGAGAACTCGATGATGACGGCGCAAAACTCGAACCAGCCCCGCTGCCGCCTGCGAGCATATCCAGCGGGTTCTGCCCCGTCGCAAACCAGATAATGCCCAGCACGACGACAATGCCGATCAGACCGGAAATCCCGCCTTTGCCACCACCGCCGCCGCCGCCACCCATAGGGATGCGAAAGCCGCCACGCTGGCCTTGTCCAAAGCCACCGCCCAGTCCACCGCCGCCACGTTGACCGCGTAGGTCCTGCACATTGGAGCTGCGCTCCCTCCCACGCCACTTCATGTCGCGCCTCTCAAAAATTCTTTCAACACAGATGAAAAGTAAAAAAGCGCGGGTGAAGTTCCCGCGCCTTTCGCATTCGCTCTGCTTCTGTCGCTATTCCTGCGCCGACAGTTGATAATTGGCAACGGTTTCATGCGCCCCGTCTTGCCAGAAGCTCCATAATTGCTCGAGCACAGCGTTGCGGAATACCTCATTATCGATGAGATCGGTGCCGAAGATCGACTGGATGGACACCAGCCCGTTGAAATAGGCTTCCGGATCCTCGCCTGCGTCTGCCGCTATAGCGAGCAGTTTCAGCGCCAACGGATCCCGCACGTCGATCTCATTGCCCTCTTCGTCGATCGCCATCACATAGCGCATCCACGCCGCGACACCCAAAGCCAGACGATCAATGCTCTGCCCCGCCGCAAGGCGATCCCGGATCGTCCCCAGCAAGCGCTGCGGCAGCTTCTGCGAGCCGTCCATAGCAATCTGCCAAGTGCGATGCTTTAGCGCCGGATTGGCAAAACGCGCGAGCAACTGATCGCGATACGCTTCCAGATCAACACCGGGCATGTCGAGGGTCGGTATGACTTCTTCCGTCATCAACCCATGCACCAGCTCGCGGTAGTCTTCGTCGCCAACCACTTCTGCGATATACTCATAGCCACCGAGATAACCGGCATAGGCCATGGTCGAGTGCGAGCCATTGAGCATGCGCAGTTTCATATGCTCGAACGGCTCAACGTCCTGCACCAGTTGCGCCCCGACCTCTTCAAACGCCGGACGGCCATTTGGGAAATAGTCTTCAATCACCCATTGGGTGAACGGCTCAGTCATGATCGGCCACGCGTCTTCCGCCCCGATCAGGCTCGCAACCTCTTCGCGATCGGCATCGGTGGTGGATGGCACAATGCGATCAACCATGGTCGATGGGAAAGCAACGCCCTTCACCCATTCGCCCAGTTCCGCATCGCGCTTGGCCGCAAATGCTGTGACGATGCGCTTGGCCGTCTGCCCATTGTTCGGCAGATTATCGCAGCTCATCACCGTAAACGGCGCGATCCCTGCCGCCTTACGACGCGCCAGCGCTTCCACCAGCATCCCCGGCGCCGATTTCGGCACGCTCGGGTTGCTCAGATCGTGCTGGATATCGGCGTGGTTCAGGTCCAGATCACCCGTCGAAGGTTCGTAGCAATAGCCCTTTTCTGTCACCGTCAGCGACACAATGCGAACCTCAGGGCTCGCCATTAAGTCGAGCAGCGCGTCGCGCTCAGTATTGGCGTCCATCACCTTAAGAATCGAGCCAATCACGCGCGGATGTGTCCCCGCAGCGTCGCGCACAGCAATCGTATAGAGCCCGTCTTGCGGCTCCAAAGCGTCCTTGGTGTCAGGGCGACGCAAGCTCGCGCCAACAATGCCCCAGCTCGGATCCTTGCTCAGCAGATCGTCGACATAGACCGCCATATGCGCGCGATGGAACGCACCAATGCCCAGATGCACGATCCCTGCCGTCACCGCGCTGCGGTCATAATTCGGAACAGTAATGCCTGCCGCCAAAGTCGACACGGTCTTCTGATTGAGGCGTTGCTTGCTCAAATCGATCTCCTCATATCCACACCATCTTGTATGGAAGTTTGACGCAGGTTAGGAGCCTGTTTAATGATCCCATCTTGCTCGCGCAAGACCGCACCTGCATAAGCGAGCAAAGACATTTGGAGGGAATGGCAGTGTCGCAGCGTATCGTATCCATCGGTGAGTGCATGATCGAGATGAGCGGCGGCGAAGATCGCAGCTATCGCCTTGGCTATGCTGGCGACACACTCAACTCCGCTTGGTACCTGCGCGCCCTCCTCCCCGACGCATGGAAAGTCGATTATGTCACCGCTCTGGGGGCTGACAAATACTCCGGCGACATTCGTAACTTCCTCCAAACCAACAACATCGGCACCGATCATATCCAGACCATCCCGGCCCGCCGCCCCGGTCTCTATATGATCCACCAGGAAGCAGGCGATCGTCACTTCACCTATTGGCGCGACATGTCTGCGGCTAAACTTCTTGCCGACGATAAATCCGCCCTCGCCGCTGCCGTTGAAGGCGCAGACCTCGTCTATTTCTCCGGTATCACCCTCGCCATTCTGGCCCCCAAGGCCCGCGGCCGCCTCCTCGGCGCCATCGTAAAAGCGCGCGACAATGGCGCCAAAATCGCCTTCGACACCAATCTGCGCCCCGCTCTCTGGTCGTCGCCCCGCGTCATGGCCTCTGTGCTCACTGCTGCCGCCAGCCTTTGCGATATTGTCCTGCCCACCCACACCGACGAAGCCCCCCTCTTCGGCGACGCGACAGTGGACGACACCGCCAACCGTTATCTCGAGCTCGGCGTTGAAGAAGTTGTCGTCAAAGACGGCTCCAAAGAAGCCCTCATCGCCACCGCCACCGAGCGCGTCCGCATGGCCCCGCCCCCTGCCGCATCCGTGGTCGACGCCACCGGCGCTGGCGACAGTTTTAACGGCGCCTATCTCGCCGCGCGCCTGCAAGGCAAATCCATCACCGAAGCCGCTCAGGCCGCCCACCGCACCGCAGGCATCGTCATCGGCCACAAAGGCGCACTCGTCGATCCAGCTTTAGTGCGCTGACGAACCCATGTAGTCGCAATATTGCAAAGGTAAGGAATTTCCATTACCTTTTGCATTCCATGAGAGGTTGCGTGATGACATCGGTTCTTAAAGAAGAAAGCACCATCACCGCCAAGGGCCAAACCACCGTACCAAAATCGGTGCGTCAGGCCTTGGGCGTCGATTACGGTGGCCGCATCACCTTCACCGTTGATGCGCAGCGCCGTGTCATTGTCGAAAAAGTTGAGGACGAGGCTACAGACCCGGTCGTCGGCAGCTTCCTCAATTTCCTCGCTCAAGACATGGCGGCCAATCCCCAACGGTCCATCGTCCCACTGACGCCAGAATTGCTCTCTCGGGTTGCCGCGCTGGTAGCAGACCTTGAAAGCGATCCAGGCGAGTCAATCGACGGCGAGACGGTGCTTTAGCATGCTCACCGTCAACGGTTGGACCCTGCTTGCCCATCCGCTGTTTGTTCAACAACTCGAAAAACTCACTGCGGCCGTTCAGGTCCTGAAGGCCAAAAAGCCCGACACCTACGCGCAAAACGCCAATACCAAGCTTCTCGCGGCGCTCTATCGGTTAGCCTTCGAAATCATTCCTTCTGATCCGACCGCCACCGTCTACAGGCAAGGGGCAACACTGGGACCGGACTACAAGCATTGGTTCCGCGCCAAGTTCGGTGGCGGACGGTTCCGACTGTTCTTCCGCTACGATACCGCGTCCAAGATAATCATCTACGCTTGGGTGAATGACGAGAATTCCTTGCGCACATACGGGTCCAAGACCGACGCCTATCACGTCTTTAAATCCATGCTAGACGGTGGCACCCCGCCCGATGATTGGCCCGCGCTTCTTTCTCAAGCGCAGCCAATCGATGTCGAAGAAGCCTAGTCCAACTTTGCATTTCCGCGACAATTTCCGTTAGACTGACCAAGTACTATCCGAGGACCACCATGCTGCGCAGATTGACCACTCTTGCCTTTGCCTTGATCTGCGCTCCAGCCTACGCGGAGGTCCCTCTCTCGGGCACATTCACCGCCGCCGAAGCCTGCCCAGCATTGCAATCAATCAGCCGCGAAACCAATCCCGGCAACATCACCACCAAGGCTGGCACGCAGTACGAGCTGCTCGCGGGCAACCGCACCCCGCCGACCCATGTGCGTGTTCGGGTCCCCGGAGCGCAGCCCGATTTGCGCTGGGTGAGCGTCGCATGCGGGTCCTCTCCTGCCCTCACGGGCGAAGTCCCCAGTCAGCCAACGCGCAATGCCGCATCAGCGCCCAAGCAACACTATATTCTCGCCGCCAACTGGCAGCCGGCCTTCTGCGAAACCGCACCGCGCAAAACCGAGTGCCGCAATCAGCGCCCCAATAGCTTTGAGGCGACAAACTTCACTTTGCATGGCCTCTGGCCACAGCCCAAAGACGCCGAATACTGCGACGTCTCCAATCGCGACCGCTACGCCAGCCAGGACGGTCGTTGGCGCGACCTGCCGCAACTTGACCTCACCATCGCCCAACGTCGGGAACTCGACGTCGTCATGCCCGGCAGTGCCTCAGGGCTTGATCGCCACGAATGGGTCAAACACGGCACCTGCTATGATGGCACCCAGCGCGACTATATCGACGCCTCGCTCTTTCTTATGCAGGCCCTCAACGACTCCGAAGTCGCGCACCTCTTTTCGGAAAGCATTGGCCGCCGCGTCGCCATTGATCAGGTCCGTGCCGCCTTTGATGCCAGCTTTGGCCGTGGTGCGGGCGACCGTGTCGCCATGGATTGCGAGACCGATGGCAACCGCACCATCATCACCGAACTGCGCATCGCGCTTGCGGGCGAAATCACCTCACCAGACGATTTCGCCGATCTCGTGCGCGCAGGCACGCCGCAACGCCACACCTGCCGCTCTGGCCACGTCGACGCGGTCGGACTGCAATAAGCACAGACCCGAGATTTGTTATCGCGCCGCCCCGTGGCGCGATCCGCCCTGCTCGCCCGGCGCATTAACTCCCTGTCAGGCCGTAGTTTTATTCCCTTCACGCGCATTTCGGTGTGTATCAGACACGCCCTAAGGCATTGATTTTCCGCGCCAATTTCATCTCCTCATTTGCTTTGACCAAGCGATCAAAACCGTCCTACGCTCCTCACGTCGTCGTCATTGCCGTGTCACAGCACGCCGCCATGAAGAGACCACGCTAGGAAAACTGGCGCACAATGACCGGTCGAAAAGCCGGGTTCGGGAGCACGCCCCCGCACAAGCATTGGTCAGAGGAGAGGTAAGCATGAATTTCTTCCCGAGCATTTCCCGCCGTGCGTTTCTCGCCGGCTCCGCCAGTGTCGGGGCCGCAGTCGCCCTGCATCCCTTCGCGGTCTTTGCGCAAGCCAATCAGGCCCATCTGCGCATCATCGAAACCACCGATATTCACGTCGCCATCCTGCCCTATGACTATTACGCCGACGGCGCCAATGACACGATGGGCCTCGCCCGCACCGCGACAATCATCGAGAACATCCGCGCCGAAGCGGGCAATGCCGTGCTCTTTGACAATGGCGATCTGATCCAAGGCAATCCGATGGGCGATTACATGGCCTATGAAAAGGGCCTCAATCAGGGTGATATCCATCCCGCCATCAATGCCCTCAACACCTTGGGCTATGACGCTGCCACTCTGGGCAATCACGAATTCAATTACGGCCTCGAATACATGGACCGCGCTCTCGCGGGCGCAAAATTCCCCTATGTTTCGGCCAATGTCGTGCGCGGCGTAGATCTGGGCGAAGACCCAACCGACGACGACACCTATATCGCGCCCTATAAAATCATCGAGAAAACCCTCCTTGATGGCTCGGGCGCTGAACACACGATCAAAATCGGCGTCATCGGCTTCGTCCCCCCGCAAATCCTCACTTGGGATTCAACCCATTTGACCGACAAGGTTGTCGTCCGCGACATGGTCGAAACCGCCCAAGCTTGGGTACCAAAAATCCGCGAAGAAGGCGCTGATATTGTCGTCGCCCTCGCCCACACGGGCATAGAAGCTGGCCCCCATGTCCCCGGCATGGAAAACGCCGCGCTCCAACTGGCCGCTGTTGACGGCATCGACGTTGTCCTCACTGGCCACCACCACCGTGTCTTCCCCGGCAAGGACTATGAAGGCATCGAGGACGTCGACACCGTGGCAGGCACACTCAACGGCAAGCCAGCCGTTATGCCGGGCTTCTGGGGCAGCCACATGGGTCTGGTTGATCTGCTGCTCGAAGTGGATGCGAGTGGCAAATGGACCATCGCCTCGCACACCTCCGAAGCCCGCCCGATTGTCGAACGCATCGACAATAAAAACGTCCCAACCGTCGTGTCTTTCCCGGCCGTTGAAGCTGCCGTCGCAACCGAACATCAGGAAACGCTGGACTATATCCGTCGTCCGGTTGGCGAAACCTCGGCCCCGCTCCATTCCTATTTCGCCCTCGTCGCCGACGACCCATCCATTCAAATCGTCACTCAGGCTCAGTCTTGGTATCTGACGCAAATGATGATTGGCACCGAATGGGAAATGCTGCCCATCCTCTCCGCCGGTGCGCCGTTTAAAGCTGGCGGCCGTGGTGGTCCGGATTACTACACCGACGTGCCCGTCGGCCCGGTGGCGATCAAAAACGTCGCTGACCTTTATCTCTATCCCAACACCATCCAAGCAGTTCTGATCACCGGTGCGGACGTGAAAAACTGGCTTGAACGCTCAGCGGGCATATTCAACCAGATCGAAAAAGGCGCGACCGACGCCCAACTGATCAACCCCGCCTTCCCGTCCTATAATTATGACGTTATCGACGGGGTCACCTATAAGATCGATCTCACCCAGCCGTCGAAATATGCTGCGGATGGCGGTGCGCTCGAAAACCCCGACGCGAACCGTATCGTTGATCTGCAATTTGACGGTCAGCCCATCGATCCGGCGCAGCAGTTCATCGTCGTCACCAATAACTATCGCGCTGGCGGCGGCGGCGGTTTCCCCGGCATTGGCCCGGACAAAATCATCTTCATCGGCCCCGATACCAATCGCGATATCATCGTCCGCTACATCATCGAGCAGGGCACCATCGACCCCAAGGCCGACAGCAATTGGTCCCTCGCCCCAATCGGCGACACCACTGTGCTCTTTGCCACCGGCCCAAAGGCCGCCGACAAAGTGGCCGATGTCACTGCCGTTAAGATCGAAGCGACCGGCGATACCGATGAAGCCGGTTTCGGCATCTATCGCATCGCGCTCTAAACGGTTCAGGGGGAGAGGCTCCGGCCTCTCTCCTACTTTTCTGCCAGCGCCGCATCCAAGCGCTCGCGCAAGGCCAGTAGCTCAGCGCGCATGGCCGAAATATCGTCCATCGCCAATCCTGTGCCCTTGGCCACGGCCAGTGGCACCGCCAAAGCCTTGGCTTTGAGCCCCTGCCCCGCCTCGGTCAGCCCTATCCGCACCTGCCGCTCGTCATCCGCATCGCGCTTTCGCGTCACCAGCCCCCGCGCTTCGAGCCGCTTTAACAAGGGCGTTATTGTGCCACTATCGAGGAACAATCTCTCCCCGAGCGCTTTGACTGTGATGTCATCCCTTTCCCAAAGCACCAGCAAAGCGAGGTACTGCGGATAGGTCAGCTCCAAGGCATCCAGCCTCGGCTTGTAAAACCGCGTAAAGGCATGCCCCGCCGCATAGACGGCGAAACACAGCATATTGTCGATCGTCGGCATGGTCTCGTCAGCCATCGCCCTACCCTCGCTAAGTTGCAAAAACAGCCTACATAAAAAATAAATTGCGCGCAATTTGATTGCGCACTATGAATTATCCATCTTCAAGGAGAACTGTCATGAGCATCAAATCTGCAGTCTACACCGCCCACGCCCACACCACTGGCGGCCGCACTGGCACCAGCAAGACCGACGATGGCCGCCTAGAAGTTACTCTCGATACGCCCAAGGCCATGGGCGGCAATGACGGCCCGGGCACCAATCCCGAACAGCTGTTCGCCGCTGGCTACTCCGCCTGCTTCCTCGGCGCGCTCAAGGCTGTTGCCCGCGCTGAAAAGGTGAAAATCCCAGACGAAACCACCATCGACGCGTCCGTCTCCTTCGGCGAAAACGCCAAGGGCATTGGCTACAATATCGCCGTCGCACTCAAGGTCAGCATTCCAGGCTTTGATCACGCCGAGGCCGAAGCTCTCGTGGAAAAGGCCCACCAGGTCTGCCCCTATTCCAATGCCACCCGTGGCAATGTCGACGTCACCCTGACGGTCGCCTAAAACAAAAAAGGCGGTGTCCACAGACACCGCCTTTTCTTTATGGCGTGAGGCCTACCGGAACCGGTGGCGCTTGGTGCAGAACGGTAATTCTCACCCGTTCATTGGCAGCCATATAAGGGTCATTGGGGAAGAATGGATCGTCCGTCGACCGGCCGATCACCGACTTCACCCGATCATCGCTCAAACCAAACTCGCTCAAGATCGAGCGCGTGACATTGGCGCGATCCGCCGACAATTCCCAAGGTCCATAGCGCGGGTTATCAAAACGACCACCTGCCGCCGTATGGCCTGAAACAGACACCTGCGCATTGAGGCCCTGCAAAATCGGCGCAATCACCGAGATAGCCAGACGTGTTGGCTCCACCGGATACTTCGAGCCTTCCGGGAACATGCGCGCCCCCTGCTGCTCGACGATCTGGATGTCCAAGCCCTCTTCGGTCTCTTCAACCAGCAGATTGTCTGCAAATGGGGTCAGCTCCGGCAGCGACTGCCAGGCCTGCTTAATGCTCGCCGCAGCGCTGTGGAACGAACGATCTTCGGTCGCCCGCATCGATTCCGCGCTTTCAGCAGTTTCGGCGTTTTCTTCGCCCTGGCTCCGATCGGGACCACCAGAATTCACGTCAGCGGTGTTCTGCGCCGAACCCGTTGGGCTCGACAGCGAACTCAGCGACACTTCTTCAACCGAACCCGACATCATATTGCCGTCGCGTGCCATCGCCGTGCCGCCCAGCACACCACCGGCCCCGCTCATGGTTTCGCTGACAGAAGCGGGCGCGAAATAGTTCGCCAGCCCTTCTTTCTGCTCAGGCGTAGTCATGCTGATCAGCCACATCAACAGGAAGAAGGCCATCATCGCCGTCACGAAGTCGGCATAAGCAATTTTCCAAGCGCCACCATGGTGGGCGTGTTTGTGTTTCTTGACCTTCTTAATGATGATCGGTCGTTCTAAGTCCGCCATTCTGGCTTCTCCTTTCCGCCGACCTTAGCTGGTCGCCGGCAGGTTAGCTGTGGACGCTTCAACTTCGTTGAAGGTCGGACGAACTTCACTCATCAGCGCCTTACGGGCAAATTCGATCGCCATCACCGGCGGCTGACCGCCGATATGGGCCAGCATACCAACCTTGAGCGACAGGAAGTACTTGCCTTCCGACTCATAGGTGGAACGCAGGGACTGGGTGAACGGTGCAAAGAAGCCGTAAGCAACGAACACGCCGAAGAAGGTCCCCACCAGCGCGCCGCCGATCAGGTGACCCAAAACTTCTGGCGGCTCGGTAATCGCACCCATGGTCTTGATCACGCCCAAAACGGCCGCAACGATCCCAAGAGCTGGTGTACCATCGGCCAATGCCTGCATCGCGGTCACATTGCGCTCTTGTTCCTGATGGTGGGTTTCCAGTTCCTCATCCATCAACGCTTCAATTTCGTGCACATTGTTTGCGCCCATCGTCACCATGCGCATGTAGTCACACACGAACTGCACGGCGTGGTGGTTCTTGGCAAAAGTTGGGAACGCGTTGAAAAGCGTGGAATTGTGCGGGTCTTCAATATGGGACTCGATACCCAAGATGCCCTTCTGCTGGACGATCTTAAACATGGCATACTGCATGCCGAGCAGTTCCAGATATGCGGTCTTGTCGTATTTTGGGCCCTTAAACAGCGAGCCAAACATGCCCGGCACGGCCTTCAATACAGGCGCGCCGTTAGCAATGATGAAGGCACCAAGCGCAGCACCCAGAATGATCACGAATTCCCAAGGTTGCCACAGAACCTCGACATGTCCACCCATCATATAATAGCTGCCCAAAACGCAGGCAAAAACGACGATGGTTCCCAAGATAAGACGCATGGAGGTGACCGACCTAATACATTACGACACGAGCGACAAAAAACGGCGCAACCGCTTAGCGCGTAAGGATATTGCCTCGTATTGACTTAACGGGGGGTGTACTTCAGCCCCCAACAGGTAGCTAACGCCGTGGCAAACGGCGAAAAAATTGGTGCAAAACTGCAAACTCGGCGTACGGCGTAAACGCTGTGCAAACAAAAACCCCCGCCGAAGCGAGGGTTCGATGACGTTGATATTCCATTAGCGTTAGATTGTGCCGCGCTCCTTGCGGACGGCCAGCACGCGGTCAATGTCCGCTGCAGAGTGGCGCTCCGCCAGCATTTCATCTTCCGGACCCCAAGCGGTGTTGACGCACCGCCCGCGCTTGACCGGCTCACGTGCGTCGATCTCTTTGGCCCAGCGAATAACATTGGTGTAGATGCCCACATCCAAAAACTCGCCCGCATTGTAAGAGCGGTTCAATACCAAGCCGCCATACCAAGGGAAAATGGCGATATCGGCGATCGAATATTCGTCGCCCGCGATGAATTTGTTCTTGGCCAATTGCTTATCGAGCACGTCGAGCTGGCGCTTGGTTTCCATCGCATAGCGATTGATCGGATACTCAAGCTTTACCGGTGCATAGGCATAGAAATGCCCGAACCCGCCACCAACAAAAGGCGCACTGCCCATCTGCCACATCAGCCAGTTCATCACCTGCGCGCGATTGGCTGTGTCCTTGGGGTAAAACGCCCCAAACTTTTCGGCCAGATGCACAAGGATAGACCCGCTCTCAAACAGAGCGATTGGCTCCGCCCCTGAATAGTCCCACATCGCCGGGATCTTGCTGTTGGGATTGATCTCAACAAAGCCCGATCCGAACTGATCACCCTTGCCGATGTTAATCAGCCAGGCGTCATATTCCGCGTCATGTCCCGCCGCCAGCAGCTCTTCGAGCATGATGGAGACCTTCTGGCCATTTGGCGTCGCGAGCGAATGGAGTTGAAACTTATGCTTCCCGCGCGGCAAGACAGCGTCATGGGTCGCGCCCGCCGTTGGGCGATTGGTGCTGGCAAAAGCCCCACCATTGCTTTGATCCCACTTCCAGACTTTTGGCGGCACATATTCTGCATCAGACATGGCGTAACTCGGCTAAAAGAACTGGCACAACTATATCGTCATTTGCCGATGAAGCAATGTCCCATTGCTCTTAGCCGCACTCCCCGGTAATTCACCAGCATGACCACCTCCCTCCTTGAAATCTATCTCGTCGCCACGCCGGGCCTTGAAGCCCCACTTGCTCAAGAAGCCGTGCAAGCGGGCTTTACTGACGCCAAAGTCACTGATGGCGGCGTTACTTTCATGGGGACGTGGGGCGATGTTTGGCGCGCCAATCTCACCCTGCGCGGCGCCACCCGCGTGCTGGTGCGCCTCACCAATTTCCGCGCCATGCACTTGGCGCAGCTCGATAAGCGTTCACGCAAACTCCCTTGGGCCGAATGGCTCCAGCCCAATGTTCCCATCACAGTTGAAGCCAGCTGCAAGCGTTCGCGGATTTATCACGCCGGGGCCGCCGCCCAACGCGTCGCCACCGCGATCACGGAAACCATCGGCACGCCCATCGCCGAAGAGGCAACTCTTCGCATCATGGTCCGCATCGAAGACGATCTTGTCACCATCAGCGTCGACACCACAGGCGAGTCCCTTCACAAGCGCGGCTTCAAGGAAGCGGTCAACAAAGCTCCTATGCGCGAAACCATGGCCGCCATGTTCCTGCGCCAATGTGGCTTCGACGGTTCCGAGCCAATCCTTGATCCTATGTGCGGCTCGGGCACCTTCCCGATTGAAGCCGCTGAAATCGCCGCTGGTCTCCTGCCCGGTCGCGCCCGTTCCTTCGCCTTTGAACAGCTGCCGGGTTTCAAGCCAAAGGCTTGGGCCGAGCTGCGCGCTGCCGTCCCGCCGAGCAAGACGACCGATATCCGTTTCTACGGCTCCGACCGTGATGCGGGCGCCATCCGTATGGCTGGAGAGAATGCCGAACGCTCCAGCGTTTCAGCCCTCACGGTATTCGAGCAAAAGAACATCGAAGACCTCGCCCCACCGTGCGAGCAGCCTGGCATCATCATCGTCAATCCGCCCTATGGCAGCCGCATTGGCCAAAAGGGCCCGCTGATCGCCGTCCACAAAACCCTCGGCACCGTGCTGAAGACCCGCTTCAAGGGCTGGCGCGTTGGCATTATCACCGCCGATAAGCAGCTCGCCCAGGCCACCGGTCTTAAATTTGAACCCCAATTGCCCACCGTGCTGCACGGCGGCATTCGTGTCGCCCTCTATCGTACCGCGCCATTAACCTAAGCCAATCCGTTTCCGATCAAGGGAACGCTCTGCCCCCTCGTCCATTGGGGACCCATCGCAACTCTCTAAGGAGAATGAAGATGGACTGGAACCGTATCGAAGGTGGCTGGAAGCAGTTTGCTGGCAAGGCCAAGGAACAGTGGGGCAAGCTCACTGACGACGACATCGCCCAGATCAATGGCAACCGTGAACAGCTCGAAGGCAAGCTTCAAGAGCGTTACGGGAAAACCAAAGACGAACTCCGCAAGGAAGTCGATGATTGGTCCAGCCGCTTCTAAGCGCTCAAACCCCTCCCACCGGAGGGGTTTTCTTTTTGTGGGCAAGCACAGGGGTCAGCGAGCGACCCGCTCACTCCGTAAAATTTGAACCAAATGCTAACCATAATCTCAAGCTTGCCCGATCTCGGCGCAACCATCGTCCACCCAAGCCCTTGAATGCGCAGCGTCACCCTTCACCACCTAGGTCCTGACCCATGAGCCCACTCAAGCGCCTCCTCGTCGTCGAAGACGATGCCTTACTGCTTCTATTCCTGATCGACGATCTCGCCGAACGCGGCTTGGAAGCCGTTGCCGCCAGCAGCGCCCGCACGGGTGCCCGTCGCATGGCTGAAAACATCGACGCGCTCATCACTGATATCGAACTGGGCGACGGCCCCAATGGCTTGGCCCTGGCCCGCCTCGCGTCCCAATATCGCCCCGGCCTGCCCATCGTAATTGTCTCTGGCGGCGTCACGCCCAAGCCCGAGGACCTCCCCAAGGGCGCGATCTTTATTCCCAAACCCTACAGCATCGACCGGATACTCTCCGCTTTGGAAAAGCAGCGCGTCACCCGCGCCGCCTAAACACAGCAAAGTCAGAGCGCAGCACTATGGCCGCGCTCCGATCTGGCGGGCGTTAGTCGCCCTGGCTAATCCGCACGATTGTCGAGCCACCGCCCTCAGTCACTGCATAGATCGCCCCATCAGGCCCGACCTTCACATCGCGTACGCGCGCGCCGACAGGAATGCGCTCTTCGTGCTTCACCCGTTCGCCATCCATGTGCAGCACCACGACGGCCTTGCCCACAAGCCCACCAACCAGAAATGCGCCGTCCAGCTCAGGGAATTCATTGCCTTCATAATAGGCCATGCCTGAAGGCGCGATCACCGGGTCCCAATAATAGACCGGCTGCTGGGTTTCTGCGTCCGCGGTCACACCCTGCCCAATGGCTTGCCCTGAATACTCGACGCCGTAAGCGACATCTGGCCAGCCGTAGTTAAGGCCAGCTTCGGGCAGGTTTAGCTCATCGCCACCGCGCGCGCCGTGCTCGACGACCCACAGCCGGCCCTCGCCATCAAGGGTTGCCGACTGTGCATTGCGATGCCCAAAGCTCCAGATTTCCGGCAGTGCCCCCTCAACGCCAAGCAGCGGATTATCCGCCGCCGCCTTGCCCTCACCATCGATCTTGAACACCTTGCCCAGACCGCTGGCGAGTTCTTGCGCTTGCGGCCGCATCGGACGATCAGACCGCTCGCCGACCGTCACAAAGAGCGACCCATCAGCGGTTGGCACGATGCGCGAGCCGTAGTGCTTATCCCCGTCATAGCTTGGGGTTTGACGGAAGATAACGTTGACGTCTTCGAGCACTGCGCCGCCCTTGTCACCCGCCACCAAAACCGCCGAGGCGACACTGGTCCCGTTGCCATCGCTCCGCGGCTCGGCAAACGAGAAGAAAATCCGCCCCGAGGTTTCAAAGTCATAAGCCAGCGCCACGTCGAGCAATCCGCCCTGCCCGCGCGCATCAACCGCTGGAACGCCCGCAATCGGCGCGCTCACCGTCCCATCCGGCGCAACAATATGCATCGCGCCTTCTTTGGC
Source organism: Devosia sp. MC532 (assembly GCF_016461625.1). Lineage (NCBI taxonomy): Bacteria > Pseudomonadati > Pseudomonadota > Alphaproteobacteria > Hyphomicrobiales > Devosiaceae > Devosia > Devosia sp. MC532. The sequence goes on along the minus strand of NZ_JAEMNZ010000002.1, from coordinate 39,256 downwards.
CGTCACCAGCATGCGCCCATCGGGCAGAAATTCCATGGCCCAGAGATGCGGCAGCCCCTGCGCAATCACTGTGCTCTTGGTCTTGAGCAAGCTGTCGGGTTGGGTCGAGCGCGTCTGCCCTTCAAACGCTGGCACCTGCCCGCGCCCATTTGCTTCCCCGACCGGAACAGGCTCGCCCTGCGCCACCGCACCAGCAACCATCAAGGCCCAGACGGACGTTATCGCCACGATCTTCTGCACCATCTCGTACTCTCCTTAAGTGTTGTTCGATCAGTATAACTGATCTGTGCCCGCTTCGTTCAACCACGCGTCTGCAACGGGATCGCGACTGACGCGTTGAACCCCCAATCGCATTCGCCGAGAGCACGGGGCGCCCTTCTGCATGTCTGAAAATCGCTATCACGTCATTCTCAATGCCAATTCTGGCACCGCTCATTCCTTGGGTGTCACCAAGGAATCCCTCCAAGCCCTCTTTGAAAGCCACGGCCTCAACGCCGAAATCGACGCCGATTCCGACAAGGATTTCGGCGAGCGCATGAAGGCCGCTGTCGACAGCGACGCCAATATCATCGTCGCCGCCGGTGGCGATGGCACCATAACCGGCCTCGCCGATGTGCTCATCGAAACCGACAAAGCCTTGGCCATTCTCCCCTTGGGCACGGTCAACGCTCTCGCCAAAGACCTCAAAATCCCCCTAGACCTTGAAGAGGCCGTCGCCTCACTCACCACCGGTCAACCCGCTCAAATCGACGTTGGCGAAGTCAACGGCAAAGCCTTCCTCCATAAAGTCGTGGTTGGCGTCATTCCCGGCATGGCCGCCGCCCGCGAGCACATCCGTGGCAGCGAAGACCCCACCGCCAAAGTGGGCCTCGTCCGCTACATGTTCCGCCGCATGCAGCGCGCCAAGCGCATCGCCGTCATCTTCGAGCGCGAAGACGGCACCCGCTCCATCGAGCGCCTGCAATCCCTCGCCGTCTCGTCTAACGCCTATGACCAGGGCCTTGGCCGCTTCTTTTCGCGCTCCAAGCTCGATCAGGGCTTCCTCACCCTCTACACGCTGCGCCACCTCCGAACCTGGGACTTTTTCCGCCTCGTCTTCGGCATGCTGTTTGGCAAATGGCACAGCGACCCCGAACTCAATATCGAGACCATGAAAGCGATCACCGTCAATTTCCGCAAACCTCAGATGCAGGTCATGTTCGACGGCGAAGTCATGCTTCTCGATACCCCCATGGTCTTCACCATCCGCCCCTTGGCCCTAACCGTCATCGTGCCTGAAACTGTATCGACTGAGATCGCCGCGTGAAAATCCTTCATATCTCTGACCTCCACTTCGGCAAGCATGACCCCGTTCTTGCCGAAGGCTTTGCCGACGACATCAACGCGCAAAACCCCGATCTGATTGTCGCCAGCGGTGACTTCACCCAGATCGGCACCAAAGAAGAATTCATTCAGGCGCGGGTCTTTCTCGACAAACTGAACGCGCCGATTTTCGCCGTTCCGGGCAATCATGACGTGCCCGCCGTCAATTTCGTGCGCCGCTTCCTCGATCCCTATGGCCTTTATAAGCGCTATATCTCGCGCCAGCTCGAGCCTTTCCTCGAAATGGATGGCGTCGCCATCCTTGGCATGCGCACCTCGCGCCGCTTCCGCCTCGAATGGAATTGGGGCCACGGCACCATCTCCCGAAACCAACTGGCAGATCTCGAAGCCCGCTTCTCCCGCGCGTCCCCACATGCGGTCCGCGTCATTGTCGCCCATCACCCCCTGCTCTATCCCACCGAGCAAATGGCGCAGAAAGAAGCGCGCACCGTCAAACGCGCCGACGACGCCCTCATGCGCTTTTCTGAGCTTGGGGTCCGCCTCGTCCTCTCCGGCCACTTTCATCTGTCGTATGTGCGCAAGCATGAACCAGCCTCTAAAAGCCGCGAAGGCGAGCCGATCGGCGTCAGTAAATCCACCGCCGCGCCCATCCTTGTCGCGCAAGCGTCCTCGGCCATTTCCACCCGCCTGCGCGGTGAGCCAAACGCCTACAATCTGATCGACATCACACAAGATCAGATCACGGTCACCGTGCGTGAATGGCGCGACGGCTCCTGGATCACACGAGACAAGGCCTCGGAGCCCGTCTAACTTGAACCTGAATTGGTTCAAGTTAGAATTCTGAACTCATTTCAGTTCATTTTTTTATCTTGAACCTTTTTCAGTTCACCGGCATGGTCAGCGGATGGATATTGCACGCGCGCCAACCACCGCCGTTTTGATGGGCGACATCGTCAACAGCCGAGACCGGCACACGCCGGCCCGGCTGCACGCCTTGTTCAATGATGCCGTCACCGCCGCCAATCAAAACAATGGCGCCGACATTCTCTCCCCGCTCACAATCACCTTGGGGGATGAATTTCAGGGCATCACGACCTCCTTGACCACGGCGGCCACCATCGCGCGCCAATTGCGTCTGGACCTGCTCCAATCTGGGATCGATTGCCGCTTCGTCATCGGCCAACTGCGGCTGCAAACCCCCATCAACACGAGCATGGCGTGGAACATGATGGGCGAAGGCTTGGCACGCGCCCGCTCCAAGCTGAACGACAAGCAAACTGGCCTCTTCTACCGCGTCGCCCTGTTTGATGATCCCACCCATGAGATCCTATTCGACGCCCTATGCCTGAGCCTGTCCACTATCGAAGCAGACTGGACCGATATTCAGGCCCAAACCGTCGCGCAAACTCTCGCGGGCAGCAGCGTTGAGGATATCGCCACACGTCGCGCGGTTACGTCACGCAACGTTTACAAGACCCTCAAAAGCGCTAAGCTCGACGTCTACACGACCCTATGGACCGCGCTACTGACCGGGTTCACCAAGATCGAGGAGCCATAATGGACACCACAAGGATTGTCATTTCGCTGGTTTCCCTCGGCACATTCCTTGTCATCCTCACCTTCTTCGGCAATCTCTTCTGCAAATGGGTGCTTGCCGTCACCCAAGTTACGCCCCTCCCGCAGGGCGCTAGCGAAACTGGCGAGACCCAGCACAAGCGCAACACCGCAGGGCGGTGGATCGGCGCGGTTGAACGCCTGATCATCGCTTTTGGCATAGCCCTTTCAAGCACCGAGATCATTGCGGCCGTTGTCGCAATCAAGGCGATCTCGCGCTTTCAGCAAATGGACAATAAGGACTTCGCGGAATACGTCCTCTTGGGCAGCCTCTGCAGCGTTCTCTGGGCCATCGTCTGGACAGCCATCGTTCTGTCCATCGACGCAGCATGGGGCGCAAATCTGGTCGACCTCTGGCTCCACCAGATTACAGCGCCATAACGCCGCCGCATTGCGCCCCCAGCCTACCGCCTATGCGCCTACCGCTTACGCTCCTCGCCACGCTTCTGGTTCTGCCCATGCTCCCCGCATCAGCGCAGAGCCAAACCGAATCCATTGAAGCGCAGCTCTGCCGGAATCAGCTCGACCTCCTCCTCTCGCGTGAAAAGCTGACCCAAGATGAGGAGGCGGTGTTCAATGCCCAGTGCGATTGTCTTGAAGAGCAAGCAAAATCCAGTGATCCAGAACCCCAATCCTGCGCGCAGGCGCATGACTAGCCCTAGTGGCACCATCCTCCTGTCAGTCTTGATCTTTTTGCCCTTTACCCTCGTCCCCGGCGCGACATTTGCGCAGTCCGACTGGGGGAGGCAGAAATGCGAACTATACGAAAACGCTTGGGCCCGCGCCCTCTCCAGCACCCCCAACACCGACATCAATGACAGTTTCCGCGCGGCTAACGAGACCTTCATAGCCTCGGGCTGCACTGAGAAAATTGCCGCCTGCCCCCGCTCAAGCGATGAACGGGAACTGGCCAATATGCTCACCATCGCCATGCTCAATGAAGGCGCCGCCAGCACCTTCCTTCCCTTTGCCTGCGACGATGAATAAGTGCCGCTCCCTCTTCCCTTCTGCGCCCTCTTAAGTTAAACCGCCCACCTAACCACCATGTTCGGCCTTTATGCCCCGTGCCGCAGTGCTCAACTGCTGCGCGGGTTTCGCGCGGACGGGTGTGTCCGGGCGATTCTCCTCGCCCGCGTCCTGATAGAAACGACAGCAGAGCGAGTCCCATGCCGAAGCGTACCGACATTAAATCGATCCTCATCATCGGCGCGGGGCCAATCATCATCGGACAGGCGTGCGAGTTTGATTACTCCGGCACTCAGGCCTGTAAAGCGCTCAAGGAAGAGGGTTACCGGATTATTCTGGTCAACTCGAACCCAGCGACGATCATGACGGACCCAGATCTCGCCGACGCAACCTATGTTGAGCCGATCACCCCAGAAGTGGTCGCCAAAATCATCGAGAAAGAGCGCCCCGACGCGCTCCTGCCCACCATGGGCGGTCAGACAGCTCTGAACTGCGCACTCTCGCTGCGGAAGATGGGCGTTCTCGACAAGTACAATGTCGAAATGATTGGCGCGACTGCTGACGCCATCGACAAGGCAGAAGACCGCGAGCGTTTCCGCGATGCAATGAAGAAGATCGGGCTTGAAACCCCGCGCTCCATGCTCGCGCACAACACCATCGAAGCCCTGCAGGCTCTCGAAGTGATCGGCCTTCCAGCCATCATTCGTCCGTCCTTCACCATGGGCGGCACCGGCGGCGGCATTGCTTACAACCGCGAAGAATACCTTGCGATCTGCGAAAGCGGCATCGACGCTTCGCCGACCAACGAAGTTCTGGTTGAGGAAAGCGTCCTCGGCTGGAAGGAATACGAAATGGAAGTTGTCCGCGATAAGAAGGACAACTGCATCATCGTTTGCTCGATCGAAAACCTCGATCCGATGGGCGTGCACACCGGCGACTCCATCACCGTTGCGCCAGCGCTCACCCTCACCGACAAAGAATACCAGATCATGCGCGACGCCTCGCTGGCGGTCCTGCGCGAGATTGGTGTTGAAACCGGTGGTTCGAACGTACAGTTCGGCGTAAACCCAGCTGATGGCCGCATGGTCGTCATCGAAATGAACCCACGCGTATCGCGTTCGTCTGCTCTGGCATCGAAGGCCACTGGCTTCCCGATTGCCAAGGTCGCAGCGCGCCTCGCCGTTGGCTACAGCCTCGACGAATTGGACAACGACATCACCGGCGGCATGACCCCGGCGTCGTTCGAACCAACCATCGACTACGTCGTCACCAAGATCCCACGCTTTGCCTTTGAAAAGTTCCCGGGTTCCGATCCACGCCTGACCACCGCGATGAAGTCGGTTGGTGAAGCCATGGCTATCGGCCGCACCTTCCAGGAATCCCTGCAAAAGGCTCTCCGTTCGCTCGAAACCGGTCTCACCGGTCTCAACGAAATCGGCATCCCAGGCATGGGCGAAGGCGAAGACAAGAACGCGATTAAGCAGGCGCTTGGCACCCCGACCCCAGATCGTCTCCTGCACGTGGCTGAAGCCATGCGCTTTGGCATGTCCAACGAAGACATCCACGAAGCGTGCAAGATCGATCCTTGGTTCCTCGAACAGATGCGCGGCATCGTCGATATGGAAAACAAGGTCCGTGAACTCGGCCTGCCATCGGACGCTGCAAACCTGCGCACCCTTAAGGGAATGGGCTTCTCGGACGCGCGCCTTGCCGAACTGGCAGGCACCAAGGCTGCCGACGTGCGCAAGCTCCGTCACGACCTTGCTGTTCGCCCGGCCTACAAGCGCATCGACACCTCGGCTGCCGAATTCGCCTCGCCAACCGCTTACATGTACTCGACCTACGAAACCCCGTTCAACGGCAAGGTCGAAGACGAAGCGCGCCCATCGGATCGCAAGAAGGTCGTCATCCTCGGCGGTGGTCCAAACCGTATCGGTCAGGGCATCGAGTTCGACTATTGCTGCTGCCATGCTGCCTTTGCGCTGGCTGACGCTGGCTATGAAACCATCATGGTCAACTGCAACCCAGAAACGGTTTCGACCGACTATGACACTTCGGACCGCCTCTACTTTGAGCCGCTGACCGAAGAAGACATCATCGAAATCCTGCTCACCGAAAAGCAGAACGGTACGCTGCACGGCGTTATCGTTCAGTTCGGTGGCCAGACCCCGCTGAACCTTGCAGAAGCCGTGAAGAAGGCCGGCGTTCCAATCTTGGGCACCCAGCCAGACGCGATCGACCTTGCTGAAGACCGCGATCTCTTCTCCAAGCTCCTCAACAAGCTTGAGCTGACCCAGCCAAAGAACGGCATTGCCTATAGCCTTGAGCAGTCCCGCCTCGTTGCGGAACGCCTTGGCTACCCACTGGTGATCCGCCCGTCCTACGTTCTCGGCGGCCGCGCTATGGCCATCGTCAACTCCTCGGCTGAGTTCGAACGCTACATTCAGGATACGCTCTCGGGCCTCGTCCCGCCTGATATCCTGCGCCGTTACCCGAACGACAAGACCGGCCAGATCAACTCCGTTCTCTCTGACAACCCACTGCTGTTCGACGCATACCTTCAGGGCGCGACCGAAATCGACGTGGATTGCCTCTGCGATGGCGAAGACGTCTTCGTCGCTGGCATCATGGAGCACATCGAGGAAGCCGGCATTCACTCCGGTGACAGTGCTTGCTCGCTGCCATCCCGCACGCTCTCGGAAGAGACCATTGCTGAACTCAAGCGCCAGACCCGCGCGCTCGCTCTTGAGCTCAAGGTCGGCGGCCTGATGAACGTTCAGTACGCCTACAAGGACGGCACGATCTACCTGATCGAAGTGAACCCACGCGCTTCGCGTACTGTTCCTTTCGTGGCCAAGGTCATCGGCGATCCAATCGTCAAGATCGCAGCCCGCATCATGGCTGGCGAAAAGCTTGCGTCCTTCGGCCTGCAAGAAAAGGTCCTCAAGCACGTCGCCGTTAAGGAAGCCGTGTTCCCGTTCAACCGCTTCGCTGGCGTTGACACGGTGCTTGGGCCTGAAATGAAGTCGACCGGTGAAGTCATCGGCCTCGACACCAACTTCGCTATGGCTTTTGCCAAGTCGCAGCTCGGTGCTGGCCAGAAGGTCCCAACCTCGGGCAAGGCGTTCATTTCGGTTCGCGATAGCGACAAGCAGTACATCGTTGATCTGGCCCGCCAGCTCGTCGAAAACGGCTTCGAAATCCTCGCCACCGGCGGCACGCAGTCCTACCTGGCTGACAACAATGTTCCAGCCACCAAGGTCAACAAGGTCTTGGAAGGTCGCCCACACATCGTCGATGCGATGAAGAACGGTTCGGTTCATCTGGTGATCAACACCACCGATGGCGCCAAGGCAATCAGCGACGGCCGCGACATCCGCCGCACCGCGCTTCTGGCCAAGATCCCGTACTACACCACCATCGACGGCGCGATGGCCGCAGTTGAAGGCATCATCGCCTACTCCAAGGGCAACCTCACCGTCCGCCCACTGCAGGACTATTTCACCGCCTAATCCGCGCGAAACCCCAATCCGAAAAGGCCCGCCCCGCGCGGGCCTTTTTTATGCTCGCAAAGACCACCGATACGCTCCACAACACCGAACCAGCCTCCCTCCCCCTTGAGGGGAGGGATTGAGGGTGGGGGGACAGAGCCACCGCCCTTCCCCACGCCCACCACATCCCCGATGCAATCCCTCCCCCTACCAGGGGGAGGCCAGGTGGGGGTCCCCATCCACATCCCCCACAGCAACCCTCCCCCTCGTCTCCGCATTCATCTACGATACATCTTGGCTCCGCCATAAAGAGCGAAACCAAGCACACGAGGATTGCCCATGTTGCGTCGTACTGCCGTTACACTCAGCCTTCTTCTCGCCACCACGTCTCTTGCCGTCGCCCAATCGGACATCGACGAAGCCATCGCCCAGTTTACCGGGGCCAATGGCTTCTCGCTCGTCGACACCGAAACGCTTGAAGCAACTCTCGCCAGCTATTGGCTCGATACCAATGCCGCCACCCCAGGCGGCACCGTCGGCCCTATCGAGAAAGCCCTGCTCATTGCCGATGACGCTATCGAGAGCACGCGCACCCGCACCGAGCTTTCTTATGGCGAAATGATCGACAGCGCAGAGGACGGATCTTCCGCCCCTGTGAGCTTTATCGAAGTCCGCCACTTCAACTTGGGCCCAACCATCCGCGCTGAACTGGCAGCGGACCTCGGGGAAGAAAACGTCGCCGACGCAGCCGAGTTCGGCACTGGCGAACACCGCGCTTGGCGCTTCGTCTTCACCCCGACCATGAACAATCAGGCGATCCTTCTCCAAGCCTCGACCAAGGAAATCTCGGCCAAAGAGGCGTCAAAGCAGGATTGCCAGGGCACCCCCTGCCTCGAAAGCTATCGTGACTTCCAAGACATGGCGGATTGGACCGAAGTAGAGGGCGAGCAGCCCGATTGGCCCCTGCTCTATGCGGACGTCGCCGATGATGTGGCGATCCCTGCCTATGCCGCCGCGCGCCTCGCCACTCTGGGCTATTGGGCCAATGCCGAAAGCGGCGAGTATCAGTGGACCTATGGCGAGCACCCTGAAGGCGTGGAACGTTACGAAATGTACCGCTTCCTCTCCATGGACCGTAATCTCGGCAATGAAATCGGGCTGGACGCCGTCTGGCACGAAACCAAGCTCAACGACGATGCCGTCACCGATCTCTGGTATCGCTTCGCCGATGTCGCCGGCTTCCACACGGTCTTTACCGCCAGCGCAGGTCGCTAGAAGCGCTGAAACACCACCAATCCGGTCGCGCGCCATAGGCCAATCGCCAGCGCGAGCGACCGGACTGCCATCGCAATTGCAGCCCCTGCCGCGGCGCCGAGCAGCCCCAATTGTGGGGTGAGCGCCGCGATAAGCACCACGCTGGCCGTGACGCTGACAAGGTTGACGACGATCCCCGTCCTCTGTTTGCCCAAGACGATCAGCGCCTCTTGGGCTTGACCACTGAGCGATTTGGCGACCATGCCTGCCCCAAGCACCGCCACTATCGGCCACCCCGATTCATAGACCTCACCGAACGCGCGCAGCAGCAGTGGCGCGGCGATAATCGTCACAACGACGGCCGCCGTCGTAAGCCCCACGGTCAGCAGCGTCCCGCGTGAAATACTGCGCTGCAACTGCTCGTTCGATGCACCGGCGAAATCGAGCGCATAGCGCCGCCCTGCAACCAGCGTCATCGCATAGGCGATAAATCCCCCCAGCGCCAAACACCGTGCCGCCGCAAAATACACCGCCACCTCTTCCGGCCCCGCCAACAGCGCCAGCATCAGCACGTCGGCATAGCCGGTCAAATCCTCAAGCCCCGACAGCACCAACAGCGGCAACGAGGCCGTCAGCCAAACCCGCTTTTGTCGTGCGCTCACCGCGCCCGTCACGCCGAGCCTGCGCACCCGCTGTCCCACCACCAGCGCCAGCGCACCACTAATCACCGCCATAGCCGTGATGAACACGCCGCCCACCACCGGCAGGGTCAATTCAACGCCGCCCCCGTGCAGCAGCAAAACCGCGCCAATAACCAGCAATGGCCGAACCACATAGACAGGCACCGCTGCTAATCGGAACCAGCCAAAGCTGCGCGCGACGCCTTCAATGAAATACTCAAGCGCAATAAAGGGCAGCCCCAGCGCCACCAACATTATGACGAGCCCAGCGCCCCCTTGCGGCCCTAGGCCCATGCCGAGGGCAACGCCCGCTGCCCCGAGCGCCACGCTGATCCCGCCCACAAGGCGCAAGCCAAACCGCCAATAGCCGAACAGCTTCACCCGCTTATCGCGCAGCTGATACCGCGGCAAAAATCGCACACTGGATTCGGCGAAGCCCAGCGCCGCAAAGCTCCCGAGCGCGAGGATCCAACTCCACAGCGTCACGAACCCACCGTAGTAATCGGCGGGCATCAGCCGCGCCAAAACCACCTGCATGGCGAACACAAGGCCCGCCCCGGCAACGCGAATGGCTATGGCAATTGCCGCATCGGCAAAACTGCTTTGACCGTCAGACATACAGCAGCAGACACACGCTACCTTGTAGGAAGTTCGTCCATTTCTGCATCAGTACGGGCAGCCGTTCATAGTGCCGCTTCACAAACGGCCGAACGGTCGGCAACCAGTAACCGGTATAGACCCGGCCCTTCCACGATAGCGGCTTGGCCCGCGTCGCCACGGCATGCGCGCTATTGGTCCAGCTGTTTTTATAATCGGCCGGATTGACCAAGAGATCATAGGCGCGCGCGCCCTGCTCGATCAGCCAGCCCACCGTCATTTCCATCTGCACCTTCCCCGGAGACAGCTCGCGCAAGCTCCAGTCAAAGCTGCCGATATAGGCGTAGTAATGCCGGTAATGCAGAAAACCGAGTTCAAGCGCCACGACCCTGTCGCCTACGCGCAGCACGGAAATACAGGCGCCAGAGCGCTGATCACTATCCCCAGGCAGTCGCTTGAGGAACGCGGCATAGCCCTGGGCCGAAAACCCCACACTTCGCCGCCCTGTCTGCGCCAGCCATTCGCGCTTCCAGTTCACCGCCTGCTCAACGAGCCCATCAAAGCCCGCATCGCCAGGAAAGACCATCTCGAAAGACAAGTCGCCCAAACGCGCCAGATGATTGCGCCGCCGATTGCGGTTCCGCTTCTGCAGCTTTCCCAAGCGCTCGAAATAAGCATCAGCGCTCACATAGGGCGTCAGATCGAGGACCGAGCTCTGATTAGGTTCTTCGCGGACCCGAGCAATGGTGGCGATCATACGATCAAGCGCCGACCCTTCGATGACACAACGCTGTACCCAAACGTCAGTCCTCGAAGCGCGCACGGCTAGTCGCAGCGCCTCAACGACATCAGGGTAACTCGTCGCGCCCGCCACGGCCAGAGCACCACAATACTGAGCGTGTGCCTCGCCAAGCGTCACGAGCCGCGCGATCCCGCCCTTACGGGTCACCACCAGCGGCACGATGGCCAGCAAGACTTCGTCGCGCCACAGCGTAATCACATAGGGCTCGGTCGCTTCAGTGGAGAATTCCGCAACCCACGATCGACACCAGTCAAACGATTGGAAATAGCTCATCGGGTCGGAGCATCGCTGCTCCAACGCCCGCCATTGCTGTTCATTCGCATCAATATCGTGGAGCGACGCAAGAATTCGCGTTGTCACCCCGGATGTTACCGCCCGCAAAATGTGATCTCCCATCGTCACATTCGAACACAATGAAACGACCGACGGAATATGGAAACAGTAAAGTATTCTTACGGTAAATACTTATTAGTCTTTGAAAAACGTATCGACCGCTGCAATAGCAATTTCAATGTCATCGTCGCCGAGATCAATATGGGTGACCCAGCGATGGGTCCCATAGCCGCCGCCGAATGCAATACCCATGCTTTCCAGATGTTCTGTCAGCGCTCCAGAGACTTCACGCTCTGCCTTTGCCCAGACAATGTTGGTGTCCGGCGTGGTCACACTCAATTGCGGATGCCGCGCCAGACCCTCGGCCAAACGTTTGGCGCGCTTATGATCGTCGGCAAGTCGCGCAACATTGTGGTCCAGCGCATAGAGCGCCGCGGCCGCTAAAATCCCCGACTGGCGCAATCCGCCACCCACCATTTTGCGATAGCGCCGCGCTTTGCCAATCAGCTCCCCGCGCCCAACAAGCACCGAGCCCACGGGCGCACCCAAGCCCTTAGAGAGGCAGATCGAAACCGTATCAAACCGTTTCCCCAGCGTCGCAATATCGATGCCCAATGCCAGCGCCGCGTTGAACCCGCGTGCCCCATCCAGATGCAGCCCCAGCCCATGGCGCTCCGCCACATCGGCAACGGCATCCATATAGCCCATCGGCAGCGCCCGCCCACCAAAGGTGTTTTCGAGCGCGATCAGCCGCGTCCGCGCATAATGACTGTCGTCAGGCTTAATGGCGTTTTCAATGTCATCGATGGCCATCGTTCCATCGGCCTGATGCGCAATAGGCTGCGGCTGGATCGATCCCAGAACCGCCGCGCCACCGGCCTCATGCGCATAGCAATGCGCGTCCTGCCCCGCGATATATTCGTCGCCACGCTCACAATGGGCTAGGAGAGCCAGAAGGTTAGACATTGTGCCGGAAGGCACAAACATCGCCGCCTCTTTGTCCATCATGCCGGCAATGCGCTGTTCCAGCAGGTTGACCGTCGGATCGTCGCCGTAAACGTCGTCCCCCACCTCCGCCTCTGCCATTGCTGCCCGCATCCCATCGCTGGGACGCGTGACAGTGTCAGAGCGAAAATCGTGGCGGATGGTATTCATGGTCATCTCCAGAGCTATCGCACCTTTATGACCAAGTTCTGCGAGCGCCGCTAGGCAGCGACGTCACCATCCATGCCGACATCATTGGCGGCCGTCATACTATGCTGCGGCTTTTGCGCCACCACCAAGATCCCGATAATCGGAGCGCCGCGATCCATACGTAACTCGGCGGTTTCATAGCGCAAAATGCTGAACCCAGCGGCCACCAGCGCCATGCGCGTCGCCTCAATGCCATGGGCATAGCGCAGGCTTGGGCGCAAAAACACCGCTTCAGGGCCGTCATGCGCTTCCAGCGAAAAGGCGACGAGCCCCCCCGGCTGCAAAGCGGGCATCATCGCGCTCAGAACTGGCTCTATCGCGCCGCAATAAATCAACACGTCTGCTGCCGTCAGCAGGTCCGTGTCGCGGTCGCACCGATTGAGTGCTTCAACCAGCTCGGCCTTATCCAGTTTATCGTAAATGCCCTTGCGGGCCGTCTCTGCAATCATCGCGGCGGAAATATCAACGCCCTCAAGATGATCAACCTTGCCGCGCAAGCGCTGGCCCATCAAACCTGTGCCACAGCCCAGATCGATCGCGCGGCCAAACCGCTCAATGCCAAGGCGTGTCATCTCTTGATTGACAATGTCGTCGAGCAGTTCAGGCACTTTATAGCCCAGTTTACCGACCAGCGATTGCTCGAACTTGGCAGCATATTGGTCAAACAGGGCCTCAACATAGCCCACTGCCGTCCCCTGACCCGCAGCACCGGCATTATGCGCAGCCAGTTTTAATCGGGCCCCGAAAACACCGTGGTCATCGAGAGCTTCAAGCCGCCGCCAAGCGCCTATAGCCGCGGAAATATTGCCAGCTTTTTCGTGGTAGTTGCCGAGCAGGTCCCAACCGGCAGCCCATTCGGGGGCCAATTCCAGAGCCTGCTCCATCAGCTCTGAGGCTGCAGCGGGGTCACCACTTTGGTCCAGCTGCCGCGCATAGTCGGCACGCCGATCGGCGAATACATCGCCGGAAGAATAAATCGCCTTGCTCAAGACGGTACGCTTTCGAGAGGACACGGCCATGCTGACCGCGACTGCGAATTAGCCGGAAAAACCGTACACGCGCAAGGAGAATACAGGGAACGATTGAGGCACCGACCCGCGTGAAAATTTCGCCCCAGATTCCGCCGAAATCGGCACGAATTTTCACGATAATGCACGCGAAGGGCAATTGCCTTTTCAGAAATTGCTTCCGGCAAACAACTGACCTCTCACGAGAACTGTCGTTATTTATCGAAAGCACCCCCATCAACACACGAGATATTGATGCAATCGTTTTTTCAGGTTAGGTTCCGCCCATCGAATACTGCGGCCGACTGACCTAAAGACGCGAATTGCCATTCGCCATTGCTGTCATCATCTTCCGATAGTTCGATATCAACTAGGGGGCCTGATCAGGTGCATGATCAGAACCTCATTTAGCAGAGACGTCACGAGGGATAGCGCATTATGGCAACGGGCACCGTTAAGTGGTTCAACGGCCAAAAAGGTTATGGTTTCATCCAGCCAGACGAGGGTGGCGCAGATGTGTTCGTTCACATTTCTGCTGTCCAGCGTTCGGGCCTGAACGGCTTGGATGAAGGCCAAAAGGTGAACTACGAAATCGTCAAGGACAAGCGCACGGGTAAGTCCGCCGCTGACAATTTGACGACGTCGTAATCACGAACCTGGCTTATTGGATTGGGGCGTGCCCTAGGCGCGCCCTTTTCTCTTGCCCACGCTCTTTGCTACTTTTCAAGTGTCCTTGGGTGTGCGCTGCGCGGTTTGGCCTAGTTTCAACGGCTTGACCGCGAGCGAACCTCCGGGCAAGGTCAAATCTTCCCCAGATCCTTATTCGCGACGCATGAGCCGACCGACCGGCTGGGGTAAACTATTTGGGGCCACGCTGGCTTCAAATCAGATCAACGACTAAGCAGCGCGGCCGGCAAATGTTGGCGGCGCGCTCATTACTATTTTGCCGAGCCGATTGGAGGCAGCAGGAATGGACAAGATCCCAATGACGGTGCAGGGCCAAAAGGCCCTTGCCGCAGAATTTGAGCACCGCACAAGCAATGAGCGCCGTCGGATCATCGACGCCATCGCGGAAGCGCGCGCTCACGGCGATCTGTCTGAAAATGCAGAATATTCCGCTGCCAAAGAACAACAGGCACTGAACGAGGGCCGGATCAAGGAACTCGAGACCATTCTCGCCTTGGCCGATGTCATCGACGTCAGCAAGCTTTCCGGCACGACGGTAAAGTTTGGCGCGACTGTCACCTTCATTGATGACGACACCGAAGTCGAAAAGACCTACCAGATCGTTGGCGATCCAGAAGCCGACGCTTCGGGCGGTCGCATCTCGATTTCGTCCCCGATTGCCCGCGCCATGATTGGCAAGGAAGAAGGCGATTCGTTCGAAGTCGCTGCTCCGGGCGGTTCGCGTGGCTACGAAATTCTCAAGATTCGCTATGTGTAATCCGCAAGTCTGCGGATAAATCCACAATAGCTGTGGTTTTCTGTATACTCCCGCGTGGTTTCACTGCGCGGGAGTTTCTTTGCCTTGAAACCACCCCGGTTCGCACCTTAACTAGAGCAAGAGGGAGCATTCCGTCTTTTAGGAGCGACATCGCGATGCACGCAAAAGTCATCATCATTGGCTCGGGTCCAGCTGGCTACAGCGCCGCGATCTATGCTGCACGCGCAATGCTCGAACCGGTCATGATCCAGGGCCTTCAGCCCGGCGGCCAGCTCACCATCACCACCGATGTGGAAAACTATCCCGGCTTTGCTGATGTCATTCAGGGGCCATGGCTCATGGACCAGATGAAGGCGCAGGCCGAACACGTCGGCACACGCATGGTCAACGACATCATCACCGATGTGAATTTCGACGTGCGTCCCTTCGTCCTCACTGGCGATAGCGGCGACGTCTACACCGCCGATTCCATCATCATCGCCACCGGTGCTCAGGCCAAATGGCTTGGCCTGCCGTCCGAGCAGAAGTTCCAGGGCTTTGGTGTCTCCGCTTGCGCCACCTGCGATGGTTTCTTCTATCGCGGCAAGGAAGTGCTCGTTGTCGGCGGCGGCAATACCGCTGTTGAAGAAGCGCTCTTCCTCACCAACTTCGCCGAAAAGGTGATCGTTATTCACCGCCGCGACGAATTCCGCGCCGAACGCATTCTTCAGGATCGCCTGTTCAAGAACCCGAAGATTGAAGTGCGCTGGAACACCGAAATTGTCGAAGTTGCTGGCTCCGAAATGCCACCTTCGGTCAATGCCGTCATGCTGCGCAATCGCGCCACCAACGAAGTTTATGAGCAGAAGATCGACGGCGTTTTCGTCGCCATTGGTCACGCTCCAGCCACCTCCATCTTCTCGGGCAAGCTCGACATGAAGGCTGGTGGCTATCTGCAAGTTAAGCCAGGCACCACGCAAACCAATGTTCCGGGCGTCTTCGCTGCGGGCGACGTCACCGACGACGTCTACCGTCAGGCGATCACTGCTGCTGGCATGGGCTGCATGGCCGCGCTCGATGCCGAGCGCTTCCTGGCAGAACACGAATTGGCCGAAGCGGCGGAATGAGGGTGACTGCCGTGAAACTCTTGCCTCACGCTAGAAGGAGCCGCCTCGGTCGGCTTTTCTGCAGCAGCAAGACAAGCGTTCGCCCCGGCTGATCAACATAGAAGGCGTCACGAGAAATGCTCGACTGGGACAAGCTCCGGATATTCCATACCGCCGCAGAGTCGGGCAGCTTCACGCATGCCGCCGAAAAACTAGGGATGAGCCAGTCGGCCGTGAGCCGTCAGATCTCAGCCCTAGAAGATGACCTGGGCTTTAAGCTCTTCATCCGCCACGCCCGTGGCCTCGTGCTCACCGAAGTCGGCGAGCAGCTCTTCCGCACAGCGCACCGCATGCATTGGGAGCTCCAGCAAGTGGAGACCCAGATGTCGGAAAGCCAAGACGTGCCAACCGGCCCGCTGGTGGTCACCACCACCGTGGGCATTGGCTCCACCTGGCTCTCCTCGCGCCTCGACGAGTTCCTCAAACTCTATCCGCTGATCCAGCTCGAAATCCGCCTCAACGACGCTGAGCTCGATCTGGCCATGCGCGAAGCCGACGTCGCCATCCGTCTGCACCGCCCGAACCAGTCGGAAATGATTCAGCGCAAGCTGTTCACGGTGCACAACCACTTCTATGCCTCGGATGCCTACATCTCCGAATACGGCATGCCCAAGTCGCCCGAAGATTTGGACAATCACCGCATCATCAGCTTCGGCGAACCTGTCCCCTCCTATCTCGGCGACATCAACTATCTCGAACGCATGGGCCGCCCCGACTCCAGCCCGCGCCGCGCCGTGCTCAAGGTCAACGCCATCTATGGCATGATGAACGCAGCCCGCGCTGGCATCGGCATCGCCATGCTCCCCGCCTATGTGGTCGAAAAGGCCGACGGCCTCGTGCAGGTGCTGCCCGAAGTCGAGCTGCCAGCCTATGAGGCCTACTTCGTTTATCCACCCGCTCTGAAAAACTCAAAGCGCGTAGGCGTCTTCCGCGACTTCCTCGTCTCCAAAGCCCGCGAGTGGAGTTTTTAGGCGCCGAACCGGCCGTATTCTTTCTTACCTCGCCCCTACGGGGAGAGGTCGGCACGCAGTGCCGGGTAAGGGGGCCTACCTCCGCTTACGAACGAGGGAGCCTTCCTTCCACGCATCCCGCGCCACCCTGCTCGGCCACGCCCAAAAGCCCCAAAATGCCCCTCGCGCGCCCTTGCTAAGGCCCACAAGTGCCAGCAAGATGCCACATATATGCCCCTAAACGCCCCGCCTAGGTGAACCATGGCTCGCATCACCACCATCGCCCTCGATGCTGACGATACCCTCTGGGAGAACGAGCAGTTTTTCCGCCTCACAGAGGAGCGTTTCACCACGCTATTGCGCGAGCACACCGATAGCGCAGACCTCAACGATCGCCTGATCAGCGCCACCATGCGCAATTTGGCCTTCTATGGTTTTGGCGCCAAAGGCTTCACCCTCTCGATGATCGAGACGGCCCTCGAACTCACCGAACATCGCGTCCCCGGCCCCGTCATCGCCGAAATTTTGGCGGCCGGCCGCGAGCTTCTCACCTACCCGGTCGAGACCCTGCCCTATGTCGATGAAGCGCTCGAAGCGCTTGAAAAGAAATATCGTTTGGTTCTCATCACCAAGGGCGATGTGATCGACCAAGAGCGCAAGCTTGCCGCGTCGGGCCTCGCTGAATATTTTGCGGCTGTGGAAATCGTCCAGGATAAAACCACTGCGGTCTACGAGCGCATTTTCGCTCAGCACACCGAAGGCGCGGGCCACACGGTCATGGTCGGCAACTCAATGAAGTCTGATATCTTGCCCGCGCTTGAGGCCGGAGCCTTCGCCGTCTACGTCCCCCATCGCTTAACATGGGTTTATGAACAGGCCGATGAGCCAAAAAATCATCCGCGTTGGGCAAAAATAGAGCATCTCGGTCAGCTCCTGCCCGTCCTCGACACCTTCGCCACCCAAGCATCACACCCGTAAAAAACCGAACGTTTCCGGGCGATTCCGTACGGGGACTTCTGCGCCAACCGTTGATTGTGAACGTTTTTTGGCGACTACATGCGTATGGCGCATGGCTGACATGCCCATTAACCAGTTCCTCATCTTCGAGGATCACCCTATATACCGCGACATCACAGCGGGTGTTTCTCCTCCCTCCCTTGCGCCCGCTGCGTTCCCTCCTTAGTGAGCCGTCAGGCTTACTACTCCTTAGGCTCCGCTCTCCCCTCGAGCGGGGCCTTTCTTTTGTCTGCAATTCTGTGGACCGATGCATAAATGCATGGCTGACATGTGTTTTCCGGGATTGCCTACTAAACCAGTAGAGTACATAAAGGCCTCGTTGCTGAGGCGCGCTCCGATCTCCTCCTCCCTTCGGACCGTGTATCGCAACACTGAGCTGCGGATCGTAACCTCCTCCCTCGATCCAATGTTCTGGCAGAGCAGCATACTCCTCCTCCCTTGCTCCTCTGCCTTTCACTTTCGATTTGGCCTCAGGCCCAGTCATCGGCCCCATCTTCGGATGGGGCCTTTTTTTCTGCCCACTGCAACCCGGTGAGCCACCCTCCCCACGCACGCAGTTCGACCGCCCTCACCTTGAAGGGGAGGGATTGAGGATGGGGGGACGAAGCGCAGAACCAGCAATCCTCTCACGCCAGCCCGCCGGCCATCTCCACTGAAACACAAGCCCCACCAGCCACTTGCCACGCTGCCGCGCCGCTTCATCCATACAAGCTGCACATTAAATGGACAGTTTGTCGCTGTGCCTAATGCATAGCTGGCATGACGAAGCATGCATTGTTGTGGGGGCCAGAAACGCCTAGGTTGTGTGTGTCGACGGGACGCCGCTCCGTATCCTCCTCCCACGGACCCGCGTTGTCGACACCCGGATTGGAACCGTTTCCTCCTCCCTCGGTTCTGGTCCACATGGTCTGACGCATATCCTCCTCCCATGCGCTCAGACCAACACTTTCGATTTGGCTTCGGCCCTATCATCAGGCTCCAACTTCGGTTGGAGCCTCTTTTTTTGCCCGCACAAGACTGCAGCAAGGTGACGCGTAGATTTTGCATGGCAGCATTACGCAATTGGCGCTTTTCTAGGCACTGCCGCCGATTGATAATGTCCTCAACGCAGCGCTCGTGGTGACGCTGCCCTCCAAGGTCTACGGTCCGCCGTGACCCTTAAGACCCTGCCCCTCCCCTCGGGCAGGGTCTTTTTTTAGGCAATCAAACGTCGGGCAATTCGCGCAGTGGCGTATCATCGTGAAGCGGCACGGTCTGGCGCTCGATCATGCGATGTACCCTCGGCGGTTCTGCCAACTGGTGCAGGGCCCGCAAGGCCAGCGTATTTTCCGCATCAGCCTTTGTCCGGCGCATGTTGTGCCGCAAATAATCATCCCAGGTGGGCACGTGGTAGCTTTCCACCCACAGATCGGGTTCCTGCAAATCGCGCAGCACCGCCCATTGCCGCGCCCCGTCACGAATGCGGATACGGCGACGATCAGCCATCAGTTCCAAAAACTTAGGGATGTCGTTCTGCGCGATACGATAGTCGATCATCACGAGGATCGGCCCAGAGCGTGGCCGCAGATCGAGCCGCAAAGCGGGCTCATTAAACGTGTCGAGCGGGTTGAGGTCGCGCGAGCTAAAAGCCGGTAACGGCAAGCGGAGTCCCACAGCGCCGCAAAACACCAAGACGAGCGCCGCGCACAACAGAGCCAGCTGCGGCCCGCCAATATCTGCAAACAGGCCCCAAACCCAGCTGCCCAAGGCCATGCCGCCAAATGTAGCGGTCTGGTAGAGCGCTAGCGCCCGGCCAACCACCCAACGCGGGGTCGAGAGCTGCACCGACACATTGAACAGCGAAAGCGCGAGCACCCAGCAAGCCCCCGCCGGGATCAACACAGCATGGCTCAGCCACACCTCCCGGCTGAGCCCTAAGCCAACGCAGCACAAAGCGAAAATGGCGCAGGCGATCCGAACGATCACCTCATTGCTGAAGCGCTCGCGCACGCGACCATTGAGGAATGCGCCACCGATAGCGCCGAACCCGAAGCAGCCGAGCAATGTGCCATACACAAAGGCCCCACCACCCACATAGTCATTGGCCACCGATGGCAGCAGCGCCAGAATGACGACAGCCGCTAGGCCAAAGAGAAAGCCGCGGAACAACACTGTCGTCAAATGCGGCGACAACGACACATAGCGGATGCCCGCATACATGGCCGAGCCGAATTTTTCGCGCGGCAACTGGCTTTTGACCCGCACCGGCTTCCACCGCCAAAGCGCAAAGATCAGGGCGATATAAGACACCGCATTGAGCGCAAATGCGGCAGCGGCCCCGGCTGTCGCCACAATCAGCCCACCAACCGCAGGGCCAACGCTGCGCATGAGGTTGAAACCCATGGAATTGAGCGTCACCGCGCCGGGCAGGTCTTCGCGCGGCACCACATCGCCCATCGACGCCTGCCAGCTTGGATTAAACAGCGCCGTGCCGCACCCAATAAGGAAAGTGAAGCCGAGCAGTAGCCAAGGCGTCAACAGGCCAAAAACTGTCAGTATCGCCAGAAGGATAGAGACCACCATCAGACCGACCTGAGCGACCAGCATGACGATACGACGATCGAAATTGTCAGCGAGAGCCCCGGCCGCGAGCGAAAACAGCATGATGGGAAGCGTCGTCGATGCCTGCACCAGCGCCACCATATTGTGGGAGCTCGACAGCGTGGTCATCATCCACCCGGCACCCACTGATTGCACCAATCCTCCCAGATTGGAAAACAGCGTTGCCAGCCACAGCATTCGGAATGTCTCATGCCGAAAGGGGGCCAACATCGATTTACGCTCAGACATTACAGCTCCGAAGTATAGCACGGCGCAAAAGTGACGCGCCGCGCACCGCTACGATAGGCCGAGTTGGTTCACGCCGTCCTACCGTTTCTCACTCTGGACGCAACGAAACTGCAAAGTCTCGAGTTCACACCCAACTGACCAGAATAAGTTCTTGCCCGGCGGTTTTTACCGCCAGCCCGAATTGCTCCCAATGCGCGTCTGATTTCATTCAAAAATATCCGGCACGCCCATTGCATGGCTTATGGCAGAAGCTCGGGAGACACCCACATGGTCACCGTTACAGCGACTACCCCCTACTCGGCCTATCGCGATTACCGCGCCAGTACTGAACAGCCAGCCACCGCCGCGACAGAGCGTCAAGAAGCCGAAAGCACTGTCGATCGGCCTGCCACGACGATTACCTTATCTGCCGAGGCGCAGGCCGCCTTAGCGGAGCGCGACTACGCCACCATCGTCAAAGACGCCGAAAGTAAACTCCTCACTCTCCTCACCGAGGCTCGCCGCTCCTCTCCGCTTCAAAACGGCAGTCTAGCGCTCGACTTATCCTCGCTCGATAATCGAGAATTATACTCCATGGCCAATGACGACACGTTCAACTCTGAGGAGAAGCAAGCGGCAGGTTTGGAGATGGAGCGGCGCTTTCGGGCCGCACTGGCAGGTCCTGCTGCCATTGCCAAGGTAACGGGCAGTTATTTGGCGCTTTATCAAACCGCTGCCAACTATCTATCCGGTCTAGGCACAGAAGAGAAAAGCTCGGCAGATTGGCAGGCGGGACGCGATGCTGTCCTCAAAGGCATTGAGACCCTAAAGCTCACGCCCGGCACCCTCCCCGCGCCGGATACTGCCGATCCGGTGCGCGCCTTTCTCGCCCTCAGCGAAACGCCTGAGACCACCACAACGCCGATTGCCAACCTCGCTTCTAACGCCCGCGCGGCGCTTGATCAGCTCTACGCCCAGGCCGACGCCAATGGCAAATTTCCGAGCTTTAACCGCCAGACTAAAATCGGCCAATACATTGATGTATCAACGTTTTCTAGCCGTACACTATCATCAATGGTCATCAATAAGGATGCGCTTTTTACGTCTGAAGAGGCATTCGCCGCTAAAACTGTGCTGACCGCACGGAGCGGCGCGACGCTCTCCGAGAGCTTTTCGAGTGCCAGCACCTCTGGCGACCCTACCGCCTTCAGCCGCAATATTATTGCCGCCTACTCATCATTGAGCGCCGAGGAGCGGCTGGCAGTTGGCTGGAGCGACAAGCTCTATCAGGCCGCCGTGCAAAGCTATGCCTCAACCACAAAGATTATGAACACTCTAAACCAAACGGCCGGCTCTACCGCTTCCGATAGGCCGACCGTTTTGTCATTCCTAGGCCGCTAGTGGCTTATTTGATGCCAGCGCAGAAGGTCTGAATACGGCTGACCGCATCGGCCAGCTGTTCGTCGCTTGCAGCATAGGACAGGCGGAAATGCCCGGCGAGGCCAAAGGCCGAGCCATGCACTAAAGCCACGCCAGTTTCATCAAGCAGCGCCATGACGAAATCTTCGTCCGTCTTCAACACAGTACCGCCCGCCGATGTCTTACCCAGGAGACGCGCGCAGGATGGGAACACGTAGAACGCGCCTTCTGGCGTCAGGCAATCGAGCCCGGTGTTGGCGTTGAGCCCAGCGACAACCATGTCACGGCGCTTTTGGAAAACCGCGCGCCATTCAGACAAAAATTCCTGCGGACCATTGAGCGCTTCCACGGCCGCCCACTGCGAAATCGACGACGGGTTTGTGGTCGACTGCCCCTGCAGCTTGGTCATCGCCGCCAAAAGCGGTTTTGGGCCAGTGCAATAGCCAATGCGCCAGCCGGTCATAGCGTGCGACTTGGACACGCCATTCATGGTCAGCGTCCGCGCCTGCAGTGCCGGTTCAACCTGTGCGATCGTGGCAAAGGTCTTGCCGTCATAGACCAGCACTTCATAGATATCGTCGGTCAGAATATGCACGTGCGGGTGGCGCAGCAGCACGTCGGCCAAACCGCGCAATTCTTCTGCCGTATAGGCCGCGCCGGTCGGGTTCGATGGCGTATTGAGCAGCAGCCACTTAGTCTTAGGCGAGATCGCCCTTTCCAGAACCTCCGGCGAAAGCTTGAAGCCGGTTGTGGCATCGGCCACGGCAAACACCGGCTCAGCGCCGCACAAACGCACGATTTCCGGGTAGCTCACCCAATAGGGTACTGGCACCACAACTTCGTCGCCGGGGTTGAGTGTCGCCATCAGCGCGTTGAAAATGATCTGCTTGCCGCCCGAGGACACAAAGCAATCGGCTGCCGTAACATCGAGCCCATTATCCCGCTTGAACTTGGCCGCAACGGCTTGTTTCAGCTCAATAATGCCGTCGACATTGGTGTAACGGGTCTGGCCTTCGTCCATGGCGCGCTTTGCAGCATCGCGCACGTTTTCCGGCGTGTTGAAATCTGGCTCACCCGCAGAAAGCGCAATGATGTCGCGGCCTTCCTGCGCCAGAACACGCGCCTTCTGACTGATAGCAACGGTCGCCGACGGCGCAACACGAGAGAGCGCGTCTGACAGAAAACCCATTTGAACCTCCAAGCTTAGCCGCACCCACTTTAGCGCAGCCCCGTGTTCCTGAGAACCACGACCAAGCGCCAATGCGTCAGATTACGCTGCTGCCAAAGCCATTTTTGTCTAGAGCACCCGCTCGCGTTCACGACTTCGTTCTCGCCTTTGCCACAGTTTCGCCCCCAACAAATCGCCACTTGCCCCAATCACCCCCTACTCACACCGCAATCTCATGGTGAATTGAGTACAGTTCAGTAAAGTGTAAGACGTCGATCCCATGCAAAAGTCCGCGTCCCCCAAGTCGAAGAACCGTCGTGTTTTCACGCTTGCCGGCATCTCGTTGCTCTCCTTAGCTGCTATCGCAGCCGTCACAGGCTCGGGTGTCTCACCCGCCAACTTGGCCCAACAGGCAGACACTCAGATCGCTGTGTTCCTCATTCCAGTCGCGCTTCTCATGGCCGTGATGCTTTATGAAGCAGCTCGCTTCGTCATGGCCGGCCCCCTTCCCGCGCGCGTCACGGCCCCCAAGCGTCCAGCGCGACGCACCAATTGGGCCGATAGCGACCGCTAACCCTCTCCCCTGACCTCCCAAGACTTCAAGGCCGGCCCCCCGGCCTTTTTTTTTATTTGAGTGCGATCAAACCAAGCTGCACCTGCGCGATTGCCATTTGCACCAACGCCTGCCCGGCCCCACACTCAACCGTAACGCCCTGCGTCTCCCTCCCCCTTGCGGGGAGGGATTAAGGGTGGGGGTCCGTAAAGAAACACAGTTCTCCCCGCCCCACCACTCAGCGAGACCGCCGAATGGGGGCCTATTGCATTTGTATGGCAGTCAACTACCGTCGTCTCACCTCTCACGAACGACCTAACTATGACCCAACTGCCACTCGATCCTGCCCGCGTCCGCGCGTTGTTCCCCGCCTTCTCCGAGCCTAGCCTGCAAGGTCAAGCCTTCTTTGAAAACGCAGGCGGCTCCTACACCGCCAAACACACGCTTGATCTGCTGGATCGCTACTATCGCCAGACCAAGGTGCAACCCTATGGCACCAGTCCGGCGTCAATCGCCGCGGGCAAGGCCATGGACCACGCCTATGAACGGACCGCGCAAGCGCTCAATGTTTCCGCCGATTGGATCCATTTCGGTCCGTCCACCTCGGCCAACACCTATGTGCTCGGCAATACCTTTGGGCAGTTTCTCAATCCCGGCGATGCCATCATCGTCACCAATCAGGACCACGAAGCCAATACCGGCGCATGGCGTCGCCTTGAGACGCGCGGCATCGAAGTGCGCGAATGGCCCGTCGACGAAACCGGTCGCCTCAACCTCTCCGACCTCGACGCGCTACTCGACGGAAAAGTAAAACTCGTCGCCGCGCCGCACTGCTCCAACATTGTTGCGCACATCAATCCAGTCGCAGAGATCGCCGCGCGCGCCCATGCGGTTGGCGCTTATTGCGCTATTGACGGCGTCAGCTACACCCCGCACGGACTGCCCGATCTCGCCGCCCTGGGCGCAGACATCTATCTGTTCTCAGCTTACAAGGTTTATGGCCCCCACCAAGGCATCATGGCCATTCGCCCGGCTCTGGCGGAAAAGCTTCCCAACCAAGGCCATTTCTTCAACGATATCAAACCGCGCTATCGACTGACCCCAGCCGGTCCCGATCACGCCCAAATCGCCGCCTGCGCGGGCGTTGCCGATTACCTCGAAGAAGTCGGCAATATGGTCTCCGGCACAATTGCTGGCGAAAACGCCTTCCGCCGCGCCCATACGGCCATGCGCAATCAGGAAATCGCGCTGGCAGCGCCACTGCTCGATTACCTGCGCTCGCGCAATGACATTCGCCTACTCGGTCCTGACGATCCGGTCGAGCGCGCGCCAACCATCGCCTTCGCCCACAACACCGCTGCCGTCGCCGTCGCCCAGCGTCTCACCAAACACAGCCTCATGGTCGGCGGCAGCCATTTCTACAGCTACCGCCTCCTCAAAGCCTTGGGCATTGATCCCGATCATGGTGTTGTGCGTCTCTCCTTCGTCCACTACACCACGCCCGACGAAATCCAGCAGGCCATCAAAGCGCTCGACGCCGAGCTCTAGGCCGCTGCCGTATGACCCCTTCTAAAAGGGCCATCACTGGCCCTTTTTCTTTGCGAGTAATCATGTCCCGCCCCATCGCTACTCTGATGCTTCTCATCTGCACCATGTTCTGGGGCTTTGCCTTTATTGCGCAAAAATCGGCCATGGACATGATGGGGCCGCTGACCTTCGCAGGCGTGCGCTATATTCTGGGCGGTCTGCTCATCCTGCCGCTGGCGATCTGGGAATATCGCCGCAAAGCGCCAAAGCTCACCGCCAAACACTGGATGTTCATCCTGACCATGAGCTGCGCCTTCTTCTTCGGCTCATGGCTCCAACAGGCCGGTTTGAGAACCACGACCGCCACCAACGGCGGCTTCCTCACCGGGCTCTACGTTTTCTTCGTGCCGATCTTGGTCTTCGTCCTCTTCCGTACGAAACCCCACCCAATCCTCTATGCCGCTGTTCCGACAGCACTTATCGGCATCTACTTCCTGAACGGTGGCGGCCTCGACAGCTTTAATTCGGGGGATTGGACCATTGTCGGCAGCGCAGTGTTCTGGGCGGT
This sequence comes from Devosia sp. MC532, assembly GCF_016461625.1. NCBI lineage: Bacteria > Pseudomonadati > Pseudomonadota > Alphaproteobacteria > Hyphomicrobiales > Devosiaceae > Devosia > Devosia sp. MC532. The sequence goes on along the minus strand of NZ_JAEMNZ010000002.1, from coordinate 13,396 downwards.
ACATGTGATCCTTCTGGGTCACTGCGCTCGCATCACGGGCCTACCCATCTTTGTTTCGGCCGTCAGCTTCCTCTTCGCGGGCGTCATCGCCTCTGGTATTGCACTCGGCACAGAAGCCCCTTCCATCGAGGCGATCAGTGCTGGCTGGGTCGAAATCGCCTATGCCGCCATTTGCTCGACAGCCATTGGCTTCACCTTCCAGGCCATCGGCCAGCAGCACGTGCCACCGGCCAATGCTGCCATCATACTCTCGGCCGAAAGTCTGTTCGCGGCCTTGGGCGGCGCTCTGCTCTTGGGCGAGCGCTTGCCGACAGTAGGCTATTTCGGCGCGGCACTGCTCTTCGCCGCGATCATTCTGGTTGAAGCACTCCCCCCGCTCTGGAACCGGCGCAAGGCGCACATCGAGCGGACGACCAACTAGGCTGCATTCGCTTCCGCTGAACGACCTCCCTCCCCATGAAGGGGAGGGATTGAGGGTGGGGTGCCTCATACAGAACAAGACCCTACCCGTTATAGCGATACATCTCGTAAGACTTGCAAAACACCGCCAGCACGCAGCCTTGCAGCGTAATCTGGTTCTCGTTCACCTGCGTGATCGTGCCTGCCGCCTTGTGGCCATAGAGGTTGAGTTGCCCCTTCCATTCGCCCGGTCGGGTTTGCTTGGCCTCGTTGATAATCAACTGATTGAGATAGGGGATATTTTCCGGCTGCTGCTCAGCGCCATTACCCAGCCAGATCAATCGAACGCAAAGTTGAGTGCCATCGCCACACATCGTCGCCTCATAGCGACTGTCGCGCATTTCAATTTCCCATGTGCCGACCGGCGACGCAAAAGCAGGGGTGGCCGCAGCAAGCGCAAGGCCAGCACCCAAGGCGTATCGAGCAAATCGGTTCATCTCACACTCCAAAATCATTGGCTTAGGTCTAGTGCGCCACGGCTGAACTGAAACTGAACATCTGGGAAATTGATCTCGTTCCCCTCGGCCCGCTATTCACTTGGCCGATCCAGCCCCATGGTGATCGTGACACAGGGCGAGCCCATCTCGCTGCCCGGCTCATTGTAAAGCTCGACCCAGCCGCGCCGGAGATAGAATTGACGCGCCCTGTCGTTAAATTCGCGCACTTCCAGCCGACGCGCCCCACGCCGTTCTGCATCTGACATCATCAGCCGCCCCACCCCGGTTCCCAGATGGTTGACCGCGACATGGATGGCGTGAAGAAACCCGCCTTCAAGGTGATAGATCCCGACCAGAGCCCCGTCCCGCTCCGCCACGGTGAACTTGGTCCAATACTGGCGAGCATAGCTATCCCCCGGACGTCCAAGCAAAAATGTCTGGCGCGAGGTCACACTGACATGCGGCCCCCAGTGGGCAATCCACGAGCGGAAGAATAATTTGTACAAGTCCGGAAGGTCATCCTCCCGCGCCGCCCGTAAAATCAGCCTCTCCATCGCTCTCCCACTCACCTGTTGAAGCCAGCACTCTTAGGCTTTCGCCCAGCCGCCCTGAGGTCTATCGCTATCCCAATCAGGGCCGCAGCAGGACTCGAAACATGGCTAAGCTTTATTTCTCCTATGCGGCGATGAACGCGGGCAAGTCTACCCTCCTCTTGCAGGCGGCGTATAACTACCGTGAACGCGGCATGAATCCGCTGCTCTACACATCCGCACTTTACGCCGATGGCGGCGAAGGCTTGATCTCGTCCCGCATCGGCATTTCCGAACCTGCTCAGCTCTACGCTGCGGAGGACGATGTCTACCAATCGGTCAAAGATCAGCACGAAGCGGCCAAAGTCGATTGCGTCTTCGTCGATGAAGCGCAGTTCCTGACGCGCGATCAAGTTTGGCAGTTGGCGCGGGTCTCGGACCGGCTGAAAATCCCGGTCATGTGCTATGGCCTGCGCACCGATTTCCAAGGCAAGCTTTTCCCCGGCTCGATGGAGCTGCTCGCCATCGCCGATATCCTGCGCGAAATCCGCACCATTTGCACCTGCGGCGCCAAGGCGACCATGGTCGTGCGCCAGGACATGTCCGGCCGCGTCCTCACCGCAGGCGACCAAGTGTCTATTGAAAAATCTGTCTATCTCTCCTTATGTCGTAAGCATTGGGAGGAAGCCGTCGGCCGTTGGCCGCCTAAAGGTCCTTAAGAATATGAATGACTCTGCCACTCAGCCTACGGGAACGCTCACAATCCGCACTTTGGCCATGCCAGCGGATACTAATCCTGCTGGCGATATTTTCGGCGGATGGGTCATGAGCCAAATGGACATTGCCGGTGCTATCGCTGCGGTCGAACGGGTCCGCGGACGCGTCGTGACTGTTGCGGTCGAAGCGATGACATTTATTGCGCCAATCAAGGTCGGCGATGTCCTGTGCGTCTACTCCACAGTCGAACGCGTTGGCCGCACCTCGATCACAATAGCTCTGGAAGCATGGGTGCGCCGCGAACGCCACGAAGACCGCCAGAAGGTCACCGAAGCGCGCTTTGTCTATGTCGCACTCGATGAAAATGGCGAGAAGCGCGCCATTCCTGCCGAATAATCAAAGCCATGAAACGCTGCGAAAGTGCCGTTTCATGGTTTCTGGCTTACGCGCTGGGTTTTGATGGCATGAAACCCATCTCAATCCGGCTCGCCGCCATCCTACCCGCATTTCTGCTTACGCTGCTCGCAAACAGCGCCAATGCAGCAGAGATGGTCGCCGTGCATTCCGGCCCAAGCCGAGACCACGCTATTCTTGAGTTCATCAGCACCAGCGACCGCATAGATGGTCTTCAATGCACCCAACAATGGTGCGCAGTCCGCATTGGCACTCGCGCAGGCTGGATTTATGAACCAGACCTTCTGTCGCTCGCCAACGCGCTGAACAATAAAGGTAATCCCGGCGCTCCGCCGGCGCGCATCCCCGCGCCTCACCCGTTGGACCGCCCAACTGCGCCTGAACCTCGCTTGCTCGAGGCCCAACCGGCGCGGCTGTAAGGCGCTTCTTGCCGACAGAGGATTGTCTTTGACGATTCTTGCCGGTCTCTCGAAAAATTCGAGAATTGCTAAGTAAAAATAATAAAGATCTGAATTACGGTGAAACCGCAAAGTTGAACACAGCGTTCAGCTAGCGTTCAGACGCATTACTGTTATCTGTTCCACATAACGAGTCTCCGCAGACTTCGTCACAGCAGTCACAAAATCGTCGGAACCCTCCGAAGGCCGATCCGTTTGGTGACCAAACAATATTGAGCAGAGCCGGACCAATGGGCTTTGTAAGGGGATAGTCACTATGCACAGCAAGACTCGTAAGAGCCTCCTCAACTTCGTCACGGGCATCGCCATTGCCGCCGCAGCCGTCGTTGTCTTCATGCCTGATGCCCAGGCAGCCCCCGGCACTGTCACAACCAATGTGAACGTGCGCAGCGGTCCAGGCACAAATTACGGTGTGGTTGCCGTGGCAGTTCAGGGCCAGCGCGTGGATGTGCAGCAGTGTGAACGCTCGTGGTGCTACATCAATACCGGCCGCACCTCTGGTTGGGTCTCTGCCCAATATTTGCAGCCAACAGGTGGCGGCAACACGCCAAACCGCCCGAATAACAATAACCAGCCAGGCTTCAATTTCGACATCACCATTCCTGGCGGTCCATCCATCAGCATTGGCAATGGCAATCAGCGGCCACAGCCGCCGGTCGTTCGCCCAGAACCGCCGCGCCCAATGCCGGTGCCTCCGCCGCGTCCTCCGCGCCCACAGCCGATGCCACAGCCAGTTGCTGACGACATCTGCTTCTTTGATCGCACGCAGTTCCGTGGCGACAGCTTCTGTCTGCAGCCGGGTGATGCGCAGCGCGATCTGCGTGGCTGGACAGATCGGATCTCCTCGATCGACAATCCGGGCCGCTACACGATTGAAGTCTGTTCGGAACGCAATTTCCGGGGCTGCCGTACCTATACGACCAGCGCCTCTTCTCTGGGTGATTTTGACGATTACATCGCCTCAATCCGGATCCGCTGATTTCCCAAATCAAACGCCGCCCCTCGGGGCGGCGTTTCCCTTTTCAGACCAATCGTTTCCAGATAAGGTGACGAAAATCAATCCGGATCTATAGTCCTAATGCGCTCTGTTTACGCTGTTGCATTTGCTGTTTTCGCGAGCTTGCTTGCGGCCACCCCAAGCTCCGCCCACGCACTTTCGGGTAGCCACGCGTGGAGTAAATCAACGCTGGAGCTTCGCACTGGTCCGGGTACGAAATACGCCATCACCGGGGAAATCGCTGGTATCGCGCCGATCAAAGTTCTCCGCTGCCAAAAGCACTGGTGCGTGGTCGACGGTCCTACCGGTCGGGGTTGGACCAACATCGGCAAGATCGATTTCGGCACGACCACACGCGATGTGGCACTCAATGTTCCCGCCAAGGATCTCTCGAACGGCGAGATGTGCTTTTACGAAGGTGCCAATTATACCGGCGCCTATTTCTGCTTGTCATCGGGCAATACTGTGCGCGATCTCGGCCTCTCGGGTTGGGACAATCGGGTGACCTCCGTTCGCGTCATCGTACCAACCAGCGCCGCGCTATGCCGGGACCGTACATTCCAATCCTATTGCGAGCGCATCACCGAGAGCCAACCGCGTCTTAGCCGCTATCTGACCCGCAACCTCTCCTCGCTCCGCGTCTATTAAGTGCCTCGTTCAGAACCAAACCGATGAGCGCGCCGAGGGCGCGCTTTTTTCTGACCTGAGTGCCAAGCCTAGCCAAAATATCTCCCCTCCCGTCGTTACCATTTCTAGGGTGGGGCGTTCTGTCTTTACCGCCTTCGCAACTTCGACGTCGCGACGGCCAAACAACATGGAGGATTACGATGGGTTTCTTTGACGCCATTAAAGAGAAGATTTTTGGTGCCCCTAAGACCGAACAAACCAGCGCACCGCAGGGCCTAGACCCCAAGGCCTCGCATCACGGTAGCGTCGTCGGCACCACAGATTCTACACCTGTCGCGCCAACACCAACCCGCGAAAACCTCGCAGCAGGCACCGCCCATGCGAATGCAGCGCCACCAGCTTCAGGTGCATCCGCACCGGCGTCCGGCGCAGCTTCGCAGGCCAGTGTTGATGTTGCGGCCATTCTCGACGCGGCAGTCGCTGAGTCTGGCCAGCAGCTGAATTGGAAGACGTCCATCGTCGACCTCATGAAGGCCCTTGGCATCGATAGCTCGCTGACCGCTCGTAAGGAGCTTGCCGACGAACTTGGCTACACCGGCGACAAGTCCGACAGCGCCACCATGAACATCTGGCTCCACAAGCAGGTGATCAGCCAGCTCAAGGCCAATGGCGGTACAGTCCCAGCCAATTTGCTGGATTAATCTCCCCATAGGATGCCTGCTACGGCAGGCATTCTCCCAATACCAATCCAGAAATATCCCTATATACCAGCCCTTTGCGCCGCACTACGCTTGCGCGGCGACGCACCGAACAATCGGGCGTGCACAGGGAGGATATAAATTGCCGTTGGTATCTCAGCATTACTTCCGCATAGCCGTCATATTTCTCATCATTGGCATCTGCTTTGGCCTTTATATGTCGATCAGCACCGACCATCGCTTCACCGGCGCCCACGCGCACTTAAACTTGGTGGGCTGGGTCACCTCAGCACTATTCGGCATCTATTTTGCACTCAATCCGAGCAAAGCCACTGGCCAACTGGTGCGCGCTCAATTCTGGATCTTCGTCGTCGGCGTCGTGATCATGACGTTGGCGCTCGCGCTCTTGCTTGCCGGCAATGCGGCCATGGTGCCATTCGTGGCGGGCGGATCAATGATCACCTTCGTCGGCGTGCTGCTATTCTCCTACATCGTTTGGAAGAACTGACGTCGCCAAGACGGTTACACCAATAGAAAACGGGTACCGATCATTGATCAGTACCCGTCGCAACTTCCCACTCTTGGCGATTAGAACTGCGCTTTAATCTTAGCCGACGCCCCGAGGCTACGGGCCCCAGCCGAAGTTGCGTTGCCATCAAGGCCGAGCACCACTTTGATGCCACCATCGCTAACCAGTTCGGCGCCAATCCCGCCCTGGATCATCTGGCTCCACGCACCGTTGGTTCCAACCATGCCCAGATCGAGACTTACATGCGGGGTCAGAACCCAATTTTCGCCCGCGTCAAAGCTGTGCTCAATCCGGCCACCGGCACTCGCGGTCAACTGTTGCTGCACGTTTGCATCGACGTTCTGGGTGGTGCCTGCGCCGTTTGAAACGCTGTAACCAGCAATATTCTCGCGCATATAGAACAGCGTAGTGTTCGGACGGAAACGCGTGCCCTCACCCAGTTCGACATTGCCACGAAGTTCGGCTCGGGCAAGCACACGGTCCGTCGAAAAGTCACCGCTGAAATCATCGAATTTCAGCGTGTTCCAGCTCTTCCCGTAGAGCGCCGCTACGTCAAAAAAGACGTTTGGCGCAACTTCAGCGGAAGCATAAGGGCCCACGAGGAAGCCGGCCCCTGTCGTGTTCTGGCTATCGGATTTGTCGTTCATCCAATCGCCGTAGAGCACGCTGCCAACGAGCAGGTTCTTGTCGACCAAAACGTCAACACCGGCCCCAACAAGGCCAGCCTGGCCCCACTGCAACCCGCCGCCATTGTCGCGGGCATAAACATTCATATCCCCGTCGATCCAGAAGTTCGCACCCTGATCGTCAACAACGACAGTCTGACCCAACTCAGTCACCGCCTGCGACGCAGCAGTCATAGCCAGTGTGCTGGCGGCAAAATTCATCGCCACACCACTGCCCGCCGGATTGATGGAAATCGTACCGGGCGTACGCGCTGCCGACATCTGCCGACGCTGCTGCAGCATCCCGCTGAACAGCCCTGCGTGGAGCTGACGACCACGGGCCTGCACCAAGTCTGAACTGATCTGCTCAGCTGTGCTGACCTGCTCAGTATTTTCTGGCGGGCTTACAGGGCGCTCGATTACCGTAACAGTTACAAACTCGGTACCATAATCGCCGTGATAAATTTCTAGTTCATAGTCGCCCGGCGTAGCAAACGTCAGATTGAATGTGATTTGGTTCCCGACACTCTCGGCTTCATCCCACGCGAGTTCATTGTAGAGGTCCTGCCCGATATAGTACCAATTTGCGTCCACAAAACTGCTATGAGTAAAAGTAACCGAACTGTTTCCTGTATAAACGGGATCTGGAGAATAGGTTACGGTCGCATACGCCACGCTCGGCACCACTGATACGGCGCCAAACACCATCCCTCCCAGCACCACACGCGCTAGACTATGTGCGAATGCGCGAACGATCTTGTTCGCGCGGCGACAGTACGGTTGGAACTGCGGCATGGGTAAAATCGCTCCCTTCAGCTGCAAAAATGACAAGCTCCAGCCGAGTTCTCGAGTTCCGGTGACTTAAATCGTTGCAGTGAAATGTTTTCTCTCCCCTTTAAACGTCGCCACCAACCAATTCAGGCGCGGGAAAATCCAATATCAACAGCGCCTCGTGCCCCCAAAGCCCTCAACCGCTCCATTCACGTCTGCGCCAAAAGCACCTGCCTCGCTCCCGTGTCGCTTCCGCCTTCACCAATATTCAAGCACCGCGCCTGCTTGGTCTCGCCAGCCCCGAAGGCACGCCAAACCGCCACGCTCTCCCCGTCTCCAGCGATTTTCGCGATGCGGTAAACCTCGCCACCCGCCTCTATAATGATTTGCGTTTTGGCAGCGTCGAAAACAGCCCGCTGTTCCAGTCGTGGCGTGTCTCGGCCCCGGCCAACCCGCTTGGGGCGCCCACGCCCATCAAACGCGCACCGAATTAATTGCCAACATCGCCCGCGCTCACAAGTCTGCGCGGCGCTAACGCACTGGGGGTGGCCGCTCGCCACCTCTCACGCCTCGACAAGACACCGCACGCCCTTCCTGACATACCCTGTCAGCAGCATGGTTCCCTCTCTGTTCGTTCGCAGCTACACTGACATCAATATTGAAGTTGCTGGCTACACGTCCCATATCAGTGCCATCGCATCATCGGTGAAAAACTCAGAATCGCCGCCCATTCCGGCAGCGCCTCTGCGCCACGTTCAGTTTAGGGTTTCCTATGGCCGACAAATCTCCTCGCCCCGGTAAAGCTGAATTCTCCATCGATGAGTTTTTCGCCGAGATCGAAAAGGCCGAAGACATTGCCGCCAGCAAGCCGCTTTATGCCGAGCGCATGAAGAACAAAGTCCGCATGGACCGCGAGGCTTTGGCGGAGGCCGACAAGAAGGACGCTGCAGCAAAGGCCGCTGCCAAGGAAGCTGAAAAGGCCGAAAAAGCTGCCGCCAAAAAGCTCACTGCCCTCGAAAAGCGCCGCACCACCAAGGCCAGCCACGACACCGCTACCGGCATGTCGAAAAAGACGTCTAAGACGAAGATCAACGCCGTTGATCGTGTCGATTTTTCGGGGCTTGGGGAAGCCGCACAGGCCGGCTTTAATCACATGCCCGCCAACATGCCGGCGAATGAGGAAGCGCAAGAAAATATCCGCGCTCAGCTCAACGCCTCGGTCAAAAAGAACAAGGCCCGCAACAACGAAGACGTCTCCAATGCGACCACCGTCGGCGTCACCGCAACGGTGAAGGCGCTGGAGCAGATCATTCTGCATGGCCGTAAAGAAGTGGAAGGCTCGGCCCCCTGGATGCCGCATCGGCCCGAGCGTCCGGCCAAACGCGGCGCCTCCCTGCCCTTCCGCCTCGACACCACTTACACGCCCTCCGGCGACCAGCCCACGGCGATTGCCGAGCTGGTGGAAGGCATTGAGAACGGCGAAACCGATCAGGTGCTGCTCGGCGTTACCGGCTCGGGCAAAACCTTCACCGCTGCCCAAGTCATTGCCCGCACTCAGCGCCCCGCGCTGATCCTTGCGCCCAACAAGACCTTGGCCGCCCAGCTCTATTCCGAGTTCAAAGGCTTCTTCCCGGACAACGCCGTCGAGTATTTCGTTTCCTACTACGACTACTACCAGCCGGAAGCCTACGTCCCGCGCACCGACACCTATATCGAAAAAGAGTCGACCATTAACGAGCAGATCGACCGCATGCGCCACTCGGCCACCCGCGCGATCCTCGAACGCGATGACGTGATCATCGTCGCCTCGGTCTCCTGCATCTACGGCATTGGCTCGGTGGAAGACTACACCGCCATGACCATCGACGTGCAAAAAGGCGAAAACATCGACCATCGCCAGCTGCTCGCCAAGCTCGTCGCCCTGCAATATAAGCGCGGCGATACCGGCTTCGTCCGCGGCACGTTTCGTGTGCGCGGCGATACGGTCGAAATCTTCCCGGCCCACTATGAAGCTGCTGCCTGGCGCGTCTCCCTCTTCGGCAATGAGGTCGAGGCGATCACCGAGTTTGACCCTCTAACAGGCAAAAAATCTGCCGACCTGACCTTCATCCGCGTCTACGCCAATTCTCACCACGTCACCCCGCGCACGACGATGAACATGGCGATCAAGCAGATCAAAGCCGATCTCGCCGCGCGCCTGCAGGAACTCAACGGCGCTGGTCGCTTCCTCGAAGCGCAACGCCTCGAACAGCGCTCCCTCTTCGATCTCGAAATGATGGAAGCCACTGGCTCCTGCGCAGGCATTGAAAACTATTCGCGCTACTTCTCCGGCCGCAAGCCGGGCGAGCCGCCACCGACCCTCTTCGAATACCTGCCAGACAATTCCCTCGTCTTTGTCGACGAAAGCCACGTCACCATCGGCCAGCTCGGCGCCATGTATCGTGGCGACTTGCGCCGCAAGGCGACCCTTGCCGAATACGGCTTCCGCCTGCCCTCCTGCATGGACAATCGCCCGCTCCGCTTCGAGGAGTGGAACGCCATGCGCCCGCAGTCTGTCTATGTCTCGGCCACGCCCGGCTCATGGGAAATGGACCAGACCGGCGGCGTTTTCGCCGAACAGGTCATTCGCCCGACGGGCCTCATCGATCCCCCAGTGGAAATCCGCCCGGCCACCCATCAGGTCGACGACGTCATCGACGAAATCCGCCAAACCATCAAAACCGGCTACCGTACGCTGTGTACGGTTCTCACCAAGAAGATGGCGGAAGACCTCACCGAGTACATGCACGAGCAAGGCATTCGCGTCCGCTATATGCACTCGGACGTCGACACCATCGAACGTATTGAAATCATTCGCGATCTTCGCCTTGGTGCCTTTGACGTTCTGGTTGGCATCAACCTGCTCCGCGAAGGTCTCGACATTCCCGAATGCGGTCTCGTCGCCATTCTCGACGCCGATAAGGAAGGCTTCCTCCGCTCGGAAACCTCACTGATCCAGACCATCGGCCGCGCCGCGCGTAACGTCGACGGCCGCGTGGTTCTCTACGCGGATAAGGTGACGGGCTCAATGGAACGGGCCTTGGCCGAAACCAATCGCCGTCGCGAAAAACAGGTCGCATACAACCTCGCCAACGGCATCACGCCGCAGTCGGTCAAGGCACGCATTAACGACATCACCGACAGCGTCGCCGACCGCGACCACGTCACCATCTCGATTGGCAAGACCAAGGACGGCAAGGAAAAGATCGTCACCGGCGACAACCTTGCGACGGTCATCAAAGACCTCGAAAAAGAAATGCGCGAAGCCGCCACCAACCTCGAATTCGAAAAAGCCGCAAGACTGCGCGACGAAGTAAAACGCCTGCGGGAGATGGAACTGGACGCGCTGGACGGCGTCGACCCAATGGAGGCTTAGAAAGGTAGTGATCGACGCACTATGCCGCGGCAACGCGCCGAATATCTAGAACATATAGCTATTGCCAAGTATTTTTGTATTTCAGCCGCACATACATATCGCAGTTCTGTTTTTGCCAATACAAAGCTAACATGAACAACGAATGACGACATTACTGCACGACTGAAATCTACTTGTTAGTTTTCTATAAATTTCGTATCCACCTCTAAAAATAAGGGGGGGATAGTAATTTGACAACGTGGAAGATCGATCTACCGCACCAGTGCCCGCCTGCGGTTGCAGCGCCCAGACCAGGCCGCTATCTAAGGCTGGTTCCAGATACAGAAATAACTCCAAATACATTTTGTTCACAACTTGAGCTTAAAGAGCCTAGACCAGTGACGGTCGACGAATGCGGCTGGGCTTCGTGTTCATTATTGGCGTACGATGAGAGTGAAGATGATCCTCTGCGGCGCGCTCGCGACTTCTTCCGCTTAAAAAAGCTGAAACGGAAATACCGTTTCTTCGCTCGCGTTGAATTGGACAATGACAACGGTGTCGTAGCGCCGAATGACGCTGATACGGTTCACTTCCATCTTTGGGCTTTCAAGCACGCACCACAGCCGAAGGTACTGGGTTTCGAGGAAGCATAAAATGGCGATTAAAGTCTCGTTTCCCAGCGCGTACGCTAAATACGTCCAGACGCTTGTCGAATACGACGGACCGCAGGTGGTCCTTTTGGAATCGAATAAGGGAGGGATGTATATTTGTGTCCCTATCGATGACGAAATTTCCGGTTATGATATCCCCTTCCTTGCAAGTGGCATCTCAAAAAAGGACTTCACACTTTACCTGAACGAGTACTTTGACCTCCGATATTTAATGGAGAAAAAGTCCACTTTAAGAACTTATGTCTTCGACATTGCAAAAACAAAAAATGATTACTTTCACTTAAAATACATTCAGTCAGTTCAAGAAACTAGAGAAAAATACATTCCTGAATCAGGATTCTTCTCAAGAAACCACACGCAAAAATATATCAACCAACAAGAATCAATATCCGCGACCCACACCTATTTCATCGACGGCAAATGGACGACCACCGACTTCTCTAGGTTTTACGCAAGACTATCCGACTTGTATTCCTTATTCGCGATTGCGGACGTGGCCGATGATAATGCTTTAGCGGAAGAGAAGCTTGAAGCAGCACTGACCTCATATTCGTTTCAAGGTGGCGGTTCTTACCGCAACAGCTTTAAAGACCTCGGTGAGGCGGCAAACGATACCTATCCCTTGAGGGTGTCCCGCATACAATATGCGTCGCCCGGACGGATTGACGTTAGGGGGGACGCGGGCCCGCTAAGACTAGTAGATAACATCATCAAAGATTTCGGCGATGGAGGCGAACACCTACGCGAAGTCTCCAAAAATCTTTACTCTACGCTCCAACGCGAAGGCGCTCTTGGCAAGAAGAGATTAAATTTCAGCAACGATGTAATGGAAGCGCACGCTCATAAAATGTCCATGGAGATCTTTAGAGCATCTGGACTTCCTAACCTGGATCATATTCAGGCTATTTGCGCTGACCGACCTGTAGTATTTGCAAAGCTAGCTCTCGCCATTTACCGGCGGGCTATCACGATCGCTCGCTTTCACGAAGAAGGGCGCGTATCTCTGCAACCGCGATAGCGGAGTGCTCAACCCTACGGGCGCGAGCCTAGGCTAGTTTCACGGCACGGGCGACCGCCTCGATGCGATCTCTCCCCCTTCCTGAGGGGGAGCGGGCACTCGGCACAACACGCCCGAAACATCTTCTGTGTCTAAAGCGCTTCACCACTGGCAACCCTGCGCAGCGCTGACCTGCAACTGCATTCCCCCCACCCAGCCTCCCCCGCAAGCGAGGGAGGGGCTAGGCCTGTGGCCGTCACCACTACCCAGACACACTCGATGCCATCCCTCCCCCTACTAGGGGGAGGTTAGGTGGGGGTGCCAAGAACGCGGCACATCACACTGAAGACACCCTCAAGGCTCTCGTACGCGTCAACATTGGTCAAGCGGAGAACCGTAAAACCTTGGCGTTCGAGATAAGCCGTCCGCGTCGCGTCGTGCACAAGTTCCGCGTCGGATGAATGGCTATCGCCATCAATCTCGACAACCAGCTTTATCCGCCTGCAGCAGAAATCGACCACGTATGGGCCAATAGGCGCCTGCCGCCGCCAGTGTATTCCCTGCTCTCTCCACGGATAAAGCAGCGCCCAAAACTGGCGTTCAGCGTCGGTCTGGTTGCGCCTTAGGCTTTGTGCAAACTTGATCTGGTCACGCATGGTCGCCCCCACCCAACCTCCCCCGCAAGCGAGGGAGGGGTCGGCCGGTGTTTGTGGCGGCTACGCGGCCGGCTCAATGCCATCCCTCCCCCTATTAGGGGACTGTTTACAACTTGCTCATTTGGGATTCTAGTTTGACTGCTTGGGGGTGATTTGCCGGAGGGTTTGAGATGGATTGTCCAGATTGTTCTAGCACTGCCACGGTCAAGCGCGGTCTCAAGGCGGGTTACCAGCGATTTAGCTGTAAGGAGTGTGGTCGGTACTTTACTGATCGCGCCCCTAAATTCAGCGCTCAGACAAAAGCGCAGGCCGTTCAGATGTATCTCAACGGCACCGGCATTCGGGCCATTGGGCGCGTCCTTTCGGCCTCCCCAGC